>JAZNCK010000140.1:0-37571 GCA_045587505.1 Acutalibacteraceae bacterium
TATAATCTTATCAACTCAAACTGTAAAATTGACCGGTGCAAAATCTGAAATTGATAAAGTTAAAGGTGCGTATGCTGAAATAATTGTTGATGAAAAGTTAACTGAAAGTGTAACTGTTGATGCTGAAATAAAGCTTGAGACTGATTTGTATGATGATTTTAAGCATATTCTAATTAACGGTGAATCGACATTGAAAGTTCCGGTTACTTTACCGGTGTATAAGGTTCAGACGCTACCGGTTACTGTTTCTTTTGAAAATTCTCCTCCGGAATATCTCAATAAACCGCTTGCCTACACGTGCAGTCCTGCATCTGTAGAAGTTGCTGTTATGCAGAACGGTTCTCATTCTGATGATACTCTTGAAGTCGGAACACTCGATTTTAATGAGATTACTCCTGATAATAATTCTTTTGAGTTCAATGCTTCTGAGCTTGTTGATGTTAAGATTCTTGATGGAACGAAGTCATTTAAAGTTAAAGTTGAGCTTACAGATTATGCTACAGATACAATAACTCTTTTACCTGAGAATATTACTGTTAAAGGAAAAGAAAATGCAGATTCTTTGGATGTTACACCTGAGAATGACGGAATTGTAACAATTTGCGGAAAGACTGATGAGCTTCCTGAGATAACACAAAATGCTGTTTTAGCTACAATAAATTTAGAAAGTGTTGAGCTGTCTTCTAACGGTAACCGTATTCCTATGACTGTCACCGTTAAGAATAACGGCTGTTGGGTAACCGGTACATATTACGCTTTTGTCAGATTAAAATAGTTTTATTGATAAGAGAAGCTAAAGCTTCTCTTATCGGCATTTTTGTATACATTTATATAAAATTAATAATGTGTTAATTATTTAAATTTTTCATTTTTAGTGTTGTAAATCTATATTTGTTTATGCTATAATAATATGAATAGAATTATATCTGTAAGTCTGTCAACTTTAATTTGAAGGAGGTTAAAGCGTGAACCGGTTAAAGATTCTGATTTCGATTCTTCTGGTTGTTGTGATTTTAATTTCAACAAGTGCTTGCTCGTTCAGATTTTCCGGATTTGATGAACTCATAAGACCTCCAAAACTATCCGGTAAATATCAAGGCCTTCAGGATTCTTTTGAGAAGATGGTTGAAAAAGAGTTTGCTTTACTTACTCCTGAAAACGGCGAGTTTCAATCTGCATTTGTTACGTTTGACTGTGACTCGGACAAAGAAGAAGAAGCTATTGTCTTTTATACCACTAAGGCGCAACCGGACCTTGCTAAAATTTCGTACTTTGAATATAAGGATGAAAACTGGTCAGTTGTTCAGACTTATGACGGATTAGGTAACTCAATTGATAAAGTATGTTTTTCAGATATTAACCGTGACGGTTTTTATGAAATTGTAATCGGATGGAATTTGTTTGCAAGTAAGACAAATAAGGCGTTTGTTGTTTACAACGTAACCGACGGTCAATTCAACACTATAGGTTCTTATCCCTATACTTACTTTGATATCCTTGATGTTAACGGAGATGGTTTTGAGGATATTTTCACATTAACTCTTGACGCTTCAGTTCCTGAACATCTGACCGCTTTTGCGCGCATATATAATTATGATTTGATGAAGTTATCTGTAATCGCTTTAGGTGAAACTTATCTTGATGGTAATGTTTCGTCATACTCTTCTGTTAGAATTGAGACAGTTGGAGATGTCAATCTGATTTATATTGAAGCGAACAAAGGTCAATCGGATTCAATTACTGAAGTTGTTTATTGGGATGATGAGACGAATTCACTTTTATCGCCTTTGTTTGATGTAGTATCGAGGACAACGGTCTCCACATGGAGAAACATCAAGATGTTTGCTTTTGATATAGATGGAGATAAATATCTTGAAATTCCGACGAGTGTCGAAATGCCCGGTTCTGCTGTTATGGTTTCTGATATAAATAAAACAACACCTAATGCTACAGTTGATGATATTGTTCAGAATCCGGTTTATTTTACAAGATGGGTAAAATTCAGGGATAACAAGTTGAAACCTGTTCAGTATTCAATAGTCAACGATACTCTCGGATATATGCTTAATATTAAAAGTAGTTGGGTTGGCAGAATTACGGTTTCCGGAGTTGACGGTCAATGGGACTATTACAGGTGGGATTCTTCCAGAAATTCAATCGGTGACCTGCTGTTCAGTATATATGCTTATGATATAAATGACCAGGAGCAAAAAAAGCAGTTTTCAGCTTATAACGAATTGACTTCAACATCTAGTAAAACTTATGTTTATCAGATTACTGACGAAGGTAAAAACTTCGGAGTTAAAGAAACTACGCTTGAAACTAACTTTATTATTTCTGATTTCGGAGGTAAATAATGGGCAAAGTTAAAGTATTGGTTGCTGAAGATGAAGCAACTATAAGAGAGTTTATTGTAATTAACCTGATCCGTGCGGGTTATGATGTTGTTGAGGCTTTTGACGGTCAAGACGCTTTTGAAAAGTACCAGACTGAAAGTGACAGTATCGGAATCGCTGTTCTTGATGTAATGATGCCAAGAATGGATGGGCTTGAGTTGTGTAAAAAACTCAGAAGCATGAGTAACAATATCGGTATTATGATGCTTACAGCTAAAACACAAGAAATGGATAAGGTGACCGGTCTTTTGCTTGGTGCGGATGATTATGTAACCAAACCGTTTTCTCCTTCTGAGTTTACTGCAAGAGTAGATGCTTTGGCTCGCAGAGTATCTGCTATAAAGTTTGTAAAAGAAGAAACAGATGAAAGTATTATTGCATCAGGTTCTTTCCGACTGGACTGTAAGAGTCGTTCATTAACTAAAGATGGACGTTACATTGATATTACTCAGGTTGAGTTTCAGATTCTTGAATATTTCTTCAAAAATCAAGGTACCGCACTTAGCAGGACGGACATTTTGAATCATGTCTGGGGTGCTGAGTATTTCGGTGAAGAAAAGATTGTAGATGTAAATATCAGAAGAGTAAGAAAAAAAATCGAAGAAGACCCATCAAATCCCAAGCATTTGCTTACAATATGGGGATTAGGTTATAAATGGGTGTAAATCTATTTCAATGATTAACGGAGGTGTATGCATTGGCAAACAGAAAGTCATTCAATTTTCTGAGTGGTCTGGCAAAACGTTGGTTTGTTCAGACGTCGATATCAGTGATTGCTTTTTTATTAGTTGTCTGTATTGTAGGTGCATACTTCATCCATTCGTATTATTATTCTTCAGTCGAAAGAAAAATTCAGGCTTACTCCAATAATATTGTTGATGTATATTTTGAGAGTTATTCTAATGATGATGACAGCTTTGAACAGGGTGCAAGAAGTTTTATTTCTGATTTTTATGATAAAAACTCAGTTGAAGTCTGGGTCATTGACAGATATGGAAATGTAATTATTTCCTCGAGTGGATTTTCTGTCAGCAGTTATGTTCAGATGCCTGAATATGAGTCTGCGATAGCGGATACCAGTAAAAAGGCCTGTTGGACCGGTGAATCGGCATCCGGTGAAAAGGTTATGGCTCTTACCAAGGCAATACTTAATCAGGAAGGTGATACAATCGGTGCCGTCAGATACCTTGTATCCCTTGAGGACATTGATGCACAGATAAATTCATGGTATCTGATTTTGTTTGTTGTTTTCGTTGTACTTGTACTTGTTTTACTATTTTCCGGCGTTATTTTTATAAATTCAATTGTAAAGCCTATTCGTGAAATCAGTGATACAACGAGAATGATTTCTGACGGTAATTACGATGCGCGTATTGATCATTACTTATATAAAGACGAAGTAGGGGAACTGTGTGATGCCATCAATATTATGGCAGAGAAAATTAAAGTTTCCGATAAAATTAAAAACGATTTTATTTCAACGGTTTCGCATGAATTAAGAACCCCCTTGACTGCAATCAAAGGTTGGGGCGAGACGTTGTTACAGATTGGCGATACTGATCCGGCGTTAACTCAGCGTGGCATGACTGTAATAATAAATGAGTCTTCAAGGCTTAACGGTATTGTTGAGGAATTGCTTGATTTTTCACGTATGCAAAGCGGAAGAATGACTTTAAAAGTTGAAAAGATGGATATACTTGCTGAGCTTGATGAGACTGTTTTTGCATTTAAGGATCGTTCAATGCGTGAAGGCATAGATCTTATATATAATGCTCCGAACATTCCGGCGCCAATGGACGGCGATCCTGACAGAATTAAGCAGGTTTTTGTTAATGTTTTGGATAATGCTTTGAAATATACTAAACAAGGTGGAAAAATCATTACCGTTGCTGAAATAAAAGATGACAGAATTAAGGTTACTGTTTCTGATACTGGTTGCGGTATTTCTGCGGAAGATCTTCCGCATATTAAAGAGAAGTTTTATAAAACAAATATGACTGTTCACGGTTCCGGTATCGGATTGGCGGTTGTTGATGAAATCATACGTATGCATAACGGAACAATTGATATAGACAGTGTCCTCGGTCAGGGTACAACTGTTACAATATGCTTTGATATTGATCATGTTGAACTTGATGATATGTGGGATATCGATGCTGCTATAGCACAAGAAAACGATAAAAATACTCAGGAGGAAAATGAAGATGCCTGAAAATAAAAAGTACAGTGTTGGAGGCCAGGCACTTATGGAAGGGATTATGATGAACGGTCCCGTTGGTGTTGCTATGGCCCTCAGAATGCCTGATGGTAAAATAGAAACTCAATTAAAAAAAGTTACTCTTCTTCGAGACAAATATAAGATTTTTAATTTTCCGTTTATTCGCGGTCCTGTTAATTTTGTTGAACAGATGATATTCGGTTATAAGTGTCTTATGGAATCTGCTGAAAAGACCACAGTGTTGGAAGATGACGGCGAAGAAGAGATGTCTAAACTTGACAAGTGGTTAACTGATCACTTCGGACCGAAGATGATGGCTGTTATTGGCGTTATTTCAATGGTTATTGCAATGGTGTTGGGCTTTTTCCTGTTTATGTGGCTTCCGTCATTTGTTGCTGATCTGATTCTCGGAGAAGGTAACAACACTTGGAAACCGGCTATTGAGGGTGTAATGCGAATTGCAATTTTTATTACGTATATGTATCTTGTATCTTTAATGAAAGATATTAAAAGATTGTTTATGTATCACGGTGCCGAGCACAAATCTATTTTTTGTTATGAAAAAGGTCTTGAACTAACAGTTGAGAATGTGAAAAAACAAAAAAGATTTCATCCTCGTTGCGGAACAAGTTTTATTTTTCTTACATTGATTATAAGTATTGTAATTTCAACTGCTGTTGTAGTATTTTTTCCTGAAATTCGCAATGCTAAAGCTATATGGATGGTCATTAAAGTTTTGTTGCTTCCACTTATAATGAGCGTTGGTTATGAGTTTATCCGCCTTGCCGGAAAATATGACAACGTTCTTACGCGTGCAATTTCTGCACCCGGTACGTTGATGCAGAGAATTACAACAAAAGAACCCACGGATGATATTATTGAAGTTGGTATAGCTTCAATAAAGGTTGCGTTAGGCATTGAGGAAGAAAATATCAACAAGTCCACGGAAGAATCTGCAGATGAAACTGACTGTTAATGGATTATATCGTATTGGAATAAAAAAACTGAAAGATTGTTGTATTGATGATGCTGAATTCGATGCACGTTGTTTAATTGAGTATTCTCTTGATATGAGCACTTCAGATTTTTTTATAAAAAGAGATGTAGAGGTAAAAAAAACTGATTATGATAAATATATTGATTTAGTCAACCGCCGTTGCAGCGGAGAACCATTGCAGTATATTATCGGCGTTTGGGAGTTTTATTCGAACAGTTTTTTTGTCGGAGACGGTGTTCTTATTCCTCGTCCTGAAACTGAGATGCTCGTTGATGAAGCAAAGAAGATTCTTATGGGAAAAGAGAGTGCTGTCATAGTTGATTTTTGCTCCGGAAGTGGTTGTATAGCAATATCAATCGCAAAGCTGTTTCCTGATTCAACGGTATATGCTGTAGAAAAATATGATAAAGCATATTCATATCTTATAAAAAACATTGAACATAATTCAGTTAATAATGTTATTCCTGTTCAAGGGGATATTTTTGATAAAAACGTGCTTGACGGTATTGCTGCGGATTTGATAGTATCTAATCCGCCCTATATAAGAACAGAAGATATTCAGATGCTTGAAAAGGAAGTCCTGAAAGAACC
The DNA here is from genome assembly GCA_045587505.1 of Acutalibacteraceae bacterium. GTDB lineage: Bacteria > Bacillota > Clostridia > Oscillospirales > Acutalibacteraceae > CAG-488. Next base: position 6,203 of record JAZNCK010000140.1, read on the forward strand.
TTTTACAGCACTTGACGGTGGTCATGATGGCTATGATTTTTATAGGTTCTTATCAGATTACTGGTTTAAACAGTATCTTAAAAATGGTTCGGCTATTGCACTTGAATGCGCTGAAGACCAAGGTGAATATATTCAGAATCTGCTTGATGTGTTTGCAAGGGATTCGTACATATTAGAAGATTTTAACGGTTTACAGCGTGTTATTGTAGCTATAAAGTAAGGAGATTATAATGCTTTTAGATTTATTGCGCGGTGGCGATATTTTTGAAATAATTGTTGGACTTTGTGTAAGTGCGTTTGTAGTATTTTGCATAATTCCTCTACACGAATTTGCGCATGCTTATATCGCAACAAAGCTTGGTGATGACACTGCCAGATTAAAAGGCAGACTTACAATAAGTCCGATGGCTCATATAAATTGGCTTGGAGCTTTAATGATTTTACTTGTTGGTTTTGGCTATGCTGAACCTGTTCCCGTAAATATTCGAAATGTAAAGATGAAAAACAAAAAGCTTGCTATGGCCCTTATTGCGTTTGCAGGTCCTGTTTCTAATTTAGTAATGGCTTTTGTTTCGATTATCATTATGTCAGTTTTAGCTGTAACTTTAGTTTCTCTCAGCAATTCTGATGAAGCTGTTTATTATGCACTGCTTATGTTTTTTAAGTATGCTGCTGTAATTAATATAAATCTTGCGGTTTTTAATCTCATTCCGGTTCCACCATTGGACGGGTCACGTATTCTTTTTGCGGTTTTACCTACAAAATATTATTTTGCCGTAATGAAGTATGAACGTTATATTGTTATTGTAATTATGGCACTTTTAATTTTTGGTGTACTGACTAAGCCTTTGTCAATTCTTTCAGGTGTAATTTATGATTTGTTTTATAAAATAGTCAGCACAGTTGTTTTCAGTTTTATTTAACAGGAGAATTTTATGGAAACGATTTCTTACAAGCTGGATGTATTTGAGGGTCCTATGGACTTGCTTTTGCATCTGATTAGTAAGCATAAAATTGATATAAATGATATCCCGATTCTTCTTCTTGTCGAACAGTATCTTGACTACGTCAAACTTATGCAGGAAGAGGATATGGAAGTAGCCAGCGAGTTTCTGGAGATGGCTGCAAGGTTGGTTTATATTAAGACCGTGTCCTTATTACCCGTTCATGAAGAAGAAGCAGATGCTCTCAAAAATGAATTACAGGGTGAACTTTCAGAATATCAAGATTGTAAATTGATGGCGCAGAAATTGTCTGAAAAAGCTGAAGGTTTTGATTATTTTTCCAGAAAACCTGAAAAATTCGCTCCTGATATGACATACACTAGGTCACATGAGCCTTTTGAGTTAATTAAGTATTATCTCGCTGCCGTCGGCAGAGGCAAGCGTAATCTTCCTCCACCGATTGAAGCTTTTACAGGTATTGTTGCACATAAAATTGTTCCGATCCGTGAGAGAGTCGGCTTTATTATGAATAGGCTTTTCAGAGGTAAAAAGCAAAGATTCAGATCTTTTTTTGAAAAAGCTGAATCACGTTCAGAAATGGTTGCTACTTTTCTTGCGTTACTCTCTCTTACTAAAGATAAAAAAATCATCCTCAATGACGTCGAGGGTGAACTTGAAGTCGAAATGGTCGATTCTGATATTAACTTTGACGTGGAGGAAGACTACATCAATGAAAATGAATGACATTCAAGCAGCAGTTGAAGCTATATTATTTGCTGCAGGTGAACCGCTTGAAATAGAACGAATTGCTGAAGCCCTTGATGAAGAAATTGAAATTATTGAGTCGGTTTTGATTTCTCTTCAGAGAGATCTTGACGCTGTTAACAGCGGTATCTGTCTCGTTAAAATGGACAAGCTTTATCAATTATGTACAAGGCAAAAGTATGCTGATTCAGTAAGAGCAGTTCTTGAAATTAAGAAGAATGCACCGTTATCAAATGCGGCTTTTGAAGTTCTTGCTGTTATTGCGTATAATCAGCCTGTAACAAAAGCATTTATTGAACAAGTACGCGGAGTAGACTGTTCAGGTGTTATTCAGACTCTTACGCTTAAAGGTCTGATCGAGGAAAGAGGAAGACTGGAGCTTCCCGGTCGTCCGTTGATTTACGGAACAACACCTGAATTTTTGAAGTGTTTTTGTGTTAATAATCTAGATGAACTTCCCGAATTACCTGAGTGCGAAGATTTGCCTAAAAACGATGAATTACCTAATCAACTTGAAATAAATCTTGATGACGGTAAGATTATTGAAAATACAATGCTTACAGGTGAAGTGACCCAAGCAGAATAATTTTTCAGGAGGTGGTAGTATATGACAGCCTTATACATATTTTTGGGTATTATTTTGTTTTTTATTGCAGTTTTAAGTGTACCTGTTGTACTTGATCTTGAATACACTGAGGCTTTTAAGTGTAAGGTTTCATGGCTGTTCTTAAAGTTTAATATCTATCCTCCTACTAATGAGAAAAAAGAAAAGAAACCCAAAGAGGTTAAAGAAGAGAAACCGGCAGATAAAGCTCAAAAGCCGACATCTGCTGAAACTGATAATACTGTTAAGAAAGACAATTTTATTAAAACCTTTTATAACAATCAGGGTGTTTTAGGTATTATTGAACTGATAAGTAACTGTGCATCTTGTCTTGGAAAGTTTTCAAAAGGATTTCTTAAAAGTATTTATATTAAAAAGTTATATATTGATATCTCTGTAACTGAAAGTGACGCTGCTAAAACAGCTTTAAGATACGGAAAGATATGCCAGGAGATATATCCTCCACTTGGTTTTATCTGCTCCTCTTGCCACGTTAAGAATTATCGTGTTAATATTTTTGCGAATTACTGCGGAGATAAAACCAAGGGTCAGTTTGAAACAAGAGTTGCTCTTGTTCCCAGAAGTGTAATCAATGCCGGAATTGCTTTGGTTATTCGGCTTGGAGTTCAGCTTTTTAAGGTTGTGCTCAGTAATAATAAATTTAATAAAAATAAGAATATTGAAATGAAAGGCGGACAAGAACAATGAAAGATCAGTCAGCATCAGGAATTTTAGCAACAGCTATTGACAAGATTAAGGATATGGTTGATTGCCAGACAATTATCGGTGATCCTATTGACGCAGGTGACGGAATTAAGGTTATTCCTATCTCTAAGGTAACTTACGGTTTTGCTTCAGGCGGTTCTGATTTTCCGACAAAGACAAATAAGGAACTTTTCGGCGGTGGCGGCGGTGCAGGAGTAACAATTTCTCCTGTTGCTTTCCTTGTTATCAAAGACGGTGAAGTCAGTGTTAAATACATCTCAGAAGGTGTTGAAAACTCCGCCGAAAGGATTATCAGCATGGTTCCGGATGTCGTTAATAAAGTTAGCGACGTTGTCTCAAAGTTTAAGAGCGACAAGGCAACTGATGTAGTTGATTCTGTTTTTGAAGAAATATAATTAAAATCAACCCTGCCTGCATATAATTTACGGGCAGGTGGTATGATTGATTAAAAAAGTTATTTTAGTTTTATTTATAATCAATATAACTATGCTGAGAGTTTATGCTTTAAATAAGGATGAACTCTCGGCGGTTAGTGCTGTTGTCATTTCTGAGCAAACCGGAGATGTTTTGTTTGAAAAAAACGCACATAAAAAGTGTTCGATGGCAAGCACAACCAAAATTATGACTTCTCTGTTAGCGATTGAATCAGGCAAGTTACTTAATGAGATTACAGTTACTCCTGATATGGTTAAAGTTGAAGGAACTTCTATGGGGTTATTACCGGGTGACCGCGTGTCTCTTGACGAATTGGTTCATGGCATGATGCTTCAGTCCGGTAATGATGCTGCTAATGTTACTGCTCATTATTTGAGTAATGACTATGTTTCTTTTTTGGATCTGATGAACGAAAGAGCACGGGAAATTGGTATGAATAATACTAATTTTGCCACTCCGTCAGGTCTCGATAGTGACGAGCATTATTCTACAGCTTATGATATGGCACTGTTAGGGCGTGAATCTGTATCAAATCAAAAATTTCTTTCTGTATGTTCAAAAAAGAAAGAAACTCTTACTTACGGCAATCCTCCGTATAAGAGAACCTTGTACAATCATAACCGTCTTCTCGACAGATATGATTATGCCTTAGGTATTAAAACCGGTTTTACTAAAAAAAGCGGAAGATGTCTTGTTTCCTATGCAAGAAAAGACGGTGTAGGGTTAGTAGCAGTTACTTTAAATGCACCTGATGATTGGAATGATCATAAAAAGCTGTTGGATTTTGGTTTTGATAATATTCATTCTGTAAGTATTGTTCCTACTTTACCTGACGGTATACTTACTGTTGGCGGAGAAGCAGATAAATTCAATTTAAAAACAAGTAATTATGTTTATTCATCTTCAAATCCGTTTGATTATGAGTGTAAGGTTTATATTGAAAAGTTTATTTATTTACCTGTAAAAAACGGAGATGTTGTTGGGTATTGGGATTTATATGTTAATGGTGATTTCATTGACAAGATTCCGATAATTGTATCTGAAGATTAAAGCAAAATTAAGAAGGAGATTCAAAATGACTGATGATAGAATCAGGCTGCAGAAGTATTTGTCACAGTGTGCTGTTGCATCAAGAAGAAAATCAGAAGAGCTTATACTTGCCGGAAAAGTAAAAGTTAACGGCAAGGTTGCAGGCTTAGGTGACAAAATCAATCCTAAACGTGACACGGTTGTTGTCAGTGGAAAAAGGATTGTCTTAAATAAGAAACATTATTATATTATGCTTCATAAACCCAGGGGATTTATCACTACCATGGAAGACGAAATGGGCAGAAAATGTGTCGCTCAGCTTGTCAAGGATGTTGGTGCTAGAGTTTATCCTGTAGGACGTCTTGACAAGGATTCTGAGGGCCTTCTGATTATGACAAATGACGGTGATTTCGCAAACCATCTGACGCACCCCTCTAAGCATGTGCCAAAAACTTATCGTGTAACGGTCAGGCCTAATGTTACGGAGGAGCAACTGTTTGCTTTTAATGAAGGAATTGAGATCGATGGTAAGAAAACTGCACCGGCAGATGCACATATTATTGATAAGAGTGAAAATCGTGTTGTCCTTGAAATAATCCTTCATGAAGGCAGAAATCGTCAGATCCGTCGAATGTGCGAAGAGCTCGGGCTTGAGGTAGCTCGACTCAAAAGAACACATATAGGTTCAATAAAATTAGGTATGCTTCCACAGGGAAAATGGCGTGAATTAACTGAAGATGAAGTTCACAGACTGAAGGTTTCTTCAGGTATGCGTGTTAATAAATTTTAGGGGGCAGATATATGTTAAAGTTTGTTCCTGTTAATTATACTGAATTAGTCCATCCTTATTGTGAAGATTGTTCTTTAAACGGATATGTTGGTTATGATCTTGCAGATAATAATTCTGTTTGTGGTAATTGTGTTTTCAGAATCAACGGATATTCAATGGAAATTTTGTATATTGATGTTAAAGAATCAGATCCTGAAGTTATTGAAGGACTCATCCGCAGCGCCTTGAATTTTGGCGGTAACAGAAATGTATATATCGCACAATTCAAAGCCCAAAATGGTGTAGAAGTTGCGAAATTGTTGGGTTTTAAAAGTGAAAATTCTGTTCTTACGGGTGATATTCCGACCTTGTTAAAAGGAAGTTGTTGTAAAGGAAATTAAGGTGACTTTGATATGGTTAGTAGTATGACTGGTTATGGCCGTCATCAGATGATGATTGACGGTATGGATATAACTGTAGAAATTAAAAGTGTAAATCACAGATATTTTGATTTTTCATCACGCACTCCGAGAATTTATGGTTTCCTCGACGAAAAACTTAAAAGCTATGTACAGTCGAGAGTGGCCCGTGGTAAAATTGAATGTTATGTTCAGGTGGACAACCTTGAAAATGACAGTGTAAAAATTGAAATAAACCATTCGCTCGCAAAAGGTTATGTAGATGCTTTCAAGGAGCTTTCTGAAGTTTATTCTCTCGACAATAATATTACTGCAAGTATTCTTTCGCGGTTCAATGATGTTCTTTTGATAAGAAAAGAAGATGCTGATGAGGAAAAAATCTGGGAAGCTGTTAAAACTGTTGCCGGAATTGCTGTTGATAAATTCATAGCAATGAGACAGACTGAGGGTGTAAAACTTCGTGATGACATTTGTTCTCGTGCTGACAATATACTTTCGAAAGTCGAATTTGTTGAATCACGATCGCCGGAAACCGTCAAGGAATATTCAGAAAAGCTTCTCATGCGAATGAAGGATGTTCTCAGCGGCGTTAATGTTGATGAAACACGTATTCTTACTGAGGCTGCAATTTATGCAGATAAGATTGCCGTTGCTGAAGAAACTGTCAGACTGAGAAGCCATATAGAGCAGCTAAAAGCTTTTTTTGATTCGGACGAGGCTATCGGCAGAAAAATGGATTTTCTTGTTCAGGAAATTAACCGTGAGGCAAACACAATAGGTTCTAAGGCATGTGATGTTGAGATAGCTCGCTGTGTATTGGATATTAAATCAGAAGTTGAAAAGATTCGTGAACAGGTTCAGAATATTGAATAAGAGGTATTGATATGAAACTCATAAATATCGGATTTGGTAATATGGTAAATGCAGAACGCATTATTGCTATAATCAGCCCGGAATCTGCGCCTATTAAACGTATAATTCAGGTTTGTAAAGAAAATGGTACATTGATTGATGCCACTCACGGCAGACGCACCAGAGCAGTTATTATAACTGATTGCGATCAGGTTATTTTAACCTATCTTCAAGCTGAAACTGTTGCAAACAGACTTGATGAAGAAAAGGATTATGAGGAGGACGAGGATGATGCCCAATAAAGGAATGCTTGTAGTTCTTTCCGGCCCGTCGGGTTCAGGTAAGGACACTGTTCTCGCCGAACTTTTTAAACTGAATTTCGGCTTGGTGCAGTCAGTTTCTATGACAACGCGCCAACCCAGAGATGATGAAAAAAACGGTGTAGATTACCTTTTTGTTGATGAAGAGTATTTTCTTTCTGCAATTACTAACGGCAGAATGCTTGAATATGCAAAGTACGGAATGAATTATTACGGAACACCTAAAGCTCCTGTTGACAATTGGCTTGATGAAGGACATACTGTTGTTTTAAAAATTGACGTACAAGGTGCTGTGAATATCAGAAAACTTTATCCTGATTCAATCAGTATTTTTCTGACACCGCCTAATATGAAAGTTCTTGAAAAAAGACTTCGTGACAGAGGCAGTGAAGACGAAGAAGACGTAAGAAGACGATTGGATATTGCCTGTAATGAACTCGCAAGGATCGGTGAGTATGATTACGTCGTTGTCAACGACGATCTTATGTCAGCTGTTGGTGAAATAAAGACAATAATTACGGCAGAAAAATTAAAAGTAAGCCGAAGAAAAAACATATTAAGTGAGGTAAAAAATTATGTTTGATCAGAACAAAAAGTTTAAGTTTAATCCGGATCTCAGCTCAGTGCTTTCTAATCATATGAGCCGTTATTCACTTGTAAGAGCAACAGCTAAAAGAGCTCGCGAGATTTCTGAAGAAGCAGAAGAAGACGGAATTATTCTTATTGAAAAGCCGGTAACTATTGCAATTGATGAAATAATTGAAGGCAAATATAAAATTATTGAGCCTGACGAGATTAAGAACATATAATCAGTATAGGTTTACGGAGGTGTGGTATGTCTGAGCGAAGAATTGCAGGTGTAGCTATCGAAAACTCATCAGTTTCTTTTGATAAGGCATACGACTACCTTGTAAGTGATGAAATTGCTGACATTAAGGCGGGTTGCCGTGTAATAGTACCGTTCGGGCACTCAAATAAGTGCCGTCAGGGTATTGTAATGTATGTCAGAAATGAATCTGAATCGAATAAAAGATTAAAAAAGATTCTTAGTGTTATTGATGATGAACCGATTTTATCCGATGAAATGCTTTTGTTGGCAAACTGGCTCAAGGAACGTACTTTTTGCACACTATATGATGCTGTAAAAACAATTCTTCCTGCGGGAATGTGTCATCGTATAATAACATCTTATGTAGCCGTTGACGGCGTTGATATTTCCTGTTATGACGATGATATTAAGCAGATTTATAACTATATTAAAGATTCAAAGAGTTATATTGACGGTGAGAAAGTTTTAAGAACACTTGGTTTTTACCCTGATTTATCTGTTCTGGAAAAAATGACTGAGAACGGACTTCTTTTGAGGAATTATGATTCAGTAAGAAAAACAGGTGATTTAACTGTTAAGATGGTCAGAATAACAGAACAAGGTCTGGTTTCTTTTGAATCTGAAGAAAAACTGACTAAAAAGCAAAACGAAGTCTTGTCTGTTTTATCAGATATTGGTTCGGCTTCAATTAAAGAAGTTTGTTATTTTACCGGTTTAACTCCATCCGTTATACAGGCATTAGCTAAAAAAGGTTTAGTTGAGTTTTACGAAACCGAGGTTTATCGAAATCCGTATGAAAATGTACCGGATACTGAAAAAACTGAAATTATTTTAAATGATGAGCAACAGATTGCTTATAATAATTTATTGCATCAGTTTAAATCTGAAAATGCCGGAGTTTCACTTTTATTCGGAGTAACCGGTAGTGGAAAAACTCAGGTTTATCTTAAGTTGATCGATTATATGCTTAAAGAAGATAAACAAGTGATTGTCATGGTGCCTGAAATTGCCCTTACACCCCAGACTCTCAGTATTTTTCATAAACGTTACGGAAAAGATGTTGCTGTGTTTCACAGTGCACTTTCTGCAGGCCAGAGAACCGATGAGTGGAAACGTGTAAAAAACGGTGAAGTTAAAATAGTTATCGGAACAAGAAGTGCTGTGTTTGCACCGTTTGTTAATCTTGGTCTGATTATTATTGATGAAGAACAGGAGCATACTTATAAATCCGAGCAAACGCCTCGTTATAATGCTAAAGATGTTGCAAAATTCAGATGTGCATATCATAATGCCCTGACTGTGTTTGCGAGTGCAACGCCAAGTGTAGAGACTTTTGCTAATGCAAAAAACGGAAGATATTCTGTAAATAAGCTGACTAAACGTTATTCTGAATCCGCACTTCCAGATGTTAAAATTGTTGACATGTGTATGGATGCTTTGAGCGATTCGTCTTTTTTCAGTAAAGAGCTTCTTGATCGATTAGAATATAACCTGAAGAACAATAGACAGTCGATTTTATTGATGAACCGAAGAGGTTATAATACCTTTGCATCCTGTAAATCTTGCGGATATGTTTTTACGTGTCCCTCTTGCAGTATATCTATGACTTATCATCACGCTAACAGCAGATTGATGTGTCACTACTGCGGTTACTCTCAACCGTTCACTACCAAATGCCCTGAATGTGAATCAAGTGATGTTCGATATTCAGGTTTCGGAACACAAAAAATTGAAGATGAGCTGGCAACACTTTTACCGTCTGCCCGTGTTTTGAGGATGGATGCAGACAGTACGATGAGTAGGTTTGCTCATGAAGAAAAACTTAATTCTTTTGCAAAAGGTGAATATGATATTCTGCTCGGCACTCAGATGGTTGCTAAAGGCCTTGATTTTGAAAATGTAACATTGGTCGGAGTAATAAGTGCTGACGGACAATTGAATAATGATGACTTCAGAAGTCAGGAAAGAACTTTTGATTTACTCACTCAGGTTGTCGGACGTGCCGGCAGAGGTAAACATAAAGGAACTGCAGTTATTCAGACGATGAATCCTGAAAATGAAGTTATTGCAATTGCAGCTGAGCAAGATTATGAAAGATTCTATAATACTGAAATTAAAATCAGAAAGTCACTTATTTATCCGCCGTTTTGCGATATTTGTCTTATTGGTTTTGTTGGTATAAATGAAGTAAAAACCCGTGCTACATCAGTCAGGTTTTTTGAAATATTGAAAGATAAATTATCAAAAAAATATTCAGACCAAAAAGTAATAATCCTTGGTCCTATGTCGGCACGTATATCTAAAATTAGTAATAAATTCAGATACCGTTTAATTTTGAAATGTAAAAATTCAAAAAATTTCAGGGAAATGATTGCTGAATGTCTGTCGGATTTTTCATCTGTTAAGCAGAATTCGGTATCTGTATATATAGATATTAATCCTGAAAACATTCTTTGATTTTTTGAAAGGAAAGTATAATGGCAATTAGAAATATAGTAAAATTAGGTGACCCTATTTTATCTAAAAAAAGCAGAAAAGTTGAAAATTTTGATGAGAGACTTTTTACAATACTCGACGATATGAAGGATACTCTTTATAAAGCTCAGGGTGCCGGCCTTGCAGCCGTTCAGGTTGGTGTTTTAAAACGAATTGTTGTAATGGACTGCGGTGACGGTTATCTTGAACTTATAAATCCGGAAATTACAGAAAAATCTGAAGAAAAACAATATGAAACTGAAGGTTGTCTTTCATTACCCGGAAAGTACGGCGTTACTGAAAGACCGAAGACTGTGATAGTCAAAGCTCAGAATCGAGAAGGCAAATGGTGTGTTTATAAAGGAACTGACCTCAAAGCACGTTGTTTCTGCCATGAAATAGATCACTTGGACGGTATTTTGTATACAAGTCATCTTGTAGGAGAGCTTGAAAGCGATTGATGGAGGTTAACTATGGATATAGTTTTTATGGGCACCCCGGAATTTGCTGTACCTTGCCTTGAGCGTCTGATTGCAGACGGACATAATGTAAAAGGTGTTTTTACTCAGCCTGATAAACCGAAGGGCAGAGGACATAAAATGCAGTTTCCACCGGTTAAGACTTGTGCTGTTTCAGCTGACATTCCTGTATATCAACCTGTTAAAATGAGGGACGGGGAAGCACTTTCAATTATTGAAGAACTTAACCCCGAATTGATTATTGTAGTTGCTTACGGCAAGATTTTGCCAAAAGAGATTCTTGAGTTTCCTAAATACGGGTGCATCAATATGCATGCATCTGTTCTCCCACGTTACAGAGGTGCTGCACCGATTCAATGGTGTGTTCTCAATGGTGAAAAAATCAGCGGTGTTACTGCAATGCAGATGGATGTTGGTCTTGATACTGGAGATATGTTGCTCACAAAGACCGTCGAGATTGGTGACAACGAAACAGCAGGGGAGTTACACGATAAGCTTTCTGCTTTAGGTGCTCAGGTTATGGCAGAGACAATTGATTTGATACTGACCGATTCTCTTAATCCTATAAAGCAGAATGATGATGAGTCAAATTATTCTCCAATGCTTTCCAAGGAGCTTTGTCCGATTGATTGGAATGAAGTTTCGACTGTAGTTCATAATAAAATCAGAGGTCTTTCTCCTTGGCCTGTTGCTACGGCTAAATTGCGAGATAAGACAGTTAAAATTCACAAGAGTCTGATTGTTGACGGATATCACGGAGCTCCAGGCGAGGTTGTTGTATCTGATAAAAAATTAGTTGTTTGTTGCGGAAAATCTACATCAGTTGAGATTTTAACTCTTCAACTTGAAGGAAAGAAAGCTATGAATGCTGCAGATTTTCTGCGCGGAAATCCGATTGAAGTCGGAACTATTTTAAAATAAGGTGATCTGAATGTATTTCGGTAATTATTTATCATATCTTATTTTTGCTGCACCGGTTATTATTCTTTCTCTTATCGCACAGGCGAAAGTTAACGGTGCTTATAAAAAATATTCTAAAATTATGAATTCCAGACATCTGACAGGAGCTTCTGCGGCTCAGATGATATTAAATCATTACGGTATAACTGATGTCAGAATTGAATCCTGTTCCGGTAAACTTACTGATCATTATTCTCCTAATGAAAAAGTAATAAGATTATCGCAAGGTGTTTATAACAGTTCGACTGTTGCTGCTGTCGGAATTGCTTGTCACGAGGCAGGTCATGCTGCTCAGCACGCTGAGAATTATATTCCAAACACAATCCGATCAGCATTGGTTCCGGTTACAAACTTTGGTTCAAGATTTGGTCTTATTATTGCTTTTCTGGGTTATTTTCTTGCTTACCTAGCGAATACTGAAATTGGATTTTACATTACTGTTGTAGGCCTTGCATTATATGGTCTTGTCGCAGTTTTTCAGCTAGTTACTCTTCCTGTTGAATTTAATGCTAGTCGCCGTGCGTTAAAGGTCATTGAAGAAACAGGAATGTTGGCTGATCAGGAATATGACGGTGCTAAAAAAGTTTTGTCTGCTGCTGCTTTGACTTATGTTGCTGCTCTTGCAACAGCTGTTATTAACTTATTGTACTATGCATTAAGATTACTCGGTAATAATAAACGCAGGTAAGGATAATTATGAAAAACGCACGTCAGATAGCTTTTGAAATTTTAAATAAAATACAACGTGACAATTCCTACTCAAATCTTTTGTTGGACAATGCACTTGATCATTCGAATGTGGAACAGATTGACAAAGCATTGGTATCTTCTTTAGTTTACGGTGTTGTTGAGAGAAAGATCACACTTGATTATGAATTAAGTCTTTATCTTTCGCAACCGATAAAAAAACTTAAGCCACAGGTCCTGACAATTCTGAGATTGGGAGCTTATCAGCTGTTATTTATGGATAAAATTCCTGCATCTGCTGCGATTAATGAAAGCGTAAAGCTATCTAAAAATAATGGTGCGGCATATGCTGCGGGATTAGTAAATGCTGTATTGCGTAAAGTTAGTGTTAACGGATTAACTCAAACGGATGATTTGTCGGTAAAGTATTCAGCTCCTGAGTGGTTATGTGATTTATGGTGCAGGTCTTATGGAAAAGAAAATGCTGAGTTGTTACTTGAATCTTCATTTGGTTCTACTCAGACAAACCTGAGGGTCAATACGTTGAAAACATCTTCGGACAAACTTGTTAAAGCACTTAAAGATGAAGGTATTGTTGCTGAAAAATCTGCAATTCTTGATTCGTTATCCGTTGTTAATCCGGGTGCATTACATAAAACTAATGCGTACGCTGAAGGGTTGTTTCATGTTCAGGATATTGCTTCACAGTTGTGTTGCAAGGCTCTTGATGTTAATGAAAATGATGTAGTTCTCGATATTTGTTCTGCACCGGGCGGTAAGAGCTTTACACTGGCACAGAATATGAATAATAAAGGATGCCTGTATTCTTTTGATGTTTATGAACACAGACTTAAATTGATTGATAATGGTGCAAAAAGATTAGGCATTACAAATATCAGGGCTTTAAAAAATGATGGCTCTGTATATAATCCGTCTATTGTTCAAGCTGATAAAATACTATGTGATGTACCGTGTGCAGGACTTGGTGTTATACGAAAAAAACCGGAAATCCGCTACAAGGATTCTCACGAAGTTGACAAATTACCTGATTTGCAGTATTCTATTCTAAGTATTTCGTCAAAATATTTAAAAACAGGCGGACTATTAGTTTATTCAACCTGCTCACTGAATCCTGATGAAAATGAACACATTGTTCAGAAATTTTTGTCGGAAAACAGTAATTTTGAATCAGTTAAAGTGTTGCCTGAACTTGAAAGATATTCTTCTGATACTGATTATATAACACTTATGCCTCACATACATAATTGTGACGGATTTTTCATTGCTGCTGTCAGAAAGATTAAGGATGTGTAATATTGTACGATATTAAATCCATGACATTGTCTGAAATTGAATATGTTATTTCAGAATTATCAGTTCCCGGATACCGTGCCGGACAGATATTTAACTGGCTTCAGGTTTACGGTGCAATGAGTTATGATGAAATGTCTAACTTACCTAAGAGTTTACGTGAAGAGCTTTCAGATAAATATCCCATTAACGATTGTGTTATTGAACTCAAGCAGGTTTCTAAAATTGATGAAACTGTAAAATACTTGTTCAGATTATCTGACGGTAATTTTGTCGAATCGGTTTTGATGAAGTATAAGTACGGCTATACTCTTTGTGTTTCATCTCAGATCGGATGCAAAATGGGATGCTTGTTTTGTGCTTCAACCAAAAACGGATGTGTCAGAAATCTGTATCCTTCCGAAATTCTTGGTCAGATACACGCTGCACAACGTGATATGAATATTCGTATTTCACATATAGTCATGATGGGTATGGGTGAACCTTTAGATAATTATGAAAACACGTTGCGTTTTTTGGATCTGGTAACTGATAAGAAGGGTTTAAATCTTTCAATGCGGAACATATCGTTGTCTACTTGTGGTATTGTTCCGAAAATTTATGATTTAATGGATAAAAGACATCAGTTGACTTTGTCTGTTTCCTTGCACGCACCTAACGATAGAATTCGTTCTGAGGTTATGCCGATAAACAAAAAATACCCTATAAGTGAACTGATAAAAGCTTGTAAAACGTATACAAAGACAACTTCTCGAAGGATTTCTTTTGAATACGCCATGATAAAAGATGTTAACGACAGTGACGAATGTGCATATGAACTGGCTTCTTTGCTAAAAGGTATGCTGTGTCACGTAAATCTTATTCCTGCTAATGAAATAAATGAAAGTGAACATAGAAGAAGTTCTAATGATCGACTTCAACGTTTTATGTTTATTTTGAATTCCAGAGGTATAAATACTACGATACGTCGCAGTTTGGGTTCTGATATTGATGCTTCTTGCGGTCAGCTTCGTAGTAAACATGAAAATAGAATTGTAGAAAAGCAGGGGCAATCGTGAAAATATCAGCAAAAACTGATGTTGGTGTTGTTAGAAGTACAAATCAGGATTTTTGTCTGGCCGGTGAATTTGCAAACGGTGTAACATGGGCTGTTGTCTGTGACGGTATGGGCGGTGCAACCGGCGGAAATATTGCCAGTGAAACTGCTGCGAAAATCATTTATGATAAAATTTCTAACGGTTATCATGAAGGTATGAACGACAATTCTATTAAGCTTTTGATTATTTCAGCAATTGAAGCTGCAAATGCAACTGTTTATTCACGGGCAAAAAATGATGAGCTCCTTCGCGGTATGGGTACAACCGTTGTTGTTGCCATAATTAAAGAAGATGCTCTTTATATGGCTCATGTTGGTGATTCCCGTCTTTACATAGTAACTAAAGCAAGTATAAATCAACTTACAACTGATCATTCTGTTGTGCAGATGATGATTGATAATGGTGAAATTACCGTTGAAGATGCAAAGGACCATCCGAAGAAAAATGTTATTACCCGTGCTCTTGGTGTAGATGAGGGAGTAAGAATAGATTACAGTCAGGAAGTCTATAATGAGGGCGATATTGTGTTACTTTGCACGGATGGCTTGACGAACTATGTTGATGAAGAAGTAATTCTTGAAATCTGTAACGCATGTGATGGCTATTCGTTAGCGGACAAACTTGTTGATGTTGCTAATGAAAATGGCGGTGGTGACAACGTTACTGTTGTTACACTCACTGAGTAATGGATGGAGGTATAAAGAATGGAAAACTATGTAGGTAAAAGACTTGACGGCAGATATGAAATCAGCGAGATTATCGGCGTTGGCGGTATGGCCGTTGTATATAAAGCTTACGATAATATTGATGACAGGGTTGTAGCGGTCAAGATTCTAAAGGACGAGTTTCTTGCTAATGAGGAGTTCAGAAGACGATTCAAGAATGAATCAAAAGCGATTGCAGTTTTATCTCATCCTAATATTGTTAGAGTTTATGATGTCAGTTACGGTGATCGACTTCAGTACATAGTCATGGAATATGTTGAAGGAATTACACTTAAAGAGTATATTCAGCAACAAGGAATCATCAATCACCGTGAAGCAGTATTTTTTGTAATGCAGATTCTACGTGCGCTTCAGCATGCTCACGACAAGGGAATTGTTCACAGAGACATTAAGCCGCAGAACATTATGCTTCTGGAGAATGGTGCAATTAAAGTTACTGATTTTGGTATTGCAAGATTTTCTGCAAGTGAAACACGTACAATGACTGATTCTACTATTGGTTCAGTTCACTACATCAGTCCTGAGCAAGCTCGAGGTGATTTAACCGACGATAAAGCTGATATTTATTCTGTTGGTGTTATGCTTTATGAAATGCTCACGGGCAGACTTCCTTTTGAGTCGGATAATACTGTTTCTGTCGCTATCATGCAGCTTCAACAGGATCCGGAAATGCCGCGTGCAATAAATCCTGAAATACCTGTGGGGCTTGAACAGATTATTATTCGAGCAATGCAGAAGAATATTAATGATCGATATCAGTCTGCGGCGGAGATGTTACTTGATCTCGAAGAGTTCAAAAGAAACACGTCTATCAGATTTGATTATGATTATTCTAATGACCAACCAACAAAATATATTCCGAATGTCACTAATACAGTTAAACCTGTTCGTGTAGATGAAGAATATGATGATGAGGCGGAAGAACCTGTTGTTAAAAACAGAACTATACCTATTCTGATCGGAATAATAGTTGCTCTTGTTGTTATTCTTGGTGCAGGATTCGGTCTTTCTTATCACTTTGGCTTGTTCGGAGGAAATGCAAAAGTTAAGGTACCTGAATTAGTTGGAAAGGTGTACTCTGAGGAAACTTTTGCTTCTCAGTATAATAATTTTACGTTTGAGGTCACCGAACAAGTTGATACTGAAGCTGCACCTAATGAAATTCTTTCTCAAGATCCTCCGGCAGGAGAAAAAGTTGATCCTGAAAAGACTGTTATTAACATCGTAGTTGCTACAAGCAGTGAAATGGTAGTTGTTCCGGATAAACTTGTAGGCGCTGATTATGTTTCTGTTGTGACAAAACTGACACAGCAGGGCCTTAAAGTTAAAGAAAAGATTGTTAAGTCAGAAGACTATCCTGAAATTGATGCCGGTACCGTAATCAAAGTCACACCTTCTGAGGGTACCCGTGTGTCTATTGATTCTTCAATTACAATTGAATACGTATCATATGATGAAAATGAAGTAAAACTCGTATCTGTACCAAATGTTGAAGGCTTATCTGAACGTGATGCTAAGCAGGTTCTTACAACTAACGGATTTACTGTAACAACAGTTTATGAGTATAATGATGCTATAAAAAAGGATTATGTTATCTCAAATGCTTTTGCAGGAACAAAAATTCCTAAAGGTTCATCGATTACAATCACTGTCAGCCGTGGTGAACTTGTTGAACAGACTACGTCTATACATATTACACTGCCTGATACCGGTGATTTTGCTACGGTTTCTGCAACTTTAGACGGAACCACTATCATAACTGATAACAGAATTCTTGACGGATCAGATTATGAGCTATCTGTCACAGGCTCTGAGCCGACTTCTGTATTCAAGGTTTTCGTTGAAGGTAAGTTAATTTATAAATGTAACATTAATTTTACAACAACTCCCTGTACTACCTCTAATTATGTGTTTTATAATTATGAGGCAACTAAACAACCCATTGAAGAGTCAACTACAAATGATACTTCAACTATGCCCAATTTAATCGGACTGACAGTTCAGGAAGCTGAAGCTAAATTAAAAGACGCCGGATTCACAAACTATACTTTGAGTGGCACCGGTTCTAAAGTAATCAGTCAATATCCGTTTTCCGGCTCATATCCTTCTCAGATGAGTATTACTCTTTATCTTGGTGATTAAATTGCAATTAAACGGTACTATTATTAAAGGAATTGGCGGCTTCTATTATGTAGAAGCCGCCGGTCAAATATATGAATGTAAGGCAAGAGGTGTATTCCGTAAGGATAAAATTACACCACTTGTTGGTGATTTTGTGCAAATTTCTGTAGATGAAAACGGCAGAAATTCAATTGATAGCATTGCTGAAAGACGTAATTATTTTAATCGTCCGCCGATTTCAAATGTCGACAATCTTGTAATTGTATCTTCTACATGTGAGCCGAAACCGAACACTCTGATCATTGACAGGTTGACCGCTATAGCAATAAACAAAAATGTAAGACCCATAATTGTGTTTACAAAAGATGATCTGAAAAGTGCCGGTGAGTATGTTGATATTTATGTTAATAGCGGAATTAAAGTTTGTGTCGTATCTAATTTGAGTGGTGAAGGTGTCGAAGATGTAATGAATCTGATAGCCGGCTCAATCAGTGTTTTTACAGGTAATTCCGGTGTCGGAAAATCATCTTTACTCAACTCTATTGCACCTGAGTTTAAAATAGAGACTGGTGAAATCAGCAAGAAACTCGGAAGAGGCAGACATACAACGCGACACGTTGAATTATTTAAAATAGGTAACGGATATATAGCTGATACACCGGGTTTTTCTTCGTTAGATTTTGAAACCAACGATATTATAAAAAAAGATCAATTAGCTGATTGTTTTCCTGAGTTCTCTGACTATTTGGGAAAATGTAAATTTACTTCGTGTTCACATATTAACGACAAAGGTTGTTGTGTCGTTGAAGCAGTTAAAGATGGCCATATACATCCTTCCCGACATCAAAGTTATGTAGAGCTTTATAATGAAGTTAAAAACATTAAAGATTGGCAATTGTAACAAAATTTCAACACCACCATAGTATAGTATTAAAAGCTATGGTGGTGTTTTTATGAGGAGAAACGGATGCAATTCAAACAGATTTGGTTTGTATTTCACGGCATTTGGTCTTGGCATGTTGATTTCACTCATGTGTCCTAAAACTGTAACGGTTGCAGTCCTTTCCATTGTTATTGTAATTCTTGGAATCATCGTAGCAAAATGAATGGGGGAGTAATATGAAAGTTATTATGTTTGAATCACCTAAAATGCTGAAAGGTATCCTCAGATTAATTTTTGGAATTAAAAAATCGGAAGAAAATACATAAGTTATGCCGCCGGAAAGGCGGCTTTTTCCTTTTGCTTTTTCTTGCAAATTCTATCGTATTGTGTTACAATTGAATAAATGTCGAAAGCATGGTGAGATAATGTATAAGGACAGACTGAAATTTAATTCCAATGGTAAATTTACAATACTTCAGGTCAGTGATGCTCAGGATATGCATATTCCTCGTCGTGGAATGTTCAAGATGTTGAATAAGATATACGATGCCGTGAAACCTGATCTTATTGTTTTAACCGGAGATAATATACTTGGTAATCATATCAATGATGCTCCTATAGGAAACTGGCAGATTATAAAAAGCGAAAAAGGTACGCTCAGAAGAATGAAAAAGGCTCTCGGATATCTTCTTAATCCTATCGAAAAAAGAGATATTCCTTTTGCATTTGTTTACGGTAATCACGACGACCGTAACTGTATTTCTAAAGATGAGCAAGCTGCTATTTATGGAGGATATAATTATTGTGTTCCATATAATCTGAATAATAAAGAGGTCGATTGTGACACTTACAATATTCCGATATATTCCTCTGACGGCAATAGAATTGCTTATAATTTATGGATGATTGATTCAGCCGGATACAACAAAGAGAATGATACCTGTTTTGAATATGTAAAGCCTGAAGCAATTGAATGGTATGAGAAAAAGAGTGTTGAACTTGAGAATGAAAACGGTTCACCGGTTATGTCTTTGATGTTTCAACATATTCCTGTACCGCAAACTAAAGAATTGTTTGAGGTATGTAGTGAAAATGATAAAGGTGCTATAAAAACACGGGACGGAAAGTATTATCGACTTGACCCTGAGAAAGCATCCGGTTTCGCCTTTGAGTATGCTGAAACAACATCAGAGGATTTTGGTCAGTTGGATGCTTTAAGAAGACGCAATGATGTTTGTGCTCTTGTATTTGGTCATGATCATCTGAACTGTTTTACTGCTGAAATTGACGGTGTTAATATTGTTCAGACTCCTGGTGCTTCATTTAGAAGTTACGGTAATATGGTTTCACGTGGTGTAAGAGTTTTTGAAATTGATGAAAGTGATACATCTACGTTCAAAACTCATACAATCAGCTATTTTGATTTATATGGAAAGAATTTTATTTCTGTTTTGAGATACATATTCAATGCAGATGAATATGAAAAAATCAAAGCTGTACTGATTGGCCTTACTTCTGTAATCGGTGTCAGTTTCTTAATTTATATTGTTTCAATTTTTCATCTATTCACTAGGTTTATGTATTGATTAGGAGATTACAATGGAAAAGATTTTTAGTTTTCTTACCCAAAAACCTAAATTGATTATTTTTGTTTCTCTGATTTTACTTATTCCAAGTTTCTTGGGATATATTTTTACTGAAGTTAACTATGATATATTATCCTATTTGCCGGATAGTGTCGATTCTGTAAAGGGACAGCAGATTCTCAGCGAAACATATAATGTTGATTCGACAACAATGGTAATTGTTGAAAATATGCAGCCGCGAAGAATCAGAGAACTTAAAGAAAAGATATCCGGTGTTGAAAATGTTTCATCTGTTTTGTGGTCAGATGATGTTATTGATCCGAGCATCCCTTCGGATATCTTACCGGATGAATTGCACAATGTTTTCTATAGTGAAAACGGTAATTATACAATGTTGTTTGTGCAGTTTAATCCAGACTGTAGCTCAAAAGAGACAATTGAAGCGGTTAATCAGATTAAAAAGATTACGCAAAACCAATGTTTTTTAAGCGGGCTTACACCAATAAATGCTGATACTCGTGAATTGACTAATATTGAATTGCCGATTTACATATTGTTTGCTGTTATTGTAGTTATTGCTATAATGCTTATCACAATGGAATCTTACCTTTTGCCTTTTATTCTTATGATGGTACTTGGTATGTCCGTCCTTTATAATATGGGAACTAATTGGATTGTTGGTGGTATTTCTTACATTACGCAATGTATTGCGGCAATTCTGCAGCTCGCTGTTACGATGGACTATTCTATCTTCTTAGTAAATAGATTTAATGAGGAAAAACTCTATTCTCAAAACAAAGAAGAAGCAATGATAAAAGCTCTGCACGCCTCATTAACTTCGCTTGCCGGTAGCTCACTAACTACAGTTTTCGGATTCCTGGCACTATGCTTTATGCAGCTTTCGCTTGGCTTCAACATCGGTATTGTTATGGTTAAGGGTGTTATTCTGGGCGTCATTTCAGTAATTCTTATTTTACCTGCATTTCTACTGGTGTTTGATGATGCTATTAACAAACGCAAGCATAAAGTATTTACACCGGATTTTTCAAAAGTAATAGGTTTCACTCTTAGGAATAAAAAGAAGTTTACAATATTGTTGCTTATTTTAATTATTCCGGCGTTTATTCTTTCTTCTAATGTCAAGAAATACTACAATATCACTTCAACGTTACCTGATGATCTTGATTCAGTTGTTGCACTTGATACTCTTAAGAAAGAATTCAATATGACAACTTCGCATTTTATTGTTGTACACGATGATATTTCTGCTGAGAAGCTGATTGAAATGGAAAACAGAATACAGCTGCTCGACGGTATTACATCAATGCTCGCATATAACCAATTTGTCGGATCATCCATACCTGATTCAATTATGCCTGATGAAATTTCTCAACTTGTCAAGCAAGGCGGATATCAGATTATGTTGGTGAATTCTGAATATGAAGCTGCAACTGAGCCTGCAAATGAACAAGTTGCAAATATGTATTCAATAATCAAGGAATATGACCCCGATGGTTATATTACCGGTGAAGGTGCTATGTACAGTGATATGGTTGGTATTGCTAACACTGATTTTGGTGTAACCAGTATCATTTCTATCCTGGCGGTATTCATTCTTATAGCGATTATTTTTAAATCTTACTCGATACCGATAATACTGATTATTACAATTGAATTTGCTATATTTATAAATGAGGCTTTATCGACAGTTTTCGGTACTGAAATTTGTTTTATTGCTCCGACAGTTATTTCCTGCGTTCAGCTTGGTGCTACTGTTGACTATGCGATACTTATGACCTCGCGATATAAAGAAGAACTCGAGCACGGTCTTGATAAAATTGCTGCTATCAGGAAGGCTGCAATTGAATCAATGCATTCTGTTTTTCAGAGTGCAACTATCTTTTTCTTTGTAACAATGGGTGTTTATATTGTTTCCAGTATTTCTATTGTTAAAGAGATTTGCGCCCTTCTTGCCCGTGGTTCGATAATCAGTGCTTTGGTTGTTATTTTTATTTTGACACCACTGCTTCTTGCAAGTGAAAAATTTATTTTTAAGGGAACTAAAGATTGGCCTAAAATCAACTTTGATAAAGTTGAAAAAGATCAACCTGAATTTGTTGCACAGTTAAATTATGATACGATCGAATTTACTGAAGATTTATCTTTTAATTCTGAGGTTATAACTCAGTTTGAGTTCTCCGATGATGAGTAATGAAAGGAAACGTAATATGAATATGTTTAAAAGAATAACAGGTTTTATACTAGCTATGGTTATGCTTTTGCTGTGTTCATGTTCAGCACAGGTTGAACCGTCAGATGAAAACAGTAAAAAAACTGAACAGGTCAAATATAATGAACCCGCAGGCCTTGTGAAAAAAACAGAAACCGTTTATGTTAATCTTGATAACGTTGGCAATGTAACGCAAACAATTGTCAGCGACTGGCTTCATACAACTAAGTCTAAGGTATATGTGGATGATGTTACTAATTTACCTAAGTTTCAGAATATTACAGATGATTCAGAACCCGACGTTAATGGACCAAATCTGAGATGGTATATGAATGCAACAGATTTATATTATCAGGGAAAGTCTGATGAAGAAGTACCGTTGAAATTTCAGCTGTCTTATAAATTCAACGGTGAACCTATTAAGCCTGAAGAATTAGTAGGTAAAAGTGGTTTTGTTGAAATCACAGTCAAAATGATTAATACTGATGATTATGTCGTGAAAGTCAACGGCAAAGATGTTGTCATGTATAATCCTATGATTGTTATTGGCGGTATTTCCTTCAGCGAGGCAAAATTCCAGAACATCAGTGTTAAAAACGGTAAGACGATAGGTAACGGAAGTTCTCAGCTTGCTGTGTTCGCAGGTTTCCCTGGATTAAATGAAAGTCTTGGATTAAGTGATCTTACGCAAAAATCAGATTCTGAAACTCAGTTTTCTTTTGATGATACTTTTGTAGTTTCTGCGAATGCAGTTGATTTTGAAATCGGTAATTTTATGTTTGCTGCACTCCCGATTGATTCTCTTGACATAGGGTTGAATTCTATTTCGACTTCTATGGATGATGTTCGTGAAAACCTTGCTAAACTTCAAAGCGTTCAGCAAAGCCTACAGCGTGTTGACGCAGACAAGCTTCTTAATACTTTAACATCGAATCCCGGTAAACTTGATGAATTGAGCGATCTCGTTGCTCAGGCTGCTACACTTTATGAAGAGAACAAAGCGTTAATTGAAGTTCTTAATAATTTTGCAACCCCGCAGAATATGCAGACAATTCAGGTTCTTACTGATTATATTTCAACAGCTGATTTTGCGGGACTTGAAGAAGCGCTCAAGGTTCTCAATAGCTTTTTTGGTGATGATGAAAGCTCAGCTAAAATACAGGAAGGTCTTGCTTTGCTTGAACAGATGTCTAAAGATTTCAGTGATCCTGAAGTGAAAAGAGCAATTGATAATCTTCCGCAGACAATCGCAACACTTTCGGCATTGCAGGATGCTATTGATGAAAATCAGGATCTGATTGTTGCATTGCAGTCGCTTGCAAACAGCGATGTTTTCTCAACTATTGAATCAGCATTATCAGGCGTTGAAGGCTCAATTGCAGTTGGAGGTCTTTCACAGTTTGCTAATTTCACGGGTGATGCAGATGATATTACTGCTAAAATGACAGCCTGGATTGAACTTGGTAAAAGATATACCATTTTTACTCGTAAAGCTAAAAATATGTCTTCCAGCGTTATGTTTGTTTATAAAGTAGACAGTCTGAAATCTACATCTGATGTTGTTGAAAATATGGATACAGTTCCTGAGGCTGAAGAAAACACCGGTCTTAAAGCGATATTTAAAAAAATATTCGGATAAAGAAAAGTGAGTGGTATTGATGAAATATCTGGTATCAGTTATCATACCTGTTTATAATTGTGAAAAATTACTTAGCCGTGCAGTCGATTCTGTTGTCAATCAGGATATTTTTTCTGATATAGAAATTATTCTGGTTGACGATGGTTCAATTGATGACTCCGGAAAGATCTGCGATATTTATGCAGAGAAATACAACAATATTAAGGTGATTCATCAAGTTAATTCAGGTGTTTCTGTAGCCAGGAATGAAGGCATGAAGTTTGCAGAAGGTGAGTGGTTGTTCTTTCTTGATAGTGATGACTATTTGCTTGATAATGCTTTTTCATCAATAAATGATTATACTGATGCTGATATTATTTGTTGCAAACATCAATCAAATGTTCCTTTGGAAGAAAATTTTGATGCATTCTTTAGGGATGGATTGTATCTTAAAGATGAAATTACAGATAGATTGAATCATATTTTAGTTCACAGGAAAATTTTCTATCCATGTTGGGGGCGAATATATAAAGCCTCTGTTTGCAAACAGCATTCCGTTGAATTTCCTGCAAATATAAAAATTGCAGAGGACATGGTTTTTGTATATTCGTTTCTAAAGTACTGCAAACAAATAGCGTTCTGCAGCAAAGATATATATTACTACTATGTTAATCAAGATAATACTTCTTCCGTTATACCAAAATCCTTTGATATATTTCATTATATTTTTAATTGGCAAAAGAATTATTTTGATTTTGATACTGACCTTGTACGTAAAATTGAGTCCGTATTCGCTTACAGAAGTTATATGTCTTTAAAAACCTCTGCTACTTATATGTCATTTAAAGAGGCGATTAAATACATTTCTTCAATTGTATTTAATGATGATTTTATAAGATGTTATTTACAAGAGAATTATCAAAAGTTTTCCTGTACTACAGATAAACTTCTTGATAGATATGTCAGGAAAAGAAATCCGTATTTTATTTTTTTTATTATTTATTTTTGCAGATTTAAATCAGAATTAATAAAGTTGATTAGTGGTGATAAGCGTGATTAAATTACCTCAATTGGATTGGTTTATGGGTATGTTGAAATTCCGCGGTGACGGAAATGTTTATTCCGGATCAGCTGGATGTGACCCTTTGCTCGGTAATATCGAAAACAAAACTTTCCGTTGCCGTGCTTGGATAGAAAAAAGAGAAGATAATTATATTCTTGTTGCTGCATATTATTATGGTCTATATAGTTATGAAGCAACAGATCCATCAATTATAACCCACAAAGAATTTGAAGCATCTTCAGTGGGGATTAGTGAAGCTGAAATGTGGTTACAAGAGGCTGAAGACAATGCAATTAACTATTTTAATAATAACTGAATTACTATTATGGAGTTGATATTATGACAGAATTAAAAACAAGATGGACTGATAAAGTGGACTATAACTGTCCGCTTCCTGAATATCCCAGGCCACAACTCGTCAGAAATGAGTGGCAGAACTTAAATGGAAGATACGAATATGCAATCACAGGATTAACTGAAAAAATTCCTGATAAGTTTGATGGAGAAATTATTGTTCCGTTTGCACCGGAATGTTACCTTTCAGGTGTTTGTAAGACCATAGAACCTGACAATTATCTTTGGTACAGGAAAAAGTTTGTACTTAAAGATTCTTTTGCCGGTAAAAATGTTATGTTAAACTTCGGAGCAGTTGATTGGAAGTGTAAAGTCTATATCAATTCTGAGTTAGCAGCGGAACACACTGGTGGATATACACCTTTTTCTGTTGATATTACGTCTTATCTTGTCGATGGAGAAAATGAACTTATTGTTCAGGTTTACGACCCTACAGAAACTAATTGGCAGGATAGAGGAAAGCAGGTAAGAAAAAGTGTAGGATTCTGGTATACTGCTACCAGTGGAATCTGGCAGACTGTTTGGCTTGAACCGGTTAATGATATTTACATCAAGAGTCTCAAAATGACTCCGGATATTGATACATCAACGATCAGAATTTCTACAGTTTTTGACGGCGAAGCTACTGTTAAAGCGATTATTAAAGACAGCGAAAAAATAATTTTTGCAGGTGAAATCGATAAAGATAACGCTTTAATTGAAATCAAAAAGATGAAGCTGTGGAGTCCGGAAGATCCTTTTCTTTATGATGTTGCAATAGCTCTTTGTGATGATAGCGGTGAGATTATTGATGCAGTTTCCAGTTACTTTGGCATGAGGAAATTCAGCATTGGTTACGATGATAAAGCAATTCCAAGACTTTTCCTTAACAATAAACCTTATTTTCAGAACGGTTTACTTGACCAAGGTTATTGGAGTGACGGAGGAATGACCGCACCTTGCGATGATGCCTTGATTTTTGATATAAAAGCAATGAAAGATCTTGGTTTTAATATGTTACGTAAACATATTAAAGTTGAGCCTCACAGATGGTATTATCACTGTGACAGATTAGGTATGATTGTTTGGCAGGATATGGTCTGCGGTGCTGAGAAGATTGATAATTTTGTTGTAGGTTTTCTTCCGAACATAGGTATTACTAAACTTAAAGATGATAAATATAAATTATTCCGGGTACCGCAGGAAGAGTGCCGCAGAGAGCATGAAAAAGCGGTATATGAGACGATTGATAATCTGTATAATTTTACTTCTATTGGTTGTTGGGTTCCGTTTAATGAGGCTTGGGGACAGTTTGACGCAAAAAGAATCGGTAAAGAAATTAAGTCTTATGATCCCTCAAGAATTGTTGATCATGCAAGCGGCTGGCATGATCAGGGTGGTCCGGAGCTCAACAGTGAACACAGATACATTGTTCCTGTTACTATGAGAAAAAATGACGGTCGTCCTTTTGTATTGAGTGAGTTCGGCGGTTACAGCAGAAAGATTGAAAATCATATGTGGAACTCACTTAAGAGTTTCGGATATATAATGTTCAGAAGTAAGGAATCGCTTACTAAAGCATATAAGCATTTGTTTGAGCATCAGATTATTCCGAAAATTGAAAAAGGATTATCTGCAACCGTTTATACTCAAGTGAGTGATGTTGAATTTGAAGTAAACGGTATTTATACGTATGATCGTGAACTTATCAAAATTGATGCCGATACAATTAGAGAAATAAATGCTAAGATGAAATATTGAGGTGTTAACCTTGGGTAAAGAACTTAATAAGATCAAACTATTGTTTTTGCACGATATATTTTCCAGACAAACTGACTGTGATCATGTTTATTCGGCAAATGAGTTATGTGATTTATTGCTTGATTACGGGATAAGCTGTGAACGCAAATCAATTTACAGCGATATTGAAGCTTTAAAAGAGTATGGAATGGATATCGTTAATGTTCGTTCACCCAAAAGAGGTTATTATCTGAATGAACGTAAATTTGATATTGCTGAAGTTCGACTTCTCATTGATGCAGTACAAGCTGCTAAGTTTATTTCTTCAAGAAAAACAAAAGCTTTGATTTATAAAATCGGCAGCCTGTTAAGTGAATATCAGGAAGAAGAGTTACGTGAACAGATTTATGTAGACAGTAGCTTTAAATCTGAAAAAGAGGATTTGTATGATATAATTAAAACTCTTGACTCTGCAATCAAAAAATCAAGACAGGTTGAACTTACCTATTCAAAGAGAAAGTTAGAAAACAGATACCTCAAGAAGAGTGAGGGTAAGACTTTTCTTGTGAATCCGTATTCGCTTCTATGGTCAAATGATCATTATTATCTGGTTTGTAATAATGATAAGTATAATAATCTTATGCATTTAAGACTTGACAGAATTGAAACGGTTCAAATACTCAATACGGTTTCAAAGCATTTTTCAAAAGTTTCTAAATATAACGATAAATTTGATACAGCTGACTATTCAAATAAACTTTTCAATATGTATACCGGGGAAAACGGTCAGATTGAACTTTGCTGCGATAACAGAATTATTGATGATATTCTTGAAAAATTCGGTGAAGAGATTCCGGTTAAGATTTATGATGACAGTCATTTTATATTTAAGGCTGATGTTGAATTAAGTAACGGTCTGGTAAGTTGGATAATGCAATACGGATCTGAAATCAAAGTGATTTCTCCGAAGATGTTATCTGATGCTGTTATTAATAAATCTAAAGACATTTTAGCTGTTTATGAATAATCATTAATAATACAGTCAACAATTCGTACAAGAAATTACGAGGAGTTGACTGTATGTCTTTTAGCAAGAAAATAGAAATTTCAATAATAATTTCAATTATATTCAGTTTGTTTTACAGTGTTTTTACATTCGCCGATACTTCTGAAAATATAAGAAATGAAATATTACGGCTACATGTTATAGCCAATTCAGATTCATCAGAAGATCAGGAATTGAAATTAAAAGTAAGAGATGCTGTTTTATCGGCAGGGTCTCAAATTTTTGACGGAAGTGTTGATATTGACAATGCAAATAAAAAGATACTGCCCGAAATAGAAAGACTTGAGCATGTCGCTGAAAAAATAATTATTGAAAACGGATTTAATTACAATGTTAAGATTTGTTTACAGAAAGAGTTTTTTACAACAAGAACATATAATTATGTAACATTACCTGCAGGTGATTATCTTGCGTTACGAGTTATAATAGGTGAGGGGGGTGGCCAAAACTGGTGGTGCGTTATGTTTCCTCCCATGTGTTTATCAGCTGCTGATGAAGATAAAGCTTTATCATCTGTGTTAAATCAGAAAGAAATTGATTTAGTAAAAAAATCTCCGCAATTTGAACCGAGGTTTAAAATTGTGGAATTGATCGAAACTTTAAAAGACAGAATTAAAATTAAATAGTTGTTTTGGATAAAAAACTTTCTGTAATTTTGTAATTATAGTAAGTTTTTATTTTTATTATTTACAAATCAATATAAAAATGTTAGAATATACAAAATATATAAAAGAGGGTTGGTTTATGAAAAAACAAGGATTCTTACATTCGCTGTTCGGTACAACGCCCGGTGTTGGCGTTCAGCCCAAAGAGGCAATCGCTTATAGTGTAACCGGTATTGGCCAGAATTTCATCTGTACCATTGTTGGTTCTTATCTTACAGTCTTTATGACAGATGCACTTCTCTTTGGTGCAGCCGGTGTTAAAGTTGGCGCTCTTGAAGGTGCAGTTGCAGTTGCTATACTTATGCTTGCGACACGTATTTTCGACGCATTTAATGATCCGATTATGGGTAGTGTTGTCGATAAAACACGTACCAAGTGGGGTAAGTGCCGTCCTTATCTGAAGTGGATGGCTTTCCCTATCGCTGTTTTTACAATACTTTGTTTTTTGCCGATTTATGAAGCTCGTGCACTTTGGTCTTTTATTGCAATCTCTGTGATTTATGTTATTTGGTCTGTCGTTTACACTGTGGCTGATGTTCCTTATTGGGGACTTTCTACATGCCTTACAAATGATACGACAGTCCGAGGAAATATTCTTACGGTTGCACGTCTTGCTTGTACTGTTGGTGCCGGTCTTGTTACTGTCGGTGTACCGATTATTGCTGATAATCTTACTAAAGGATTCAAGTACACAGCTAACGATACAGCTAGAATTGCAACTGAAAAAGCTGCTGAAATTGCTTCTCTTGTTGAAAAACAGGGAATTAAAGCTGAAGATGCTATAAATTCCTTCATTGGTACTGTTATGCCACAGTACATAAATAACAATGCTGATACACTTAAATGGATCTATTTCATTTGTGCAGTTGTGTTTGTTGTTGCTGCCGTTCCAATGTTCTTCTATGGTTTTAAAAACACTAAAGAACGTTTTACTGCTGAAGGTGAAGCACCGACTTTTGGTCACAATCTTAAACTTCTCTTTAAAAATAAGGAACTTCTTCTTATTGTTGCATCAGGTATTCTTGGTGGAGCAAGAATGGTTTATTCATACACAGGTGGTTTCTATTTTGCTAAGTACATTCTTCAGAATGAAGGATGGTACAGTATTATTACCTTGCTTGTTATCCCGGGTGGTCTTGTAGCTTCGGTTCTTGTTCCGTGGCTTACAAAGAGGTTTACAAAGAAATATACATATATCATCGTTCATCTTTTCGGCGGTGTAGTTATGGCTGTTATGTATTTTGTCGGCTATGATAAACCTTGGAAGCTTATTGTATGTGCTATTGGTCTCGTACTCCTTGGTATTCCACAAGGTGTTAACAATATTATGACTTATGCTATGATTGGCGATACTGTTGACTATCTTGAGTGGAAGACAGGTGAACGTGGAGAGGGTATATGCTTTGCTATGCAGACTCTTATCAACAAGATCGGTATGGCTGTTGGTGCTTTCATTGGTGTTATGGCACTAAGTATTGCAAAGATTGAAACTGATACCGGATATGTCGGTGACGCAAATGCACTTTGGAATACTCTGATTCTTTCAGGTGCCATCAGTATGTTTGCTTGTGCAATTCCGATGTTCTTCTACACTGTAACTGAAAAGAGACAGCGTGAAATGGTAGCTGAAATCGAAGCCAGAAAAGCTAAAAAATAATTTTTTATAAATTCAGGAGTGAATTATGAGTAAGTATTTAATTATTAATGCTGATGACTTTGGTATGTGCCGTGGTGCTAACCTTGCTGTTATGGATCTTTTTAAAGATCCTGACAGTGCTCTTACCTCATCAACAATTATGGCTCCTTGTGCATGGGCACCTGAGGCGGCTCAATTCGCAAAAGCCAATCCCGAACTGGGCATAGGTGTTCATTGGACTTTTACAAGTGAGTGGAGTAAATATCGCTGGGGACCGGTTGGTGTATCTAATACAGATTCGCTTCGAGATAATGATGGTTTTTTCTATCACGAAAGCGATCAGGTAGAAATCAATGCTGATATTGATGAACTTGAGGCTGAGTGCCGTGCTCAGATTGAACGACTTA
This sequence comes from Acutalibacteraceae bacterium, assembly GCA_045587505.1. Classification (GTDB taxonomy): domain Bacteria; phylum Bacillota; class Clostridia; order Oscillospirales; family Acutalibacteraceae; genus CAG-488. The sequence continues at coordinate 36,977 of JAZNCK010000140.1, forward strand.
AGCTCTTAGGTCTCGAAAACCCGTCTCATGTTGATAATCACATGGGTTCGATTTACGGAATCGAAACCGGTCGTTTTGAGCTTTTAAACGTTGCTTTTGACGTTGCATCTGAATATAAACTTCCCTTCAGATTTCCTAAGAACTTTCCGGATGAGTTGTTTGACAACTCAATGCTTGAAGTTAAAGTTGATAAAGCTTTGGTTAACTCATTACTTTCAAATATTGTTGCTTACGCAGATATGAAAGGCGTTGCAATTCCTGATTACCTTATCCCGAACGAATGGGGTGGGCCGCAGGATGAGAGTTATGAGAACTTTAAAGAATATGTGTATGAATTATACAGATCTTTCCCTGATAATGCTGTAACTGAGACTTATATGCATCCTTCTCTTGAGACTGATGACTTAAAGGGAACAACCGGTGCCTGGCAGAGAAGAGTCTGGGAATATCAATTACTCAAAGATCCTAAAACAAAACAGCATATTGAGTCTTTGGGCTTCAAACTTATCAATTACAGAGACCTTGCAAATATGAATAAATAAGGTGATTATATGTTTGAATTCAGACAACATGAAATTACTCAAGAGCAGCCTTT
>JAZNCK010000141.1:0-7912 GCA_045587505.1 Acutalibacteraceae bacterium
CCCTGCAAAGCCGTCGATATTTTTGTCAGACAGCAGCCAATTCAGATTATGGTGTCCTGAAAGAGAGCTGTACAGTTCAAACTGATAACCGTAGAAAGAAATTACGATAGCGCGGTTTTCTGTCCGCTCTTTGATAATACGCGCAAGATTCGAGATGCGTGCTGCCGTAAGGTCACAGATATACTGATGATAATCAACATATTTCTGCGTTTTTGTTCCGTAAAAGAGAATATCTTTATACAGCTTGCTGTTGTCATAAATGTTGCCAGGGAGATTATTCGGAATAGTCGCTGTGGAAAGCGTCACGAAATAATTCCCCCACGCTTTCTGCAAATCACTGTCTGTCGGATATTTCACTTTCAGCCACTGAGCAAATTTTTCATTGTTTGCGTTTGAAAAGTCCTGTCCGTTTTCACGGTACAGATACTGAAACCATTCATTATTTTCAAGATGATATCCGATAATATGCTTCGACAGTTCACCGTCGGAGCTGACATAATCGACCAGATGAGCAAGTCTTCCGCTTGATTCTTCATTGAATAAATCTGACGCCATTGATACAACACCGGATTTTATGCTTTTATCTTTATACTGTATTATTTCGCTTTCGGGTATGGAGCCTGTGTCGGGCATTGTCACCTTGACACGAAGCAGGATTTTTGCATCCGGGTCCCCCTCTGTAATACTCTTAACGCTCTCGTGAAGATGAGAGTATAACTGTCTGTATTCCGCCTCGCTGATGCTGTCAAGGTCGGCATAATAATTGATATTTTCAATAATGGAGTGAAGATGTATTCCAGCATCAGCGGCAAATCCTGCCTGACTTGTTGTGACACCGTTGGGATTCGGGAAATCCGTATTGCCGAAAAAGAGGACGGGAGATGTAAGCTGACCGTTGATTGAAAGCCGTGATAATCCGTTAACCGAGATAACCTCTGATTCCGGCATATCCGCCGCAAAAACAGGCTTCGGTGTGTCAATCGCAACACTTTCATTTTCAGCGAATTCTGCTGTTACAGCAACCGCTTCTTTGCATGTGTATTCCACCTTGTTGTTTGCGCACGGAAAAATTAAAAAAATAAAGGCAAGAATGCCAGCAAAAAAACTTTTAAACATACATCATATCCTCCTGCTTTTTTCACAATAATATCACAAAAGATTCAAAAACTTATTAAAACTTAATTAAAAATTATTTTAACACTTTACAATAACAATTACAAGAGCTAACAATAAAGGCTAATTATCTGTTTATATACTGAACGACTACTCATTTGAAGACGCTGAGGAATAATAAGCAAAAAATAAAAGCTATCGATATGAGAAACTTATCCTCATTTCCGATAGCTTTTAGTGTTTTTAACGTCGGTCGACTTTCAACAGAAGATAAGTTCAAGTAAATCATTTTACAAATTTTTCTTGACAAAAACAACAAACATATCTATACTTAAATCAGAGGGAACATTTGTTCGCTCTGATTTTTATTTATGGAGGAATTTATGACAGAAATTAAAAACAGTACATATTTTGTCAGAAAAACTATCGTGTATTATGATGAACCTGTTTGTGTCGAAAAAGGTTTGCTTGATACATTTGATCCAATTACGACACAAAGTACAAATTATAAAAATTGGCGTGCAGTACTTGATTTAAAAACCTGTATTGATTGTCGTTCAAGACATGGTCAGATTTACAGCATTAATGAAGTTGTTGACCCTTCTCCGCCATTGCATGTTAATTGCAGATGTGATATTATACCGATGAAATCAATTTCGGCTGGTAACGCTACCAAAAACGGTGATGATGGTGCTGACTATTGGATTAAACATTTTGGTGAGTTACCTGAATACTATATCACCGAAAGTGAAGCATATAAAACGGGGTGGAAAAGAGGAAAATCTCCGACAAAATATATTAACGGTAAAATGTTGACAATGGGCAGATATTATAATACTAATGGACATTTACCATATTCTTCGGGAAGGATATGGTATGAGGCGGACATAAATTATTATGAAGGAAGAAGAAACGGACATAGAATTTTGTGGTCTGATGACGGTCTGATTTTTGTAACATATGACCATTATGAAACTTTTTATGAAATTGTGTAGGTGAATAATATGGACGAAAAGAAAATAATTACATTGGATTTAACTGACTGCAAATACTTAGGTGAACTTCATGAACGAATAAGAATAGCTTTTGGTTTTCCTGAATGGTATGGAGCTAACTGGGACGCCTTCTGGGATTTATTGCGCAGCGAATGCGATGCTGATGAAGTCGTAATACTGGGAATAAATACGCTTCCTGTTGGCTTTGAAAACGAAAAAGCGAAAATGGAAACAGTATTAGAAAGATTCAAATTAAATTGTGAAAAGTATGGGAATGTTTTCAATTATAACTATTTTTAGAAGTGAAAATAGCATAAATGAAGAAGACTTCAATATACAATTTCACAATCTAACGACGGTCTGATTTTCGTAACATACGACCATTACGAAACTTTTTATGAGATTATATAGGAGAAATGCTATGGAAGAAAAGAAAACAATTGTATTAGATCTGACCGATTGTAAATATCTGGGGGAACTGCACGAGCGAATCAAAGTTGCATTTGATTTTCCTGAATGGTATGGTGCTAATTTGGATGCGCTTTGGGATTTATTGTGGAGTGAATGTGACGCAGATGAGGTTGTGATTTCAGGAGTAAATACTATGCCGGAACAGCTTATAGAATATATGTCAGGTGTATATGTTGTTTTAAACAGAAAACTTGAAGAACAAGAAAAATACGGAAAGATTTATGATGATATAAAGCCGTTTTCCTACAGAATCGAAAGCTGAATAAAATCTTTGTAGTCAATCAAAAATTACCCTTATTTTTCAAAAATTCAGCGTGGTTGCCGTCGGTTGACGGGCGACAGCGGAGAAGTCGGCGAAAGAAGCATGCCGATTGCTTGTTTTTCAATCTCTCCCCTGTTTTTTAATGAGTTTTTAAGCAAAAATTGCGCGTTTTTGCCGTCGGCGGGACGTCGGCGGAGAGTCGTCAAAAATACATTTTTTGATGGACTTGTGAACAGAAACCCTTGAAATGTTAATAAATCATGTGATAAAATTATATTATTAATTTTATTTGTTATAAAAGGTGTTTGTTTATGTACGAATTCAAAACAAAATTACTGCCTTTTTACAGGGGTTATCTTAACAGTGAAAGCACTTATAAAGGGAAGAGAATTGCTGAGGGCTTACTGCTTGCGGCAAAGGAAACCGATTTTGAAATCAATTTTAAAACAGGGCTTTGCAGCGGTGCAATAGAAGGATTCTCTTTTGGCAGTGGTGTTTACGCTCCTGACTACGAGGAATTGCTTGAATATCATCCGCAGGACAGTGAAGATATTGAGTATATCAGAGAAGCTTTGAAACCTCACCTGCTGCATCTCTCTCCCGAAATAAATTATAATGCTTCTCAGAAAGCATCTGCAGACGAAGCCTATATCTGGGGCGGTAGCTGGATGGGTCACGCAGTGCCCGATATTATCAATCTCTGCAAATACGGTACTTATACTTTGCGAGAAAAGATTGTCGATTATCGAAAAATCAATGCAGGCAGAGAGGAGTTTTATGACTCTCTCGATATTACCCTTGATGCGATTGAAGCAATGGGTGAACGCATATTTAAAATAGCAGAAGAAAAAATCAAAAACGAAAAAAATCCCGACCATATAGAAAAACTCAAAAAAATAAGAGACACCTTCTCTCACGCACCAAAACAGCCTTGCAGAGATTTTGCCGAGGCTTGTATTGTTTATGTTACATATTTCAGTTTTGACGGCATCGACTCCCCGGGACACTTCGACCAATATATGTATGAGTTCTGGGAAAACACCGACCCTGAGCTTCGCCGCAGATATCTTGAAGCTGTCTGGCAGTTTTTTCAGGATACACGCACATGGAATGTTTGTATATCGGGTTCAGATGAAAATTGGAATGACCTTACAAATGATCTGACATACGAAATTCTTGACCTCGTGAAAACATTCAGGTACGAAACTCCGAATCTCACAATGCGTTGCCACAGGAATACTCCCGAAAAACTTATGTATGCCGCATATGAGGCGATCGCTTCGGGTACGGGTCTGCCTGCACTTTATAACGATGAGGCTGTCTGTCCGGCACTCGAAAGGTTAGGCATACCGCCGTGCGATTCCCACCGCTATGTTATGAATGGTTGTAATCAGATTGACATTCAGGGCAAAAGCCACATGGGACTTGAGGACGGCGAGGTCGTTATAGCCAAAGTGCTTGACTTTACACTTCGTGACGGCATTTCCGGCATGACAGGTGCAGACATCGGGCTCCATACGGGCAAACCCGAAGATTTCAAGAGTTATGATGAATTTTATGCTGCATTTTTAAAACAGCTTGATGCTGCGGTTGATATGGCAACTGAACTTTCGAATCAGGCACAGGAGCTTTATTCAAGAGACGCACCCAACCCATTCCGTTCACTCTTTATCGAAGGTTGTGTAGAAAAAGGACACGATTACAAAGCAGGCGGGCCTGTTTATGGGCACGGTCAGATTTTAGCGGAGGCAATCGCTGACACCGCCGATTCTCTTGCGGCAATCAAAAAATATGTGTTTGAAGAAAAGCGGTTTACTCTTGCAGAGCTTGTTGCTGCGCTTGACAAAAATTTTGTGGGCTATGACGAAATGTATCATCTTCTCAAAAACAGCGAACTGAAATTCGGCAATGATATTTATTATGTTGACATCATTGCTGCCGATTTCGTCAACCACTTTAATCAGTACCTTATGACAATTCCGACCTTCCGCGGCGGATATTTTTCGGGCGGATGCTCACCGTTTGTGCGTGCACCTGAGCACGGTGCGGTTACTCCTGCACTTCCCAACGGAAAGAAAATGGGAGAAGTGCTCATAGCTGACTCAATCGGCGCAACACCGGGCTTTGACGCTAACGGTCCCACCGCACTACTTAACTCCTGCCTTAAATTTGACCACACTCTCGCAGGCAGCGGATTTATTCTTAACGTGAAATTTGATAAGGAAATTTTCCTTTCAGCTCACGGCAGAGAAGCATTTATCGCTCTTTGGAAAACATATTTTAACCGCAAAGGACAGATGCTGGCGGTTACCGTTGTTTCGCAAGAGGAGCTTTTAGATGCGCAGATACATCCTGAAAACCATAAAAATCTTATTGTTCGTGTAGGCGGCTTCAGTGACAGGTTTATTGATCTTGATAAGGAACTTCAGGATAATGTTATCGCCAGAACAAGCATTAAACTTTAAGGAGTGACCTACGGTGACACTTTCTTATTTTAATATTCAAAGATTCTGTTTGCATGACGGCGATGGAATAAGAACAACGGTTTTCCTTAAAGGCTGTCCTCTTAACTGTGTCTGGTGTCACAATCCCGAATCAAAAAGATCTGAAAGTGAATTGTTGTTTAATTTGGACAAATGCACCCTATGCGGCAGATGTCTTGATGTTTGCCGTGCCCGTAAAATTTCCGACGATAATAAAATGATATTTAACCGCCGTCAATGTTCCGCTTGCGGAAAATGTGTTGAAAAATGTTTCAGCTCCGCCAACAATCTGTGCGGAAAAACCGACACGCTTGAAAACATTTTGGAAGAAATAAAGAAAGATAAATCGTTCTATGAAACCTCGGGCGGCGGTATGACCGTTTCGGGTGGCGAGCCTGCTATGCAGGCAGAAGAGGTGCTCGAACTTATCAGAATGGCAAAGGACGAAGGAATATCTGTCACAATCGAAACCTGTGGCTTCGGTGACAGCGGATTCTTTCGCAACGCCGCAGAGCTTGATGTGGTTTTTCTTTATGACATCAAGGGAATTGACCGTGAGAAACACAAAGAGAACACAGGCGTATATCCAGATATAATCCACAAAAATCTCGATATGCTTCTTGATATGGGTGCAAGGGTGATCATAAGATTACCTCTTATTCCTCAAAAAAACGATTCCTCTCCGGATTTGGCTCTTTTGTGTGAATTTTTATCCGAAAGAAAAAATCTGATTGAATATGTGGAAATCATGCCGTACCACGAACTCGGACGTGACAAAACAATCTCTCTCGGAGGAGTTTATGACCCGTTACCCTCAGGGAAGCCCTTTGCCAAAGAGTGGCAAAAAACGCTCAGTTCATCAGGCGTTGAAATAAAAATATCAGGTAACTAAAAACGAAAAGGAGTTTTCATTATGGCATTTATCACTCGCTTGCTCGCATCAATCTTAGCAATCATTTTAGGCTTACCGACATTATTTTCTTCACTTTTCCAGACCGTTTTTACGCTCGGATATGAAGAGAGACCCGTTGAGGCTATCGCCGCAAATTTCCTCGAGGGTTCGGAGAGTTTTATTGATGAGGCGCTGGCTGAAAGTTGGTCTGTCGGTTACTCTTCAAACACACTCACACCCGACGACGTTGACAGCAAGAGATATTTTCTCGGTGGATTTCTGAAGTTTCCCGCACAGGAGGCAACAGGTGTTCTGGACGACCTTTCTGTCAGAGCTGTTTGCCTTGACGATAATTCAGGAAGAGGCGCAGCGGCGTTTGCATGGATTGACTGCGTAGGATTTATGAACGCCGACGTTAAAGCAATTCGTGAAAAGCTCAGCGATATAACGGAAGAAGGCAAGCTCATCAGCATTGACATCGGTTCAACCCATATTCACAGCGGTATTGATACGCAGGGTCTTTGGGGCAATATTCCTAAAAGCGGCAGAGACGAAAAATATATAGCTGCTGTTATCGAAAAAACGGCTGATGCCATAAGAAAGGCATATAATCAGCGCACACAAGGGCAGCTTTATTATTCTTCAGAGTCACGCCCCGAAATTTTCTGGGACGGTCGCGATCCCCATGTGGTTGACGGAAAATTCCATCTTCTCCGTTTCGTACCCGATGACAGCGCCAAAAAAGAAATATACATCACCAATTTCGGCGCTCACGGAATAAACCTTGGTTGGGATAACACAAAGATATCAGCTGATTTCCCATATTATATTGAACAGGAAATCAGAAGCAAAAAGAATGCTGAATTTATATTTATTCAGGGCGCAATAGGCGGGGGCATAAACTGCCATATGAGCGAGGAAAACGGAGTTAATCAGGAGCTTGATGCCTACGGACAGATGAAAGAATACAGTGTCATTGTTGCCGATATTCTTTGCGAATTGGCAGAAAGCGGCGAAATTGTTGAGCCGATACTCAATGTTGCACACAGACAGGTTGATATTGAGGTCAACAATTTTCTCTTTAAACTTGTTGAACGAAGCGGAATGTGCAACGCCACAGCATTCAAAGAAGACGGTAAAGCGATGTTCGTATCCGAAATCGGATATATAGAAATAGGTAAAAATATTAAGGTTATTGAAGCTCCGGGCGAGCTTTTTCCTGAACTTGCTTACGGTGGTTTACTGTCGGCAGATAAGGCATACAACAAAACGGAATATCCCTATCACGCTTTGAACACCTATTTCAGCGAAAACGATAAACTTCTTGTATTCGGTCTTTGCAATGATTCTCTTGGTTATATTGTACCCGATAATGACTATGCATCAAACAACGCTGATGGTCACTATGAGGAAACCATTTCTACGGGTTCAACTACAGCTAGTTCAATCTCCAAAGGCTTTGCAGATTTGTTTGCAGAGATTTTTTGATTGCAGGAGTTTGATGTGTTTGTCAAGCCGGCGGAGGTGTAATTCGGTTTCTTGTTTTTCAACAACTCCCCTGTTTTTTGAGTGGGTTTTATTCAAAATTTGCTCGTTTTTGCCGTCGGCGGAACGTCGGCGAAATGGGGTTTTGACGCCCGAATTTGTTGATTTTACTGGGTTTCTCGGAGTGTTTTTAATCGTTCAAATCCCGCCA
>JAZNCK010000142.1:0-31678 GCA_045587505.1 Acutalibacteraceae bacterium
CGCTTTACAACAAGGAAGGCTTCCTTGAGATGGGCGTTTCTCCCGAAATGGCTCCCGACGTACCGACATACGTTACAATCCACTTTGAAAAGGGTGTTCCGACAGCTGTTGACGGCGTTGAGATGGATGCAGTTGCACTCGTTGAGAAGCTTAATGAGCTCGGCGGCGCAAACGGTATCGGTCTTCTTGATATCGTTGAGAACAGACTCGTTGGTATGAAATGCCGTGGTGTATATGAGACACCGGGCGGAGCAATCCTCTACAAGGCTCACGAAGTTCTTGAAACAATCACACTTGATAAGGAAACAGCACACTACAAGGCACTTGTTGCTCAGAAGCTTGCTGAACTTACATATAACGCACAGTGGTACACACCGCTTACGGAAGCTATCCTCGCATTTGTTAAGGAAACACAGAAGACAGTTACAGGTGATGTTAAGCTCAAGCTCTATAAGGGTAATATGATTAACGCAAGCGTTACTTCACCGTTCTCACTTTATGATCCTGAGATTGCAACATTCGACGAGGATAACGTTTACAATCAGGCTGATTCAGCCGGATTTATCAACCTCTACGGTCTTCCCATCAAGGTTTATGCTAAGATGAAGGCTAAGAACAATCTCAAATAATCATAATCAATTCGGAGTAATTAACTATGGAAAAAATGTGGGCAGGAAGGTTTGAACAGGCACTCGATAAAATTGCCGATGATTTTAACTCTTCCATTCATTTTGACTGCAAAATGTATAAGCAGGATATCACCGGTTCAATGAAGCATGCAGCAATGCTGGCTTTACAGGGTATCATTACTGATGATGATTGCGACAAGATCACTGCGGGTCTTCAGTCTATTCTTGATGACATAAACAGCGGTGCCCTTGCTTTTGATATGGACGCAGAAGATATTCATATGTTTGTTGAGTCTGAACTCACGAAGCGTATCGGTGACGTGGGCAAAAGACTTCATACGGCAAGAAGCCGCAACGATCAGGTTGCGGTGGATATCCGTCTTTTCCTTCGTGATGAGACTAATGAGATTATCGCTCTTATCAGAACACTTCTTGCTGCTATTCTTGTTCAGGCAAAGGCTCACAAGACTTCCATTCTTCCCGGATATACTCACCTCCAGAGAGCACAGCCGATAACATTTGCTCATCATCTTCTTGCTTATGCGATGATGTTTACACGTGATATCGGCAGACTTGAGGATGCTCTTAAGAGAATGAACTATTCACCCCTCGGTTCCTGTGCTCTTTCAGGTACAACATATAACACTGACCGTGATTTCGTTGCTAAAGAACTTGGCTTTGACGGCATCACGCTTAACAGTATTGACGGTGTTTCTGACCGTGATTTCTGCGTTGAGCTTATGAGTGCTTATTCAACGATTATGATGCATCTTTCCCGTTTTTCGGAGGAGATCATTCTCTGGTCAAGCTGGGAATTCAAGTTTGTTGAACTCAGTGACAGTTATACAACCGGTTCAAGTATTATGCCACAGAAGAAGAACCCCGATATGGCGGAACTTGTCCGCGGTAAAACAGGCCGTGTTTACGGTAACCTTTTCACAATGCTTACGGTGCTCAAGGGTATTCCTCTTGCCTACAACAAGGATATGCAGGAAGATAAGGAATGCATTTTTGACAGCATTGACACACTCAAGCAGTGCCTGCGTGTGTTTGCACCGATGATTGAAACTATGACAGTGCTTACGGATAATATGTATTCCGCAGCTCAGAAAGGTTTCATTAACGCAACTGACCTTGCTGATTATCTTACAAAGAAGGGTATGCCTTTCAGAAGCGCATACAAAATTGTTGGTCAGATTGTTGCATATTGCATAAATAATGATTTAGTGCTTGAAACTATGTCACTTGAGGATTATAATAAATACAGTGACCTTTTCTGCGAAGACCTCTACAAAGAAATATCTCTTGAAACCTGCGTTGCTAAAAGAATCTCTGCAGGTGGTACAGGTATTGACTCTGTTGAGAAGCAGATTGAATATGTAAGCACTTTTATCGATTGATATAAGGGGCGGATTGTTTTATCCGCCCTGTTTTTTAGAATATAGGAGGAATACCAATGGTAGATTTAAAGGGTAGAGATTTCCTCAAATTGCTTGATTTTACAAGCGAAGAAATCGGGTATCTCATCGATCTTGCCGCTGATCTTAAAGCGAAGAAAAAGGCAGGCATCTCTCACAGAATTCATGAGGGTAAGAACATTGCTCTAATCTTTGAGAAGACAAGCACAAGAACACGTTGCAGCTTTGAAGTAGCTGCAAGCGACCTCGGTATGGGCTCAACTTACCTTGCTGAAGGTTCACAGATCGGCAAAAAGGAAAGCATTGCCGACACAGCGAGAGTGCTTGCAGGAATGTTCGACGGTATTGAATACAGAGGTTATGGTCAGGAATTGGTTGAAGAACTTGCCAAGTATTCAAAGGTTCCGGTATGGAACGGTCTTACAAACGAATTCCACCCGACTCAGATATTAGCCGATTTCCTTACAATCAAGGAACACTTCGGTTACCTTAAAGGTATAAATTTTGTCTATATGGGCGATGCCCGTTACAATATGGGTAACTCACTTATGGTAGGCTGTGCGAAGATGGGTCTCAACTTCACTGCAGCAGCACCGAAGAAGTATTTCCCCGATCAGGCACTCGTTGACGAATGCCTCAAAATTGCTAAAGAAACAGGTTCGGTTATCCGTTTCTGCGAGGATCCGATTGAGGCTGTCAAGGATGCAAACGTAATTTATACGGACGTATGGGTTTCGATGGGTGAGCCGATTGAAGTATGGCAGGAGAGAATTGACGATCTTGCACCGTATCAGGTCAATAAGACTCTTATGGATGCGGCGGCAGAGAATGTCGTATTTATGCACTGCTTGCCTGCTTACCACGATCATAAAACGGTTGTCGGTAAGGAAATGGGCGAAAAATTCGGTAGGGATGCAATGGAAGTTACCGATGAAGTTTTTGAAAGTGAAAAGTCCATCGTTTTCGAAGAGGCTGAAAACAGGATGCACACAATAAAGGCTGTTATGGCAGCAACGCTTTAAGGGAGGTCTACGGATGAAAAAAGTTTACATTGTTCTTGAAGACGGTCATGTTTTCGAGGGTGAAAGATTCGGCGCAGAGGGCGAGGTAATCGGTGAATTCGTCTTCACAACAGGTATGGGTGCTTATGTTGAAACCCTTACTGACCCGACTTATTACGGACAGATTGTAATGCACACATTCCCCCTTATAGGCAACTACGGTATTATGGAAGAAGATTTTGAGTGCGACAAGTCTCATATCAAGGCTTATGTTGTCCGTGAGTGGTGTGAAGCACCGTCCAACTTCCGCTGTCAGTATACACTTGACGAGTTCCTTAAAAAGCAAGGGGTCGTCGGTGTCTGCGGTGTTGATACACGTGAAATCACACGTGTTATCCGTGACAATGGTGTCATGAATGCAAAAATAACAGATGACCCGACAAATGTCGATTTTGATGAAATAAAAGCTTACAAAATCACAAACGCAGTTGAAGCAGTAAGCACAAAAGAAAAATATACAGTCAAGGCAGAAGATGCAGAGAAGAGTGTAGCACTGGTTGACTTCGGTAAGACGAAGAGCATTATTGCAGAACTCACAAAGCGTGGTTGTAACGTGACTGTTGTTCCCTACAATACATCTGCTGAGGAAATTCTTGCACTCGGTGCAGACGGTGTCGTTATCTCCAACGGCCCTGCAGATCCGAAAGAAAATCTTGCTCAGGTTGAAGAAATCAAGAAGCTTATCGGTAAAACACCGATGCTCGGTATCTGCCTCGGTCATCAGCTTATCGCTCTTGCAATGGGTGGCGATACCGTAAAACTTCAGTACGGTCACCGCGGTGCAAACCAACCTGTTAAGAGTCTTGAAAACGGCAAGACATATATCACAAGTCAGAATCACGGCTACGAGGTTAAAGAAGACAGTGTACCGTGTGGCGAGCAGAGCTTTGTCAATGCAAACGACGGCACTTGCGAGGGTATGAGTTATGCAGATATGAAGGTTATCACAACCCAGTTCCACCCCGAAGCTTGTATCAGCCCCTTGAACACACACTATGTTTATGACGACTTTATCACAATGATGGGAGGTAATGACTGATGCCAATCAATAAGGATATCAAAAAGGTACTTGTAATCGGTTCAGGTCCTATCGTTATCGGACAGGCTGCAGAGTTTGACTATGCAGGTGCGCAGGCTTGTCGTGTCCTCAAGGATGCAGGTCTTGACGTTGTTCTTGTTAACTCAAACCCAGCAACAATTATGACAGACAGTGCACTTGCAAACGAGATTTACCTTGAACCTCTCACTGTCGAAACAGTAAAGAGAATTATCGAAAAAGAGCGTCCGGACTCAATTCTTGCAGGCCTCGGCGGACAGACAGGTCTTACAATTGCTATGCAGCTTGCAAAGGACGGTTATCTTGAAAAGATGGGAGTAAAGCTTCTCGGTACAAATGCAGAAGCTATCGACAAGGCAGAGGACAGACAGATGTTCCGCGACACGATGCTTAAAATCGGTCAGCCCTGTATCCCGTCAGATATTGCAACAACCGTTGACCGTGCTGCTGAAATTGCAGAAGAAATCGGCTATCCCGTAATTCTACGTCCTGCTTTCACACTCGGCGGTGCAGGCGGTGGTGTTGCATATAACGAAAAAGAACTTCGCGTTATCACATATAACGGACTTATGCTTTCTCCCATTACTCAGGTGCTTGTTGAAAAGTACATTGCAGGATGGAAGGAAATTGAGTTTGAGGTAATGCGTGACAGTGCAGGTAATGCAATTGCAATCTGTTCAATGGAAAACATCGACCCCGTTGGTGTTCACACAGGCGACAGTATCGTTGTTGCGCCCGCAATGACACTTGCAGATAAAGAATATCAGATGCTCCGTTCAGCTTCACTTGATATTATCACAGAGCTTGGTATTGAGGGTGGCTGTAACTGTCAGTTTGCCCTTGATCCGGAAAGTTTTGAATACGCTGTTATCGAGGTTAATCCCCGTGTTTCCCGTTCATCAGCACTTGCTTCAAAGGCAACAGGTTTCCCGATCGCAAAGGTTACAACAAAGATTGCCCTCGGTTATACACTTGACGAAATCCGTAACGACATCACAGGTAAGACTTGTGCTTGTTTCGAGCCGACAGTTGACTACTGCGTTGTCAAATTCCCGAAGTGGCCTTTTGATAAGTTCGTTTCCACCAGCCGTAAACTCGGCACTCAGATGAAGGCTACAGGTGAGGTTATGGCTATCGCACCGTCCTTCGAGATGGCTATTATGAAGGCTGTCCGCGGTGCAGAAATCGGTCTTGATACACTCAATTACAATAAATTCCCTGAGAATATGGATATTATCGAAAAGCTCCATGATCAGGATGATATCAGACTTTTTACTGTCTTCAGAGCTCTTAAAGAGGGCGTAAGCATTGACGAAATCCACTCAATCACAATGATTGATGAGTGGTTCCTTGCGAAGCTCAGAAATCTTGCTGACTACGAAAAGATGCTTGAAAGCGGTAATCTTGATGAAGATTACTATATCAAGGGTAAGAAATACGGCTACAAGGATGCAACAATCCTCAAGTTAGCAGGCAGACTTCCCGAGAAAACACTTGATGCTGTTTACAAGATGGTTGACACCTGCGGTGCAGAGTTTAAGGCTGAAACACCGTACTTCTACTCATCATACGACACAGAATGTGAATCAAGAGAAATCAAGCGCGGTGAGAAAGAGACAATTATCGTTCTTGGCTCAGGTCCCATCCGTATCGGTCAGGGTATCGAATTTGACTACTCGTCAGTTCACTGCGTATGGACTCTTAAAGAGCTCGGCTACGAGGTTGTTATTATCAACAATAACCCCGAAACAGTTTCAACAGACTTTGATACAGCGGACAGACTTTACTTCGAGCCCCTCAATGATGAGGATGTTATGAACGTAATCAAGGTTGAAAATCCCGTTGGTGTTGTTGTTGCCTTTGGTGGTCAGACTGCTATCAAACTTACAAAATTCCTCGATGAAAGCGGAATTAAAATTCTCGGTACATCTGCTGAGGGTATCGATATTGCAGAAGACAGAGAACGTTTTGATGCTCTTCTTGAATCGTTCAATATCAGAAGACCTAAGGGTCAGACTGTTATGAATGTAGACGAAGCACTCAAGGCAGCAGATGAACTCGGTTATCCCGTACTTCTGCGTCCGTCTTATGTTATCGGTGGTCAGAATATGACAATCGCATATAACGAAACAGATGTACGTATCTATATGGATATCATCCTCGCACAGAAGATTGAAAATCCTGTTCTTGTAGATAAATATATGATGGGTACGGAACTGGAGGTTGACGTTATTTCTGACGGCAAAGACGTTCTTATCCCGGGCGTTATGGAGCATATCGAACGTGCAGGTGTTCACTCGGGTGACTCAATCGCAGTTTATCCTCCGTACAATATCCCTGACAAGATGCTTGACAGAATCGTTGAATGCTCAACAAATCTTGCTCTTGCACTCGGCACAAAGGGTCTTGTTAACATTCAGTATCTCATTTATCAGAATGAGCTTCACGTTATCGAGGTTAACCCACGTGCTTCACGTACAATCCCTTATATCAGTAAGGTTACGGGTGTTCCGATGGTTGAACTTGCAACTAAGGTTATGGTCGGCACTCCGCTTAAAGAACTCGGCTACGGTGTCGGTCTTTATAAGATTCCTCCGTATTTTGCAATCAAAGTTCCTGTATTCTCGTTTGAAAAACTCAGCGATATCAATTCAGAACTTGGTCCGGAGATGAAGTCAACAGGTGAAGTTCTCGGCATCGGCAGAACTCTTAACGAAGCACTTTTCAAGGGTCTTGTTTCTGCAGGTTTCAAGGTAGGACTTGAAAGCACATATCACGATAAGAAATACAACGCAGGTGTTCTTATCAGCGTACACGACAAGGATAAGCCCGAAATCGTTGGTATCGCAAAGAAGTTTGCGGACCTTGGTCTCAAGATTTACTCAACCGCAAAGACAGGTGTAGGTCTCCGTGCGGCAGGTATTGAGGTCGAAACAATCGGTGACTTCAACGACTGCAGTGCAGTTCTTGATGTTCTTGAAACAGGCAAGATTGACTACATCGTATATACTGGTTCAACAAAGCAGGCAACAATTCAGAACTTTATCAAGGTTCACCGCCGTGCAGTTCAGCTTTCAATCTGTACACTTACATCTCTTGACACAGCAAACGCACTCTGTGATATCCTTGCGAGCCGCTTCACTCAGCGTAATACAGAGCTTGTAGACATCAATAACCTTCGCGAGGAAAAGATGCAGCTCAAGTTTACAAAGATGCAGGCAACAGGTAACGATGATATTTACTTCAATAATTTCTGCAAGATTATCCCGTCACCGGAATCACTCACAGTTAACTTTACCGACCGTCACTTCGGTATTGGTGCAGACGGTGTAGTGCTTCTCGAAGGCTCGGATATTGCAGATGCAAAGATGGTTGTTTATAACAACGACGGTACGCAGACACGTATGGCTGCAAACAGCATCCGTTGTGCTGCTAAGTATCTGTATGATAACGGCATTGTGCCGAAGACTAATATGACAATCGAAACAAGTTGCGGTGTTATGAAAGTTAAGCTTTACACCTTCAACGGTGAGGTTCGTTCAGCTACTGTTGATATCGGCAAGCCTGATTTTGATCCTGCAACAATTCCTATGAATATAGATGCTGAAAACGCAATCGGTTATGAGACTGAAATCGCCGGAGAAAAACTTACTGTTAACTGCGTTTCTGTAGGTAACCCGCACTGCATCGTATTCAGAGATGATATCGATTCAATGAACATCAATGAGTTCGGTGACAAGATCAGAAACTCAGGTCTTCTTCCCGAATATATCAACACAGGTGTTGCACGAGTTATTGATAAAAACACGATTAAACTCAGATGTTATGAGCGTGCAGTTAACGGCGAGAGCCTGA
Organism: Acutalibacteraceae bacterium; assembly: GCA_045587505.1. Lineage (GTDB taxonomy): Bacteria > Bacillota > Clostridia > Oscillospirales > Acutalibacteraceae > CAG-488. The sequence goes on from JAZNCK010000142.1 coordinate 8,021, forward strand.
GCTGCGGTGCATCTGCAGCGGCAACTGTTGTTGTTGCAACTGAGCTCGGTATGTGTAAGAAGGGTGAAGACATCACGGTCAAGATGCCGGGCGGCGATCTCGTAATTACTTACACAGATGAAACAATCCTTGTAAACGGTGACACACACAAGGTTTACGAAGGTGTAGTTGAATACTAATTCCAATATGTTTAAAGTCTGAAAGAGTCGGGATTTCCCGACTCTTTTTTCTATTGCTATTATTGCTTTTAAATGTTATAATCAAACCATAAATTCGTACAACGGAGGCGAAGTGATGAAATCCAAGAGGGTTCTGTCGGTTTTGCTTGTGCTTACATTTATATTCAGCCTTAATATAATGTCAGCGTTACAACCGACCATACAGAAATTTTTTGCTAATATGTTTTCGGTCAACGCTGTTGCAGTTGACGACGTGATTCAGAAGTACGCACCGGTCGGTACTCGCGATGTTGCAATAGATGCAGTGGCTTCAGCTTCGAGTAGCTATACCTCGGGTACAGGGCAGTGGGAATTGGCACGTGTAAACGACGGTTCGCTGGTCTATAACGGTGGTGAATTTGGATACAACGGAAACGCAGGCTTCACTTCTTCGCCCGATGAGATTTACTATCATCCCGATAATATGACTCAGGCTGAGAAGGATGCTGCTGTTGCAGAGTCTAAAACAAAGCCGTTATGGGTTGCTTTTGATCTTGAAGGTTTTTATGATGTCAGTAGGGTAACTCTTTTCAGACACGGTGCATTCCCTGATACATTTGAAATCCAGATTTCAGATGACGGTGTTAATTATGATACCGTTACAACAAGAAGCGGTTATTCAGGCTTCGCTCAGGAAGCTCTTTGCGTCGACTTTGATGTTGTCAGAACCAGATATATTCGTGTTTATGTAACTCTCAGAGGTAACCTTGATGGAAATTACATCCATCTTGTTCAGCTCGGTGAGATTGCTGTTTTTGGCAAGGAAGTTGCGGCAACTGATGATGGTCTTAATATTGATACCTATGCACCTGAAAATTGCATTAACCTTGCAATTGACAGCAAGGTTACGGCTACGGAGAGTTATGAAGAAGGTGAAAAATGGGGTGTCCATAATATAAATGACGGTGATACTCAGCGAAACGGTGGTTACTCCAGTGAACCTGTAAACCGTCCGATGAGTTTTGATTTTAAACTCGGAAATATCGCAGAGGTCAAGCGTATTGTAGTTTTTCCCAACGGTGTTGCACCCTCAGCGTTTGAAATTCAGACTTCCTATGACGGTGTTAATTATAAAACCGTTAAAACAGTTTCAGATATTGGTCTTTATCCCTCATCTCCGATTGGTATTGATTTACCTGCAACCACTTTTGCTTCTTATATAAGAATAAATGTTACTGAAAGATATGCGTCTGAAGGTTATTACGTTCAGTTTGCCGAAATCGGTGTTTACGGAATCAAAAAAGCGTATGATGCAGAGCTTAATAAGACAAAAGTGAAACTCGTTACAGGCAAAAGTCTTCAGCTTGAACTTAAGGTTGATAATCTTAACTCGTTCGATCCGTATGAGCATAAGCTTGTCTGGGAGTCACTTGATGAAAGCATTGCAAAGGTTGACTCAAACGGACTTGTAACCGCAGTTTCACAGGGCGAGACAAAGGTTATTGTAACAAACGAAGCTATAGGCTATTCAACGTCTGTTGATGTCGGAGTTTACAACAAAATGCCCTATGTCCGTGATGAGATGACAGTTTCAGTATTTGCGCCTCCTTTGGGAAAACTCTTTACGGATGAGCAGTATCAGCGTCTTGCTGATGCAGATGTTGATCTTCTTCTGAATACCTATAACGTGTACACTCTTGAAGATAACCTGAAACTTCTTGAAATGGCTGAGAAATACGGAATGAGTGCAATCGCTGCAGATATGCGTTTCAGAGCAGCTGCTCCCGATGTTTCAAAAGAGCTTGTCGAAGAGGTTTATAAAGATTACAGCGGTATTTCAAACCTCGAAGGTTTTTACATCTACGACGAGCCATGGAATCCTAATATTTATGCTTCTATGGCAAATAACATAGCTTCCACAGTACCGGGTGCGTTTATTTATCTCAACCTTTTCCCCGGATTTATTTACAATTCTTATGAACAGTATCAGTACACTGCAGACGATCTTGCAGCATTGACAAACGGAAATGTTGACCTTATGTTTGATGTTTATCCGTTTATGCAGGACGGTTCAACAGATTACAAAATACTTTTTGATTCTCTTGATTCGGTAAGACGATCAGGCCTTAAATACGGTGTAAATACAGCAGCCTGCGTCCAGGCTATCGGTTACGGTCCCGTAGGCGGTGAGCTTGTCAAAAGAATCCCCAATGAGCAGGATATCCTCTATCAGAATATGGCATATCTTGCATACGGTGTAAAGCACGTTTCCTATTGGAAATACAGTTCTGAGGGTGAAAACGGAGTCGAAAATTATTCTGTCTGCCCGATTGACGAAAACGGGAATCCGACAGCGGTTTACTATCATATGCAGAAGGTAAACCCAATTATCCATACGCTTGGTGAAACTCTTATCAACTGTGATGCAAAAGAAGTTTATCTTGCCGGTAATAACATTTACGGTCAGAATGCCGTGCCTGAAGATTTCTTTGTTCAGTCAACGGATAGCTCAAAGAGCCTGATTCTTTCCTATATGTCAGACAGAGACACGGGCAGAAATTACCTTATGGTTGTCAATAACGATCTGGGTAAATCCGTTACAGTACCCCTCAGATTCGCAAACGGAATAAACAGTATTCAGTGTCTTAATAACAGCACCGGCACGTGGACAACATCTTCAGTAAGCGGAAATTATTTTGTCAATCTTGATGCAGGCGGAGCTGCTTTGATTGCTCTTCCCGATGATTATCGTTACGAGGAAGCAAAAGCTGAAGCAGGTACTAACGAGCTTTATCATGCGACGGTTTACGGCAACAGCTCTCTTGGTACACCGGGCACACGTGATGAAATGCTTCCCGGTTGGTATCTCAGTTGTCTTACTGACGGTTACATCGGTGCTGATTCTTCAAAAGGCCTCAACGGTTGGTGCTCAGAGCTTAAAGACGAGTCTTTTGAAACCTTTGTCAAGCTTGACCTCGGCACTCTCAAGACACTCAATTCACTTACGCTTCATGCTGTTGATTCGACAACGGGATATAGCGGATATTTCCCGAAGTCGTTTGCCGTAAGTTCTTCAAAGGATGGCGTAACCTGGACAGAGCTTGCAACGAGAACCAATGTTTCGGTCAGTGACTATATGACGATAGATTTCAATTCAACGGATATGCGTTATATCAGAATTGATGTAACCGAAATGAACTCAATCAACGGCAAGTACGCTGCTGCATTGGCTGAGATTGAAACAAACGGTGAAGTTGCAATTACCCGATTCAAAACAATCGCAGAGGATGAAAACGGTTTCTATGCTTATATGAACTGCGTAAATACGGAGTATATCAAAACTCCGACGTGGACAGATTACAACGGCCAGGACGATATTATCTGGCACGAAGGTGAGCGCGGAAACTGGACAATCAACGGTTTTACCTACAATTTCAGAGCGTATATTCCTATCTCAGCTCATAATAACGAGAGAGGAAGATATACCGTTCATCTATATGCATACAACAGTAAGGGAGAAACTTCAAAAGGAACAAGTTTTGAATTTTCTTCAAATATCATATTTGATATGAATTATGGTGATGTTTCACAAAACCTTATGGCAGGTCTGGATTCAATTTCATCAGGCGCAGGAATAACGGCATCTTACGATGAAAGTACACAGACTGTTACTCTCAACGGTACGCTTACGGGTAGTGTCAACCTGCAGAATTATGTGGAAATAAATGCTGATATAAAAGAAGGTGACGTAATCCGTGCAACACTTGAGCCCGTCAGTGGCAGTATGACGAACGGAATAATCGTTATTGAACTGTTCAATGATGCGCTTGCAAATCCTGACGGAAAGCGTCACGTTGCAGATATTGTTGCGGCAGGCACAGTTGATATTCCCGTTAATACACAGAGAGCTGCAAATGAAATTTCAGGTTATAAATTCTGGCTCTACCATGACGGAAGAGGACAGAGCTTTAATAATTTCAAGTTCAGAATCAAACTTGAAGTTGTGGAAGGCGAGGGTGTTTACTCTCCGGCAGGAAAAATTCTGAATTACGGAGAAACATACGGTACCCTCTGGCAGCCGTCCCGTGATGATGCGGAGTTTATCGGATGGTTCACACAGCCTGAAGGCGGAATACAGGTGACAGCTTCGACGGTTAATTACGGTGTTACTGATGTTGTTCTCTATGCTCGCTGGAAAGAAATTGAACCTGAATTCCTTTACGGCTTATATGCAGGTATAACTGCACAGGAGCTCGAAAAAGATTATCTGAATCACACGAATGTAACCTATAAATATACAAAGGTTAACGATACGGAACACCTCGGTTCAGGTACGCTTGTTGAAGTTGCTGATAACACAACAGGAAAGATTGTTGCGAGATACAGCCTTGTTATTTTCGGTGATATCAACGGTGACAGTTGGTATGACGGACAGGATGCGGTTTATATCGGAGCAATTGTAAGCGGAATGCTCACGCAGGAGGATATAGGGGAAGCACGGATCAAAGCAGCTGACTGTAATCATGACGGAATAACTGATTCGTTTGACTATAATATACTCAGACGTGCAGGTCTTTTACTCGAAGACGTTGACCAGTCACTTTCATCGCAGGAACTTCACACAACTTCCGAGTGGCAGACTTATGCAAGTCTGATTGATCAGGTGCCGGGTGAAACTGAAACACCTGAAGAAGAGTGTTGGCTTTTTGCAGTTTTGGACTACATATTCGATGTGTTAAAAAAATTATTCAGTTTTGCATTTTAACATTGAACAGTGGCTTTTGTTAAATCAAAAGTCACTGTTTTTTTGACATATTTTTTGTTTCAACATATTGCAAAATCGGCACAAATATAATATAATTCTAATGTTTGACTGGGAGGGGTAAACTTTGGCTACGAAAAGCAAAAAGGTAAAATATGCGGTTGGGGCAGTAGTTGCTGTTATTGCAACTGTTGCTATTGTTTTTGGTGTTTATTACTATCAGAATTTCCTTGCACCGGGTTGGCATATGTATGATGAAGGTTATAAATACAGACTTTCTGATCCGTCAGCGTTTGCTGTAGGTATGGTCGATATTGACGGGGACAGATACTTTTTCGGAGATGACGAGTATCTTGATTTCGGTTGGATTGAGTATGACTCAAACAAGTACTATGCTACTCAAGACGGTAGTTTCCAGAAGGGTCCTCTGCAGATAGAGGGAAAAACATACAACTTTGACAAAGATACAGGTATGCTTCTTTACGGTTGGGTTGAGCGTGAAGACGGCAAGTACTATTATCATGAGGACGGTACTGCAGCATCGGGATACCTTACCATAAAGGATTGCTTGTATAAGTTTTCGGAATCAGGTCTTGCATTTACAGGTTTTGATAAAACTGAAAAAGGCACATATCTTTTTACAGAGGACGGTGCTGTGAATGGTCTTGTACAGCACAATTCGAAAACTTATTATTTCGACAATCTCTTTATGCAGTACGGTCTTAAGACTATTGACGGCGTTTTAAGATTTTTTGGCGATGACGGTTCAATGCAGACCGGTTGGCAGACTGTTTCAGGTAAAAAATACTACTTTGATGCTGAAGGTAAGGCTGTCAAGGGTTGGCAGACAATTGATGGTCAGAAGTATTATTTCCTTGATTCCTGTGTTGCAGCTCAGGGTCTTACAAATATCGGTAACGACAAATACTACTTCAATGCAGGTGTTTCCCACACAGGTTGGCAGGCTGTTTCAGGCAAGAATTATTACTTTAATACAGAGGGTAAAGCTGTCAAGGGTTGGCAGACAATTGATAGCAAGCAGTATTATTTCACCTCGGATGCAGTGACTGCAAACGGCATAAAGAAAGTAGATTCTGTGGTATATTATTTCAAAAACGGTGTATCTCAGACAGGCTGGCAGACAGTTGGAGGAAAGAAGTATTATTTCCTTCCCGGTGGCGGACAGCACACAGGCACGAAGACAATTGACGGTAAGTCATATTTCTTCCTCAGTGACGGTTCGTTGGCTGAAGGTTGGGTAACTCTTAGTGGTCAGAAGTACTACTTCCTGAACAACACGAAGGTTACAGGCGCACATAAAATATCAGGCAAAACATATTACTTTGACAATAACGGTGTGCTTAATAACGGATGGAAGACAATTGGCGGTAACAGATATTACTATGCATCGAACGGTGCTACCGTAAAGGGCTGGCAGACAATCGGTGGAAAGAAGTATTACTTCAATTCTGACGGCGTTATGCAGAAGAATATGGATATCGATGTTTATCACCTCGGTTCTGACGGTGTAGCCAAAAAGGCTGCTTGTAACAGGAATAATCTTCCTGCTTTCCTGGATTCACTTCTGCGTGAATACGGCAGCTCTCCTGCAGGTATTTTCAAAGCAGCGCGTTCAACTATTACATACAAGTATAAATCTGAAGGCTCAAGCCATGAAGACAGAGCAATTGAAGCAATAAACACAGGCAAGGGTGCTTGCTGGCATTATGCTTCTTTGGCACACTTGTTGTATCAGCGTGCAGGCTACCAGTCTTACTATGTTTCAGGACTCAGTGGCAGAGGTAAGGCACACAGATGGCTTTATGTAAATTTCGGTGACGGTTGGTACTATGTGGATCCGACAATCAAAGACGGATTCAAACTTACAGAAAAAGACTGCCTTGCAAAAGGCTACAAGTGGGATGCTTCAGCTCTTCCGACCAACGATACGGAGTGATTATAATTGGTTTTCAGTTCGGCAACATTTTTGTTTTTGTTTCTGCCGACAGTATACATACTTTATCTGATATTACCGGGAATTAAACTGAAAAACTTTTTGCTTACCGTAAGCAGTTTGGTGTTTTATGCCTGGGGCGAACCTTTGTATGTGTTACTGATGATCGGTTCAGTTTTTGTGAACTGGTTATTCGGTCTGGCAACAGACAAATTCTACGACAAGAGAAAAATATTCGTGGCAGTCTCCGTTTTACTTAATCTCGGTATGCTTTTTGCCTTTAAGTATGCAGGATTCTTTGCGAGTGCGGTCACATCGATTACCGGTTTGGATTTACCGGATGTTTCAGTCCCTCTCCCTATCGGTATTTCGTTCTTTACTTTCCAGATTTTGTCGTATGTTATCGACGTGGGCAGAGATAAGTCTGTTGTTCAACGTAATTTCTTCAATCTCTTACTGTATATTTCACTGTTCCCACAGTTGATTGCGGGCCCGATTGTTAAATATCACGATGTCCGCGAGTCTCTTGATTCACGAAAGATTAGTATAAATTGTGTTGCAGCGGGTGTAAGAAGATTTATAATTGGTTTATCAAAAAAACTGCTGATTGCTGACGTGATGGCAGCGGTGGTTGATGAAATCTTTGTAAAGTCTCCCTCATCTATGTCAGCTTACTGTGCATGGATCGGTGCAGTTTTCTATACAATTCAGATTTATTTCGATTTCAGCGGTTACAGTGATATGGCAATCGGTCTGGGAAAGATGTTAGGTTTTGAATTCAAGGAGAATTTCAGATTTCCGTATATTTCATCAAGTATCGGAGAATTCTGGAACAGATGGCATATTTCACTTTCTACATGGTTTAAAGAATATTTGTACATTCCTCTCGGCGGAAACAGAAAAGGGGCAGCACGTACGTACATAAATTTGCTGATTGTATTTATGTTCACAGGTTTATGGCACGGTGCAAACTACACGTTTGTTGTCTGGGGTGTTTACAACGGCTTACTTATAGTGCTTGAAAAAGCAAATATTATCCCTGTCAACAAGTGCAAAATCGGTGTTTTAAAGCACCTCTACACGATGTTGGCTGTGATAATCGGATTTACAATTTTCAGAGCAGATTCTCTCGGATATGCTGTTGAGTATATCAGGACAATGTTTACTCCGAGTGCATTTGCTAACTCAATTGCAGATTGCTCAGCTTATATGAATCCCTATATTATAACGGTATTTGCTGTAGCATGTGTTGCGAGTCTGCCTGTTGTAAGCAAGGTCAATACGTTACTGTGTAATAAGTCAACAAAAGTAAGTTCGCTTGTAAACGGCGGCGGTTATGTTGTTGCGACAGTATTACTGCTTGTATGCATTCTTGTTCTTGCATCTAATTCGTACAGTCCGTTTATTTATTTCAGATTTTAATCTTTTGAGGATTTTATAATGAAAAAAATACTGAAGCTGGCTTTTATAGTTATTTTTATCGTAATTTGTATGATACCGGTTTTAACGATGCCGTTCTTAGCTCAGGACGAATCGTCAGAAAAGCGTAAGCTTTCCGAAAAACCTGTTTTGTATACCGAGGAGAACGGTATAAATATGAATTACACCTCCGAACTTAATACTTACCTGTCAGAACATTTTTCTTTCAGAACTGATCTGACTACAATATGGAGTGTTATAAAATCAGAAGTTTTTAAAACCTCTGCCCAGAATAAGGTAGTGGTAGGTAGTGACGATTGGCTTTATTTCTCAGAAACACTCAATGACTTTACAGGTACAGATGTGTTAAGCGGGAAAGAAATTTCTGTTATAGTCAAAACACTTGATATTATAAATGAAGTTGTTCAACAGAATAACGGAAAACTTGTTTTTGCGGTTGCTCCGAATAAGAACACGGTGTATCCTGAGTATATGCCGTACTATTATATTGCATCTAAAGAACCGACAAACTTTGAATTGCTCGATACAGCACTGGCATCAAAAACTTATTATCTCAATGTTTTGCCTGATTTACGTCAGAGTGAAGAAAAAACCTATCACAAGCGTGACTCGCATTGGAACAATCTTGGTGCACAGATCTATTTTTCAAAAGTTATGGATAGGCTCGGGGAAAGCAGCACGGACTATTCTAAAGTTGACTTTACCAAAGAAAAGTCCTGGCGCGGTGATCTTGATGATATGATTTTTCCGAAACTTGATTATCTCGATGAGCAGATTATTTACGATAAGACTTTTGATTTTGATTATACGTCATCTTTCAGAAGTAACGATGATATTACCATAAAAACATTCAATGAGAACGGAAACGGAGCATTGATGATGTATCGTGACTCGTTTACAAACGCATTGCTTCCGTTCTTTTCAGATCATTTTATGACAGCGGAATACTCGCGTGTCCAGCCTTTCCGTTTTAATGCTCTTACGCTTGAAAAATATGATACATTTGTGATTGAAATGGCAGAAAGAAACATTCCGGAACTTTTAAAAAGTGCACCGATTATGCAGGCTCCCTTGCGTGACAGTGCAGACGGTCTTGTTTCAACCGATATTCAGTTCAATTCACGCGAGTTTTTAGTTTACCGACATATTTACGGTGAATTACCTGATGACGGTGCTTATGATGTTTATATTGAAGTCACACAAAACGGTGACACACAGTATTACGAAGCATTTCCGATATATGAGAAGGAATTGATTGAGGGCGAAAACTCCGTATCAGATTGTGTAAAAAACGGTTTTTCAGCTTATTTACCGTCGGATATTTCGGCAGATGCTGAAATTAAAATATTTACGAATGGAGAATAAAAATGATGAAGAAAATTTTAGTTGCAATTCTCGTTGTTATGATTTTATCAGCAGCAACAGCATGTTCCAATCAGCAGAAGCCGTCTGCAGGCACCGGTGCGATGTCAGACAATGCACCGACACTTTCTTCTACACAGGTACAGGAAGACTCAACTCCGGATGTGTCAGGACAGCAGTCACAGACACCGAGCACTCAGTCAACTACTACAAAAAAGGATACCGATACGGCAAAAACTGATGCTGACACAACTGAAGCTGAAAAAACAACAACTTCAACAACAAAGAAGGTTGTAACTCCCGGCAAAAAAGACAACGGATCTTTCAGATACAACGGCAAAGAGTTGAAAATCGGTATGGCGGCAAACGATGCACTTATAAAGTCTCTCGGTCAGCCGATTGATATCCAGAATGCACCCAGCTGTCACTATGACGGAAATGACACAATTTATGTTTTTAACGGATTTTCTGTTTACACTTACGCTGATAACGGCACAGATATAATTTATCTTATTGAACTCAGCGGTTCAAATGTGTCAACGAGTCTTGGTGCAAAAGTCGGAATGAGTGTTTCTGACGTCAAAGCTTTATACGGTGAAAGCACATCTCAGTCAGGTTCTGCTCTTAACTATGCAGTATCAGGCACAACAAAGCTCAGCTTTACTTACAGTGGCGACACTGTCACTCTCATAGAGTATGGTGAGAGATAAACAATCTGATTGTAAACAGATAATAATTATTGACAATTAACTCTTTTAGTGTTATCATTCATTTAATAACTGTGACGAAGAGGGCAGAGTCTGACGTTTTAAGAGAGCTGACGGTTGGTGTGAGTCAGCAGCGAATGCCTCATTTGCCTATGGCTTCCGAGTTGAAGGTCTGAACTTTCAGTAGGGCTTTTCGTTTTACCGCGTTAAGGTATAGGGCTTGTCAGAGTCTAAAGGTGGCAGTTGATACTGCAATTTGAGTGGTACCGCGGGTATCTTATCCCGTCTCAAAGTTCTCTTTGGGACGGTTTTTATTTTTTATTACGAAAAGAGGTATTTTTATGAGTGATTTAAGAATTGAAACTAAATGTGTTCAGGGAGGATACACACCGGGTAACGGTGAACCGAGACAGATTCCTATTATTCAGAGTACAACTTTCAAATATGCTACAAGTGAAGATATGGGTAAACTTTTTGACCTTGAGGCTTCAGGCTATTTTTACACAAGACTTCAGAATCCTACGAATGATGCAGTTGCAGCAAAAATATGTGAACTTGAGGGCGCTACTGCAGCAATGCTTACTTCATCAGGTCAGGCAGCATCGTTTTATGCTGTTTTCAACCTTGCGTCCTGTGGCGACCACGTTGTGTCTTCTTCAACAATCTATGGCGGTACGTATAATCTCTTTGCAGTTACAATGAAGAGAATGGGTATCGAATTCACTTTTGTTGAGCCCGACTGTTCAGAAGAAGAGCTTGAAGCAGCATTCAGACCAAATACAAAAGCAGTTTTTGGTGAAACTATCGCTAACCCTGCTCTCAATGTTCTTGATATAGAAAAGTTTGCAAAGGCAGCACATTCTCATGGCGTACCTCTTATTATCGATAACACGTTCGCAACACCCGTAAACTGCCGTCCGTTTGAATGGGGTGCAGATATTGTAACTCATTCAACAACAAAGTATATGGACGGTCACGGTGCAGGTGTCGGTGGTTGTATTGTCGATTCAGGCAAGTTCGACTGGATGGCTCATGCAGACAAATTCCCCGGACTCTGCACTCCGGATGACAGTTATCACGGCATTACTTATGCCGAAAAATTCGGCAATGCAGGTGCATTTATTACAAAGGCAACAGCTCAGCTTATGCGTGACTTTGGTTCAATCCAGTCTCCGCAGAATGCATTCCTTCTCAATCTCGGTCTTGAAAGCCTTCATGTAAGAATGGCAAGACATTGTGAAAACGGTCTTGCAGTTGCAAAGTTCCTTCAGTCAAGCGACAAGGTTGATTGGGTAACTTATCCGTCACTTGAGGGCAACAAGGACTATGATCTTGCACAGAAATATCTTCCGAACGGTTCCTGCGGCGTTGTAAGTTTCGGACTCAAGGGTGGAAGAAAAGCTGCAGAAATGTTTATGAAAAATCTTAAGATTGCTGCAATTGAAACTCACGTTGCCGATGCAAGAACTTGTTGTTTGCATCCTGCAAGTGCAACACACCGTCAGATGAACGACGCGGAGCTTGCAGCAGCAGGTGTACCTGCAAATCTTGTCCGTTTCTCCTGCGGACTTGAAAGTGCCGAAGATCTTATTGAAGATATTGCACAGGCACTCAGTAAAGTAACAGATTAAGAGTTGATTTAATATGCCAATCAAAATTCCTAACGAATTGCCTGCCGTTAAGGTGCTTTATGACGAAAATATCTTTGTTATGACCGAAACACGCGCCATAACGCAGGATATCCGACCGCTTAAGATTCTTCTACTGAACCTTATGCCGAAAAAAATTGAAACCGAAACGCAGTTCGCCCGTCTTCTCGGTAACTCACCGTTGCAGGTTGAGCTTGAGCTTATTCATACAAGCTCGCATAAGTCAAAGCATACTTCTGCTGAGCATTTGCTGAATTTCTACAAGACTTTTGAAGAAATAAAGCATAAAAAGTACGACGGTATGATTATCACGGGTGCCCCTGTTGAACTTATGCCGTTTGAAGATGTTGAGTACTGGAATGAACTCTGTGAGATAATGGAGTGGAGCAAGAAGCATGTAACGAGCACATTTCATATCTGCTGGGGTGCACAGGCAGGACTTTACTATCATTTCGGCATTGATAAGTACCGTCTTGATAAGAAGATTTCCGGCGTGTATCCTCATACGGTCGAATACAAGCGTTCTATTCTTTTCCGCGGCTTTGATGACACTTTTATGGTACCTCAGTCACGTTATACAAGCGTGAAGCGTGAGGATGTTGAAGCAGTTGAAGAACTGAAAATACTTGCTTCGTCAGAAGAAACCGGTATCTATGCGATTTCTACGGATAACGGAAAACAGATATTTATCACGGGACATTCTGAGTATGATGCGACAACTCTTCGTGACGAGTATTTCCGCGACAGAGAAAAAGGTCTTGATGTCGCAGTCCCGAAGAATTATTTCCCGGATGATGACCCGACCAAGACACCTCTTGCTTCTTGGAGGGCACACGCGAATCTGCTTTTCTCAAACTGGTTGAATTACTTTGTTTACCAAACAACACCCTATGATATTGAGAAAATTCGATAAAAACAAATCGGCTTGCAGTTACGCTGCGAGCCGATTTTTGTTGCATATTCGATTGATTAACATAATTATCAATATAAAAATTCCGATACCTACCGTTACTCCGCAAGAGTCCACAAACATATCAAAAAAACGGCACGCTCTTTCAGGCACAAAAAGCTGATGAACTTCATCGCTTATCGCATATAACAGGCAGGGGATAAAAGAAACCAAGAAATTACGTTTTTCAAATGTGAAGTGAATTGCACCCGTCATACAAAAACCAAGTGCCGCGAATTCGGTGAAATGGGCAATCTTCCTGAATACATCGTGTGACAGGAACTGACCTAAAAATTCAACAATAAGATTCAGCAGCGACTGGCTGGTCTGAGAGGATTCTGCTCCTGTTGCTGATGAAAAAACAAAAATTGCGTACATGACCGCGACAGTCAGTATCCAGAAAATGACCGCAAGCGGTATGTTCTTTTTTAATAAAAACACCTTAATCAAGCCCTCCGTTTATAAAACAGACGCTCTCGAGAGCTGAGGACGGTACAAGTCCCGTAGCTTCTCCGCCGATTGCGATATAATCTCCGTAAGTGTAAAGGGGACAGAAAACAGCACTGCTTGTCAGCATCTGCTCAGCATTGCGTATTCCGCCGAGCACTTCATCACCTGAAAAAGTTGAGAAAATGTCGTTGTAGAGATTGTCATAATCAGCGTTAGAGTAGTTGAAAATGTTTTTGCTGTTGCCTGTTGTAAAGAATTCAAGTGTGTCTGTTACGTTGACTGTTTCTGCAGTAATTCCTGTTACCGCAATCTGGAATTTGTCGTCCTTAATGGCCTTTTTAAGGTCATCTTCACTAAGGATTTCAACCTTCGCAACGATTGCCGTGCTGAGTGCTTTCTGCCAGGTCTGAATAACATTCTGCATCTGTGCAGAGTATTCTTCAGTACAGAGAATTTTTATACCTGCGGATTCTGCTTCGATTTCTTTCAGACCTTTCTGCCACATATCAACAGCAGCAGCTTCATCAGGCTTCAGTCCGAAACTTGCACCTGCGGCCTGACGGTAAGAAGTGTTTCCGAATCTGCAGCATTCGGGAATAATTCCTTTTGCAGTACCGATTGCATCAGCAGGTTTGCTGATATCTTCAGGTGATGTCAGCATAACGAGTGCTCGTCTGAGATTTTCATTCTGCACAATGTTATCGGCACAGTTAAAAGCCAGTCCGACAACTTCATTCTCTGCAACAGAACAGGAAACCTTCTTGTTGTCACTGAGTTCGCTTGCTGCTTTGTCTGAAATATACGCACAGTGGTAGGTGAGTTGCTTTAATTTTGAAACAACAGATTCTTCATCTTTGTTTATGTTGAAATATACTGCTGTGGGTTTTACTTTCTGAGCACCTGTGTAACCTTCGTTTCTGTACATTACAAGTGAGTTGTCCTCTGCCCAGCGCGCAAGGTAGAACGGTCCGTTACAGAATGTATATTTGAGTGCAAGTCCGTACTTTGCGTGCGTAGCATTGAAAAACTCTTCATTACACGGCATACAGAGGGGGAGAGTAAGAATACGGAGAAAATCGGGGTTTGCTCGCTCAAGAGTGATAACAAGTGTTGATTCGTTTGATGCGCTGACACCGAGTGTAGACTTGTCGGCTTCACCTGCATGGATTTTCTGAGCGTTGACAATGCAGTAAAGCAAGCGTGCATCAGGTGAATCGGTGGCTTTATCAACAGCACGTCTTAATGCAAACTGAAAATCATAGGCCGTAACTTTTGTCTTGAAATTTTCAAGGTAGTTTTCATCTTCAAGCACACCCTTGAAGGATTTGAGCAGCTGCCAGTTTGTATCTTCACGCAGTTTGAAGGTGTATACAAGGCCGTCGGGGGAAACATCCCAGCTTTCAGCTACACCGCTGATAACTTCACCTTTATCGTTGAGTCTTACAAGACCCTCATAACAGTTGCTGACTATCAGTTTTGCTTCGTCTGTATCAACGATCTGCGGATCGAGACACAACGGGTCAGTTGCGATCGGCATAACAAGGGCTATGTCATCGTCTTTACCGCAGGCACAAAAAGTGCATATCAGAAGAATAGTTACAAGTAATAATGAAACGAGTCTTTTTATCATATCGAAACCTCTTTGAACAATCATATTATTTTGTAAAGATATCTCAATTTTATGAGAATGATTATATCAAAAAAAAGAAAAAAAAGCCACATATTTTTTAAATTTATATTGTTAGAATTGAAAAAATTTGATATAATATTCTAAATTTTATCGAGGAGTGGTAATTTGACTGAAGTACTTATGATGGTTGTTGCAGTTCTTGCTGTTATAACAGTTGTTCTTCTTTTTTCTCTTTTGAAAAAGGTTGGCAAAAACGATGACACTCAGAAAATTGCAGAACTCGAGAAACAACTTTCAGCACTGTCACTCTATCTTCAGAAAACATCCGGCAGTAATGCAGAAGAGTTTGAACGCAATCGCCGTGAGATGAATAATTCGCTTCATCTTATGACGGGCAAACTTGAAGAGATGACAAAACAGAATTACGAAACACTTCTAAAACTTAATAAAGATATGACTGATTCGCTGAATCTGATCCGTACAAACAGTGCAGAGCTTAATGAAAAGCAGACACGCACACTTGATGCGGCAATTGTCAGAATGCAGGAAAGTAACGAGAAAAAGCTTGATCAGATGAGAGAAACGGTTGACGAAAAACTCACATCAACTCTTGCTACAAGGCTTGATTCTTCGTTTAAAACGGTTTCCGAACAACTTGAAAACGTATATAAATCTCTCGGAGAAATGAAAGAGCTTTCAAGCGGAGTAACGACTAATGTTACGGCACTTAACCGTGTATTGACAAACGTTAAGGCAAGAGGTACGTGGGCAGAAATTCAGCTTGAAGGAATACTTGACCAGACCATACCAAATATGTATGTCAAGAATTACTCATCAGTTCCGGGTTCACGTGATCTTGTTGAATTTGCAGTCAGAATCCCGTCAAGTGACGATTCTTCGAAGTTTACATACCTTCCGATTGACTCGAAATTCCCGATGGAAGATTACAAGCGTGTTTGCGAGGCGGCAGACAATGCAGATGCAGTCGGTCTTGCCGCAGCAAGAAAAGCTCTTGAAGACAGAGTTCTTCACGAAGCAAAGACTATCAAAAAATACATCAATGTTCCCGAAACAACACCGTTTGCAATCATGTATCTTGCAACAGAGGGCTTGTATGCTGAGATAACGTCATCAAGTTCAGGTATACTTGATAAAATCCAGCGTGAAAACATTATGGTCGCAGGACCGACAACGATTATTGCTCTGCTGAATACTCTTTCGATGGGATTCAAAGCAGTTGCGATAAACGAGAAAGCCAACGAAGTCCGTCAGCTTCTTGCCGTAACCAAGGTACAGTACGAAAAATTCGGCACAGTGCTTGATAAGGCACGCAAGAAGATTGATGAGGCAGGAAAAACCCTTTCAGAGGCGCAGGACAGAAACCGCATCATTCAGAAGAAACTTAAAAATGTTGAAGAAATTGATGCTTCTGCCGCAGACGAATACCTCGGTATAACTGAGGGTACAGAAACATTTACGGATTTAATTTAATTTACATATTAAATCAGACTGACCAAAGGAGAGACAAAATGAAAAAGACAAGACGAGTTTTAAAGAAGCTTTTATCAGCAGTGCTTGTTATGGTAATGATGCTTTCAATTGTACCTCTTAGTGCAAATGCAGCAGATGTTATCAAAGCAGCTTTTGCGCCCACAGAGACTCTTAAATTTGCAGCCCTTTCGGACATTCATTACTATCCGAAAGTACTCACAGGTAATTACTGCGATGCTTTTATGGATGCAATGGCTATGTCAATCGGCAGAGAGACTTATGAAACAGAGGGTATCCTTGACTCAGCTCTTGCAGCACTTGAAGAGCATGCAAAGTCAAACGGTATGGAGTATGTTATCTTATCAGGTGACCTTACTGCAGACGGCGAGTACGTGGGACATGTAAAACTTGCTGAAAGACTTGAGAGATTTGAGAATGAAACAGGTCTCAAGGTACTTGCTATCAACGGTAACCACGACATCAACAGAAGTGATACTGCAAAAACGTATGAAAACGGATACAAGGAGAAGGCAAGACCTATTACTCCCGAGGAGTTCCTCGCTGTTTATTCTCAGCTCGGTTATGACCTTGCTTACCATACCTACGTACCGACTACAGGTAAAGGCAATATGCTTTCTTACTCTGTAAGCGATGACGGTTACAGAATTATTATGATTGACTCCGGCAAGTATAGCTCAGACCTTACTGATGACGGTCTTGATATCGGTGAAACATCCGGTGCTATTTCGGAAGAGTTTAAACAGTGGTTGTTTGATGAAATTGCCGATGCTAAAGCAAAAGGTGAAGTTCCTCTCGGTGTTGTCCACCACAACCTTGTGCCTCATTTCCACAATGAGTACAAAATTATGAAGGGCTTCAACATTGACGGTTGGCAGGAGCTTTCTGAAGAGCTTGCGGATGCAGGTATGAATTTCTCTTTCACGGGACATATTCATATGAACGATATTGCACAGACCGTGTCTGACAACGGCGAAACTCTTACTGAGGTTTGTGTATCGTCACTTACATCTTTCCCGAACTATTTCCGCGAGTTTGAAATTACTACTGATAACACAGGTAAAACAGAGCTTGATGTCGAGAGCTATGATGTTGACTGTGTTCTTCCGGTAACTGTAAACGGTGAGACTTTTGAACAGCCGTTCAGAATTGAATCAATCAAGCGTACATATTTTGACGAAAGAGGCTGTAAGGGCTTTGCAAGAGACTTTGTCGGCGGATATGTAAAACAGCTTGCACCCGTTGTACAGGAAAAAGGTATTCTTGAAGCACTCAAGGTTGTATTCGGTCTTGATGTTGAAGAGCTTCTCGGCGGTCTCTTAGGTGAAGGTATCACCCTCGGACCTATCGGTATTCTCACAATGAAGAACGTAATGAGCTTCCTTGAGGATGTCGACGCTCAGCTTTCAAAGCACTATTTCACGGATGAGGAAGCAACAGTTGAGTATCTTATGAACTCAATCGATAAGCTTCTTTCAATTCAGGTTTCTGAACTTCCGAACGATTCATTCTATGATGAGTACGGTCTCGGCAGCAAAACTGAACCCGGAACAATAGACGACGTTGTTATGAATACTATTCTGTACGTTTATCACGGTGCACTTGATCCGAGTACAGATGCATTTATGCTTGATGCTATTAACAATATTGAAAATGGCGACGTAGCAGATAAGATGTTCTATGCTCTTTTTGACATCCTTGCAAACGACCTTTTACAGAACCAGCTCCTCGATGACCTTGAGCTGCATGTTGATGAGCTTTTCCCGATCGGATCTATCGGATTCCTTCTCGGCAAAATTCTCAATTTTACGCTTAATGTTCTTTTCCTCGGAGACACAAGTATTCTCAACATAGCAAATAAAATCGTTCCGATTCTCAGCACATTCGGTGTTATCGAAGGTGATTCACTTATGGGTGTTGTTGAGCATCTTATGGATGAATATATCACAGCTTCATTGCTTGAAGGACTGGGTCATTCAATCGCAAACATTGTTCGTGATTTTGCTTTTGACTATAACTTTGCAGACGATATGGCGGCAACAGTTATCTATGACGGTAAAGTTCCTGTTGAAGCAACGCGTGATAATTACCGTCTTCCCACAGCAGTCACGGTAACACTCGGCGAAGATTCAACTTCAAGAAACATCAGTTGGTATACAAAATCCACTGTTACCGGCAGTGATATAGAGATTCTCGAATACACAGACGCACCGTTATTCAGTGGTGCAAACATTGTTCCTGCTAATGTTACGGTAGATGCTGATTCTCAGAGAACAATCAGATCTTATCCGGGTATTGATTTCGGTATTTTCGGAATTATGCAGTATGAAATTCCTATGACCAGACATACAATCACTGTTTCGGGTCTTAAAGAAGGTAAGAAATATGTTTACCGTATCGGTGACGCTTCAAGAAATTGGTGGAGTGAAACAGGTACATTTGTAATGGAAGACGGCAGCGACGAGACAGTGTTTATCAACGTTACAGATACACAGTCAATGTCAAAGATTCAGTATGAACGTGTTGAAAAGGTGCTTTCAAAGGCCAAGGAGCTTTATCCTGATGCAGGTTACATTCTCAGCACAGGTGATAACGTTGACCACGGTGACAACTTTAACCAGTGGAAATGGCTTCTTGATGAGAGCTCAGATATATTTATGAACACACCGTTTATGTCTGTATCAGGTAACCACGAGGATATGGGTGAATATGCGATTGTAACTAACTTCACAATCTCAAATGCTCCCGAGCAGGATACAGTCACAGGTATTTACTATTCATTCGATTACAACAATACTCATACGGCAGTGCTTAACACAAACGACCTCAACGAGGACGAGGCTATCACGGAAGAGCAGATCAACTGGCTCATCAACGATATGCAGTCAAGTGATGCTGACTGGAAGTTTGTAGCTCTTCATAAGGCTCCGTATTCAAACGGCTCACATTATGACGATGATGACGTTATTCAGATCAGAGAACAGCTTTCAGTGCTTATGCCCGAGCTTGATATTGATATGGTATTCCAGGGACATGACCACGTTTACCTTCGTACTGATGCGATGATTGATAATAAGGTTGAGAGTGTTACAACATCGACTACAACATTTAACGGTAAGGAATATACAGTTAAGGAAAATCCTGCAGGTACGGTTTACTCCATTGCAGGATGCTCAGGCGTAAAGATTTACAAGCAGAAGGATGCTGCTCTTACTGACGAGCTCTTCCCGAGAGCAGAAGTAATTTATGATGCAGAATATTCAACCTTCTCAGGTATCAGAATCGTCGGTGACACACTCTATTACGATGCTTATGAGGTTAATCCGGCTGACGGCGAAACAACAAACATCGACTCATTCGCAATCCGCAAGAATCTCAATCCCGACGACACAACAACAGATGACGGTGATGACGGCTTCTTCGGCTGTATCGAAACTGTTTTCGAAAACTTCGTTGCAAAGGTTACAGCGTTCTTTGCGAAAATTCTCAGCTTCCTTGGTATCAATGATACACTCAGCGGTTGCTGAATATAAACAAACAAATAGGCGTATGACAATTTGTCATAAGCCGATTTTTACATCTGTTCATCTGTTTTTGCCATCAACTCAAGCGCTTTGCGGATAACTGTCAGCTGGTCTTCGCCCTGCATAACCTTGACAGCAATGTGCGGTTTACCTGCGGCGGAAACCGTAATTCTGCCGGGCATGTATTTTGCAAGCATAGATATTTTTTCCATCTGCAGATTTTCGATAAAGAGCTTGACGCTGTTGCCTGTTCTGCCGATTTCATAAACACCTTGCTTGAGTGCGGAATTGCGGAGCAGGGAAACGGTTATAAGACCCATAACACACTGCGGAGGTTCACCGAAACGGTCGATAAGCTCGTCAATAACATCATCTGCATCATCCTGAGTTTTTATGTCAGCGATTCTGCGGTACATCTTGAGTTTATGCGGAACATTTTCAATGTAATCACTTGGAATGTGTGCGTCAATAGGAAGATCGATAAGACATTCCTTCTCAGGCACGGCAGGAATTTCACCTTTCTCTTCACTGACTGCCTGTTCAAGCATTTTAAGATACATATCATATCCTACAGCTTCCATATGTCCGTGTTGCTGTGCTCCGAGGATGTTACCGGCACCTCGGATTTCAAGGTCACGCATAGCTATATGGAAGCCTGAGCCGAATTCCGTATATTCACGGATAGCTGTAAGCCTCTTTGCGGCAATTTCACTTAATTCTTTACCTCTTGTAAAAGTCAGGTAAGCACTTGCACGTCTTGCAGAACGGCCGACACGGCCACGTATCTGATGCAGCTGTGCAAGTCCGAGTCTGTCAGCGTTTTCAATAATAATCGTATTGACATTCGGCACATCGACGCCTGTTTCAATGATCGTTGTGCACACAAGAACATCGATTTCTCCCTCGAGGAGCTTTCTCCAGATCTCACTCAGCTGGTCCTCGGACATTTGTCCGTGTGCGACTGCTACGGTGTGGTCGGGAAGGAATTCTTTGAGCTTTGCTGCAGTTCTTTCAATCGTTTCCGTACGGTTGTGCAGGTAATAAACCTGACCGCCGCGGCGAAGCTCGGAGTGGATTGCCTGCAGGATAACCTCAAAATTATACTCGATAACATAAGTCTGAACAGGATGTCTGTCGTGAGGTGCTTCCTCAAGGATGGACATATCCCTGATACCTGACATCGCCATATTGAGAGTACGGGGGATAGGCGTCGCACTTAATGTCAGCACGTCAATGTCAGGATAATTTTCCTTCAGTTTCTCTTTCTGTGCAACGCCGAAACGCTGCTCTTCATCAACGATAATCAGCCCGAGATTGCGGAACTCGATATCTTTTGAAATCAATCGGTGAGTACCGACGATGATATCAACAAAGCCGGATTTCAGTTCTGCTTTGATTTTTTTCTGCTGTGCAGCAGGTACAAATCGCGAAATCATCTGCGCCTCAACAGGGAAACCTTCGAAACGTTTGCAGATTGTCTGGTAATGCTGAAGTGCAAGAATTGTTGTCGGCACAAGTATCGCAACCTGTTTACCGTCGGCAACAGCCTTGAATGCCGCACGAAGAGCAACTTCAGTTTTGCCGAACCCGACATCACCGCAAAGAAGTCTGTCCATAGGATAGGGCTTTTCCATATCCTCTTTGATTTCAAAAATACATCTGAGCTGGTCTTCCGTTTCGTCAAATTCGAACCGACGCTCGAAGTCGTTCTGCATATCAATATCGGGTGAGAAAGCGTGACCTTTGATCTGTGTTCTCTTGGCATAAAGATCGATAAGCTCTTTTGCGATATCCTTAACGGCAGAGCGTACACGCGTACGGGTTTTCTGCCATTCTTTTCCGCCGAGTTTATTGAGTTTTACGGTTCCGTTCTCACTCTTTGCACCGATGTATTTTGAAACCTGGTCAAGCTGTGTAACGGGAACATAAAGCACGTCACCTTTATCGTAACGGATTTTGATATAATCCTTGATTTTACCGTCAGCTTCCAGGCTTGTGATACCGTCAAATATACCTATACCGTGTGCGGTGTGAACAATGTAATCGCCCTTATGCAAGTCTTCAAGAGAGTTGAACATATTGGCTTTTTTTACTTTTTTACCTGCTCTCTTCACAGGTAACGATGCACGGCTGCCGTATGTGATAACCGTAAGTTTTGCATCGGGATATTCAAATCCTGCCGAGAATCCGCCGGGCAGAACAATTACCTTACCCGGAATAACGTCTTCCGGAGGCGAGGGAAGATACATAGCTGAAATCCCCTCGTTTTCAAGGTCAGAAGCGAGAGCACTCGCTGATTTTTCCGTACCTGCGACAACAAAAACGGAATTCCCTTTTTTGCCGTAAACAGGACGGATATCATCAATAAGTACCGAAAGTGAACCACTCCATGGACTGAATTGCTTTGCGTTAAAAGTAACAAGACTTTTAACAGGAGTGTCGAACGAGCCGCGGGTCATATTATCAAGGTAGATTGCACCGAGATCTTCGTACATTGTGAGCAGTTCGCTGAACTCCATCATATACTTATCAAGACCGTTGCAGATTATTCCGTCTTCAAAATAAGCCTTCAGGTCTTCATGGAAAATCTTAAGACAGGCATTTGCACTTTCTTTGACAGAAAAGCTTTCAGTGACAAAGACAAGCGGTTGATCTATATAATCAAAAATAGTAGCAGGACAGGGATAAATAACAGGCATATATCTGTCGATATTCGGCAGATTGATCCCGCCTTCAAGTTTTTCAAGGTCAAGGCGGATGCTTTCTTTAACCTTGTTTGTGCCCTTGCCACGTGCATTTTTTATAAAGTCTTCAAGCGTTTCTGCAAGTTTAACAGGACTGCAGCAGATTTCATTTGTCGGTGTAATGGTAATTGAACGTGTAGAATCTATTCGTCTCTGACTCTCAACCTCAAAAGTAGAAAGACAGTCAATATTGTCACCCCAGAATTCAATTCTGTACGGGTTTTCGCAATCAGGGGAGAAAATATCGATAATACCGCCACGCACGGCAAACTGACCTGAACCGTCAACCTGAGCGCTCCTTGTATAACCTGCGTTTATAAGGATTTCAATGAGTTCATCCTGCTTTATTTCTTCATCAACGGTCAGTGTGATTCTTTTTTCAATCAGATCCTCGGGCGGAATCGTGTACTGTAAAGCAGCTTCGACCGAGCACACGACAGCACGTACATTGCCGTCAACAAGGTTGCCTAGCACACTCAGTCTTTTATGTTCATATTCACGGGATTTAACATTATCGGGACGCAACGTTATATCGCCTGCAGGAAAAAGCTGTGCTTCGCAACCGAAAGCGTTCAGATCTTTACAGAGCTTGGATGCCTGTGCTTCATCAGGAGTGATGATGATTGCACGGTGTGGAGCAAGATCCTCACAGGCGGCAGCAATAACATGTGCTTTATGTATAGCAGAAAGAGCGACGACTGCTGCAGGGAGACGTCGGTTGTTAAGGTCATAAATAATTGACCGATATTCATTTAAGCCTTTAAGAGCTTTGGTAAAACAGGACATATAAGCTCCTTTAAACAGTAATGTCTGCGTTGTG
>JAZNCK010000143.1:0-42117 GCA_045587505.1 Acutalibacteraceae bacterium
TGTTAAACTTACAGATAAAACAAGCGTGACAATCAGTGTAAAAAAACTGCGCAGAAAACATAAATTGATTGTTTTTGACCGTGACGGCGAATGCTTCTCATACACAGCCAAAAAGACGGAAGATTATTCTGTTACTCTGCCAGTGAAAAAAGAGGGATTTATTTGTGCTCATGTTGTTTTTGAGCCCGGTTTTGTATACAGTAAAATCCACGACATCGCAATTGCTTCAAGAATCCCCGAACAAAAAGGAATGGATTTGCCTCCATTGATTTTTGCTCAAAGCGGTGCAATGTATTTTGAAAAATAATCAGTTCAACCTTTTATAGGGACTAATAACAAAGCAAAACGTAAACACCGCTGACAGTCTGAGCTGTCGGCGGTGTTTTTCCGGTTATGTTATGTAAATCTTTATTTTACTGCAGCTTCAAGAGCCTCGTTTTCCTTACGACGTTCTTCACGCATTTTTTCAAGATCTTTGTACATCTTTTCTTTTGTATCGCCCTCGATGTTATACATCGTCTTGAGGATTATTGCCTTGAGCAAATTGCTCAGCGTGTATCCGAAGAGAAGGAATCCGAGAATCCACAGACAGGTGTTCATATAGTTTGGCTGTGCCTGCATTGTCGCAACAAGGTCGCCCTCACTTGATGACTTATAGCCTACCCACGCAATCATAAACGGAACAATCAGTTCTCTTGCATAGTTGATGGCTGTATTTATCCAGCCGGGGATAACACCCTGAATAGCCTCAATACGGTCGCCTGTTTCCCACTCAAGATAGTCATAATACTCGACGTTGAAATGCGAGTTTGAAAGCTCCTGTATACCTATACCTACACCGAAAAGGAAATAGAAAACATAGAAGAATATGCTGTTCCAACCTGAGAAGAACATAATTCCCATCTTTGCTTCCACAAAACAGATAGCAAACAGAATTCCTGCCGATACCAAAGAATACGGACCACAGAATTTAAGCAACTTTGTAGGTTCATATTTTTTTGAAAGTTTTGTAGTTATAACATTACCCACAACCGTACCGATTGCCGTCGGAAGTGTGAGAAGAAGATTCTTCGACGAACCGACTGTAATTGCTGCAAGATAGGTGGACATTTTCCCGAGCATTGCAAAATTGTTAACCCATGCCATATACTGATAAGCACGGTAATTCTTGTACTTGAAAAGTGTGAACAGTGTCTTTGAAACCTTGACCTTTTCTTTCTTCGGAAGTTCAATTCTCTCCTTGCAGAAGAGACCACACATAAGATTACCGAACAACGTAACTGCACCTGCAACAATTCCGAGTGTCATATACATTTTGTTCTTATCATCGCTGAAAAGACCGTAAACAAACGTTGCAATATATGCTCCGCCGTAACCGATGTAATAAGACAGTTGCCATATAGTCGCAACTGTTTTCTTTTCTTTCGGATTCGGAGAAATAACCTGTGCCACATTCTGACCGAGGTTATTGAATGCATTGAACACCGTCTGACAGCAAGCAATACCGTAACGGAAAATTGTCATCTGCTGAACTGTCCAGCCTTCGGGAACATAGAAATAGAAAACTGTCAGAAGGAAAATCGGAATAAGACAGATAATATACCACTGACGGTATCTGCCCCAACGGCTTTTCCATTTTTGTACAACAGTAGCTGAAATAAGACCGACAGCTATACCGAGAACGGTCGTAAGTGTTGTCTGCACCGCGAGAATACTTGCAATTTTTTCCGCATCCACACCTACGGGGCCGTAATATAACTCGTGCAGGAAAGCCGTAGCAAGAGTACCCGTAAGAGTTGTTCCGAACATACCGCCGATACGTGCGAGCATAAGACAAACATATTCAAATTTTGTTATGTGCTTGCCGAGTTCGGGCGGCAGTGCATTCGCAGGGGCTTTTGTCGCCAAAGAAGCATTGCTTTTTTTCATTTCACCATCTCCAGTATTTCATTACTAGAATAATATCACGAAACTTAACAAAATACAAGTAAAACAACTTTTTAAAAACAAAGCATTCCAAAAACAAGGAATGCTTTGCAATTTTTCCGTAATATTACCAATATGCTCCGCCAAATTCATTTTTCTCTTTGTTCTGCGGAGTTTCTTCTGCGGAAGGTCTTGTCCAGTTTTCGTTAAACAGTGCAGAAACCTCTTTACTGTTAAGTTCCCATCTTCTTCCGATTATGCCAAACATAATCTGAGTTGCTCCACCGATGTGAATAGCCTGCTTACCTGCTTTTTTGAGCATACAAGCCAAAGGTTGACCGTAAGCACCACAACCGATAAGAGCAATATCAAACGGGATCTTCATCGCTTCGTTGTACATATAGTTCAAAGCATCAAACCAGTCTTCAAAGCGCTCGTCTTTTGTTCCGACAATCGTCTGCACAGCTTTGAGTGTATGAAGTTCGAACTCCGGTAGTATATCAGGATCATCAAACAATTTTTCACGGATTGCGTACTGCTTCTGAATCGATTCCTCGAACGGATGAATTACAAGCACACGCTTACCCTTGAGAGCTTTTGTCCACGGCTCATTATTCTGAAAATAATACGGTTCAAGTGCACGGTTGTCTGACACCACCAACGACGGTTTCATAAAACTATGAATCATATAGTTTTCCATACGCGTTGCATAGGTAGCAAGAAAATCGATTTCTTTACTGGTTTCTTCAATAAGATCAACATAACGAGGCAACATAGAAATATCATTCGGAAAAAATCCCGCCTGACGCTGCGCTGTATCGACAATCTCCTGCCTCATAGTCTTGCTCAGGCCTACCCGATAAGCTTTACCCTCAAGATATGTATTCGTTTCAACTCCGCCGTAACGGATTGCAGCGAACGGCTTACCGCTTTCAATCATTTCTTCCAGCTTACGGTTACCTTGCTCCGGCGAAAGAACCTTGTGACCGCACAGATAGCGAGGTCTGTACCGCTTGCCCCTGTAAAATAATTTACGGTATAAAATATTCACTTTGCTGTACACAAGATAACCTAACAAAACTATTGCTTGAAACATTGCTTTTCCCCCATTAACTTCATACGCATAGGAATACATCAAAACAATCTGTCATCGTTATAATTGTAAACCACGTTGATTTTTATGTCAATAGTTCAACACATAGTGATTATACACAACTTTTCAGCAACAGTTTTTTGCATTTTTCTTTTTCGGCATATATTAAATTCAAAAGTACAGTATAATCGGATGTATAAAGATATAAAATTACAATACAATCATTATGGAGGGGATTAAATGATATATAAACGATTATCAGCACTCGCACTTGCTCTGGTTCTGGCGCTTTCTCTTAATGCTTGCAACAAAAAAGAAAAAATTGACACACCGCAGGAAAATACAACGACTCAGCCAATCAACACTACAAACGTCAGTGAAGAACCGACAAAAGATACATCAGATAAATCTGAAGAAATCACAACTTTTTCAGAACTTGACACTTCAGATATCACTTCTGTGACACAGGCAGACGCGAGTACAACCGTACCCGTAGCAGCAACGACCTCACGTTCCGACAATCCTGAGAAATGGTCAACGCAACAGATTATCAACGCATACAAAAAGGCAGCCAATAAAACTCACTCAAGTGTCAAGTCACAGCATAGTATTAAAATCGAAAACATAAAAGTTAACGGTGACGATCTGCCCGCTTTCGTTCAGTCTATAATGAAAACACTTCTCAAAAACAACTCGTCTGACAAGGACGGTATCACCGGCGGATATAACAATCTTGTTGTATCAGACGTTGCATCTGCCGAGGCATACAAAAACGGCAGTGCGCTTATTATAGAAATGACAATGAACAAGCAGACTGCAGGGCCGAACGAAGATGCAAACAGCGGTTCTGTCGGTCACGCTATAACAGCCGTGGGTGATATCAGCGTTGTCACAAAACAGCTTGCAGACCTCAAACTTCCGCTTGACCTTAACGAGAAAGAGACAAAGATTTATTACACTAATCCGACCGTAAAGGTTGTAATCGGCCCTGACGGAAAAATTGTCAACGGTACTTGGCAATACACCGTTGATATCCGGCTCAATAACTACAAGGCATTTGGTCAGCCCGTTGATTCAACATCAGTTGTGATGCTCAACACTCTGACGGTGAACGGCGGATTCAAGAAGTAAACATTGATTTTAAACGGTGAGGGAAACCTTGCCGTTTATTTTTTTGTAAACGGTAGAAATGTGTCATTATTTGTGATATAGTATGTGGGTTGGTAAAAATTGCGGGAGGTGATTGTATGCTTGAAATCAGTATTTTTGTTTTATTTGTCGGTGCGTTATTTGCATGTGTCGCATTTGATGCTTCAATACTGATTGCACTGGTCTTCGGCTTTTTTCTTCTCTTCTTTTACGGAATTTATAAAAATCACAGTGTTGCCGAAATGCTCAGCCTCGCTTTTTCAGGCATAAAAACCGTCCGCAATATACTTATAAACTTTGTTCTCATCGGTGTTATAACAGCCGTCTGGCGTGCAGGCGGTACAATCCCTTACATAGTTTACCACGCAACGAAAATATGCAGCCCTCAGGCAATGGTACTTGTCTGCTTTTTGCTGTGTGCATTCATTTCTTTCCTTACAGGCACAGCCTTCGGCACATCGGCAACAATGGGTGTTATCTGTATTACAATCGCTAACAGTATGGGCATACCGATTCTTTTCTCGGGCGGTGCCGTGCTCTCAGGTGCTTTCTGGGGTGACAGATGTTCCCCGATGAGTACAAGTGCGTTGCTGATAAGCACATTAACCAAAACAAATCTTTTTAAAAACATTGCAATGATGTTCAGAACCTCCGCAATTCCCTTTGCAATAACGTGCGGTGTTTATGCCCTGCTCGGTCTCGGATTCGAATCGGACTTTGACATCGGTACAACACAGAATGTTTTTACAGACAATTTCAATCTGCACCCTGCCGTAATTATTCCTGCCGCAGTAATTATTGTTTTTTCGCTCTTCAAGGTCAATGTTAAAATCACAATGAGCATTAGTATTGTTTGCGGAATGCTTATGTGTGCATTTGTGCAGGATATTCCTTTTGCAGAAATTATGCGTATGTCCGTCTTCGGCTACACTCCCGAAGTTCCGGAAGTATCTGCTCTGCTTTCGGGAGGCGGTATGATTTCTATGGCAAACGCATTCCTGATTGTATGCATTTCAGCGTGTTATTCGGGTATGTTTGAAGGCACGGGACTGCTTCACTCAATTCACGATATTCTGATGAAGGTCAGCCGTAAGCTGTCCCCTTTCGGATGTGTGTTTATTACATCGATACTTTCAAGCCTTGTTTCGTGCAACCAGACACTTGCAATTATGCTTGCTCATCAGCTGTGCGGTGACGTTGAAACAGACGGAAAGAAAATGGCTTACTGTCTTGAAAATACGGCAGTTGTTATGGCTCCTCTTGTTCCGTGGTCAATTGCCGCCACCGTTCCCCTATCGTCCATTGATGCACCAAGTGTGTGTATACTGACGGCGTGTTACCTGTATCTTGTCCCGTTATATAATTTCGCAATAAGCCTTTATAAACAAAAACATAAATCACACTGACTTATAGCTGTCCGTCATACGGGCAGTTATTTTTATAACAAACTTTTCAATATTCATTGACATTGTGAAAAAATTATTTTATTATATTTATGTATGAAATTTTATACTAATGAAAAGGAAGTGTTTGAAAATGGATAAGCAGTACGAAGCTTTATTTACCCCCTGGAAAATAGGTAACGTCGAAATCAAAAACCGTATCGTTATGTGTCCCATGGGTGGTACATCTTTGTTCGGCTGGTTCGAACTCGGCGGTTGTCACTTTGACAAGGAAGCTGCAAAGCTTTTCCTTGAAAGAGCTAACAACAATGTAGGTCTCATCATCCCCGGTATCGCACCGTTGCGTGACACATTCTGGGGCAAATGGCTCTGGCAGAACCCAAAGATGTTTGAAGAGCTCAAAGAGTTTATGGACGAAATCCATAAGACAGGTGCAAAGTTGTTTGTTCAGCTGACTGCAGGTATGGGCAGAAGCTGGGCTATCACAGAGCTCGTTGCACCGCTTCACAAGAACAAGTTCACACGTGCACTTGTTAAGCCTATTCTTGATACATCACACGAGTTGGCTTCTCCCAGCCCACAGCCCTCACGTTGGGCTCACGATATTATCTGCCCTGAAATGACAAAGGAGCAGATCCACGAAATCATCGAAGCATTTGCAAAAACAGCTAAGCTTTGCCGTGATGCAGGTGTTGACGGTGTTGAGGTTCACGCTGTTCACGAAGGTTATCTTCTTGACCAGTTCTCAATCGAATTCTTCAACAAGCGTACTGACGAATACGGCGGAAGCTTTGAAAACAGATACCGTTTCGCAGTTGAAGTTGTTAAGGCTATCAAGGAATCCTGCGGTGACGATTATCCCGTTTCTCTTCGTTACTCTGTTGAATCAAAGATGAAGGGCTTCTGCGAAGGTGCAATGCCCGGCGAAGATTACAAAGAAGTCGGCCGTGCAATGCCTGAATCTGAAAAGGCTGCCAAGTACCTTCAGGATGCAGGTTACGATATGCTTAACGCTGACAACGGTACATACGACTCATGGTACTGGGCACATCCCCCGATGTATATGCCTCAGAACTGTAACCTTGACGACGTTGCTCACATCAAGAAGTTTGTTGATATTCCTGTTGTTTGTGCAGGTAGAATGGAACCTGATGTCGGTGCAAAGGCTGTTGCAGAAGGTAAGATCGACGGTGTCGGTGTTGCTCGTCAGTTCCTCGCTGACCCCGAATGGATCACAAAACTCATCGAGGACAGAGTAGAAGATATCAAACCGTGTATCTGCTGCCACGCAGGTTGCTTCAACTTCTCATCTTCAAAGGGTCACGCTAATACTCAGGATCTCC
Source organism: Acutalibacteraceae bacterium (assembly GCA_045587505.1). Taxonomy (GTDB): domain Bacteria; phylum Bacillota; class Clostridia; order Oscillospirales; family Acutalibacteraceae; genus CAG-488. Next base: position 6,915 of record JAZNCK010000143.1, read on the forward strand.
TTGACACAATGGGTCTTTCACGTTGTGCTATCAACCCGAAGACAATGCAGTCCAAGAAGTACAAGATTCAGCCTGCTAAGAAGCAGAAAAAGATTGCTGTTATCGGTGGCGGTATCGGCGGTATGGAAGCTGCTATCGTATGTGCACAGCGTGGCCATAAGGTTGACCTTTACGAAAAGAGCGACAAGCTCGGCGGTGTATTCATCGCAGCAGCTGCTCCGTCATACAAAGAAAAGGACCGTGACCTTATTGCATGGTACAATCGTGAAATCAAACGTTACAAGGATATTAAGATCCATATGAATTCAGAGGTTAAGGACATCGCTTCTCTCGGTGCAGACGAAGTTATCGTTGCTACAGGCTCAGTTGCCAACAAGATTCCCGTTAAGGGTGCTGATAAGGCAATCGAAGCAGTTGACTTCCTCCTCGGCACAAAGACAGTTGGTGACAATGTTGTTGTTGTCGGCGGCGGTCTTACAGGTTGTGAAATCGCTTATGAGCTTTATCTCCAGGGCAAGAATCCGACAATCGTTGAGATGCAGGATGACCTTGTTACAACTCCGGGTGTTGCTCTTGCTAACACAAGTTACCTCCGTGACTTCTTCAAGACAAACAAAGTTCCTGTTTACCTTGAAACAAAGACAACAGAAATCACAGACACAAGCGTTTCTGTTATGACTAAGGACGGCAAGACTGTTACAATTCCTACAGACAGCGTAATCCTTTCAGTCGGCTACAGACCTGCTCCTATTGCTGAAAAATCAAAGCACGTTCACATCATCGGTGACGCAAAGAAGGTTGGTAACCTTCGTACAGTTATCTGGGGTGCATGGGACGTTGCAATGAAGCTGTAATTTCAATATCAATCGTGGCTTGAAATCAATCGGTTTCAAGCCACTTTTTTGTATTGTTTTACGTAAAATATGTGCTATAATGTAGTTGCAGAATTAAACTCAAAGGAGGCAAAACAATGATATATCTTGCTATTTGTGCATTTTTGACCGTCCCTGTTCTTTCTGTTATTTATTTTATTTCAAGCGCCGTCAGCTATAACTCAGCAAAAAAGAAAAACAGACAAAACCCTGACACAGTGAGTGAAGAAGAAATTAAATCACGCAAAAGAAGTCTTATCATCTCCTCCTGCCTTGCAGGATTTATGGTTGTGGCATTGATTTGTGTTTCGGCTATGTTCTTTGTAGGCATCGCCTATATGTGAGGAGACAGCTATGACCGAACGCACTTACTTTAAAATTCTTATAGCTGTTATCGCAGTTTGTATCGTGCTGACAATTGCACACCTGGTGTATGACTTTTACGCTTATCAGCACTGTTCCATCATCCACTTTATTGCAAAGGAGCTGTGGTGATGTGAATAACAAAACAAACTCTTTAAAACAAATTTTTACCCTTTTTTTGGTAGTTGTTCTGTTTGCAGCTTTTAATCTTGGTATCTATTCGTTGCTGACAGTACGTCTTTCCAACAACTTCAGCGATACTTCACAGTCAAAAATGATTGACGTAAGTCGATATCTTCCGCACGAAGAAGACTCTGACCTTGCACGTGTCGAGTCTTCGCTGAAGCTCACTGAAAACCTGCCCGTGCTTGACGGTGCGGCAGCATTGGTACCCGTCTATGCCGCAATCATTGATGCTGTATATCCTGTCGGATCAGTCACATATCAGGGCGGGAAATTTTCCGATGAAAACTTTTACGGTGAGAATTTTGCCGAAGACAGTAAAATGCAGTACAAAAACACCGTCCGCGGTTACCGGGCAATAGTTGACGGCTCAACAGACATACTGTTTTGTGCCTCCCCCTCGGCAGACCAGAAAAAATATGCCGAAGATAAAGGCGTGGAACTCGTTTACGTTCCCGTCGGACTGGAGGCTTTTGTATTTTTCGTCAATAAAAACAATCCTGTTGATAACCTTACTGTTGAACAGGTACGCGGAATTTACGGCGGTGAATACAAAAACTGGGCCGATGTCGGAGGAGTAAACAGGGTTATAAATCCCGTAACCCGGATGCAGGGCAGCGGAAGCCAGTCTGCTATGGATGCTTTTATGGGTGAACGTAAAATTTCCCGTAAATCCCCCTTTGCATTTATGGGTGCCTCAATCGGCTTCTCTTTCAGGTATTATATGTCTGGTATTGTAGGCAATGATTCTGTTAAAATGCTCTCACTTAACGGAGTTTACCCGAGTGCAGAAAATATCCGCAATGCAAGTTATCCTGTTGTTGCACAGTTTTATGCAATCTACCGTGCAGACAATAAAAACGAGAATATCCCCGTGCTTATTGACTGGATTCTGTCCGACGAGGGGCAGACCTTAATTGAAAAAAGCGGCTACGTCAGAATAAGCTGAATATGATAATTAACGGTGCGGAAAATCTCCGTACCGTTTTTTGTATGGTTTGTTAATTGAATTGTGATGTATCAGTATGGTATAATCTATTAAATATAGCATTTGTGGAGGTTTTATGGTTAAACTTGAATTAGTTTATTACGATATTTTTCCGAAAGTTTTTCCCTGTGATGAGGAAATTGAAATTACGGTAAAACCACTCGGTGCTCATGTTGCATTTGAGGGTGAATATACCGTTGAAGTGCGTGCTTTGACACAGGGTAATTCACAGAGATATCCTGAAAGAAATAATCTTGTCTCTTATCTCCGTATGCCCGAAAAGGATGGAACAATCCGTTTTTCACACATTTTCAAAGGTGAACAGGAGCACTATGTTGACATTGTAAAAGACGGAAAACGCATTGTGCGGCTTTCGGTTTATTCGCTTATGTCCGACCTCGTAGGCAGATACCCTTTCCGAGGCGACCTGCATATGCATACCAGCCGTTCGGACGGCCATCAGGCTCCCGCTATCGTTGCCGCAGAGTACAGAAAAAACGGCTATGACTTCCTTGCAATTACCGACCACGACGTTTATTACGGTTCACTTGAGGCGATGAACGCTTTCAAGGATGTACCGATTGAATATAATCTTGTTCCGGGTGAAGAAGTACATCTTGAGGGCAACGATATCCACATCGTCAATTTTGGCGGAACATACAGTGTTAATGCTCTTATGCCCGGTGACCAGCATATCGACGTAGGCCCGGGCAAAGAATTCCGTTCCCTTAACGGTGAATGTCCCGATATTATAAGCGTGGAGGAATACAAACGTCAGGTAAACGAGCTTGCAGAAACTCTGGATATTCCCGTCGGGGTGGAAAAATTCACTTACGCATCCTGTGTATGGATTTTCAATCACATCAAAGCCGCTGACGGACTTGGCATCTTCTGCCATCCGTATTGGTTGCAGAACGTTTTCCATGTGCCCGAAACACTTGTTGAACACATAATTGATACTCAGCCGTTTGATGCTTTTGAAGTGCTTGGCGGTGAAGCGTATTATGAACAGAACGGTTTCCAGACGATGCGTTACTATGACGACAGAATCAAAGGCAGACACTATCCCATAGTCGGCAGTACCGACAGTCATTCCTGTGTTCACAACGACGGGGCTTTTGTTGCTTCAACAATTGTTTTTTCGCCCGAAAACACACGCGAGGGCATCATATCATCAATTAAAGATTTCTATTCCGTTGCTGTTGATTCCATAAGCAAAGAGCTGCGTCTTGTAGGTGAAACAAGATTTGTGCGTTATGCGTGTTTCCTGCTTCGCGAGTTTTTCCCGCTTCACGACGAGCTTGTTTTTGAAGAAGGCAGATTGATGAAAGACTATGTCTGCGGTGATGAAGATGCCGCAAGAATACTCAAAGCAATAAACGGCAGAATGAAAAAACAAAGAGAAAAATATTTCAAATTTTAAGGTGTGATATAAATGGCTAAAATAAAAGCTGTTGGCAAAGCGAAAGAAACCTTCCGCCTTGCCAAAGAATATTGGAATCATCCGCCCAAGGGCAATTACGTCCCGTATAAAGAAATTGCCGCACTAAGCGGTGCAGGTTTCGGCGTAAACTGGCTCACACTTCTTGCAGGTACAATTGCCCTGAACGCATCCAACTTCCTCGTCGGTGCAAGCATCGGATTAAAGCCGATGGACCTGCAGCTTATGCTCAACATCGCAAACCTTATCGGTATCCCTCTTGGTATTTTCCGAAGCTGGTATTACGATAATCACCACCTGAAGGGTGGAAAATTTCTTCCGTTCATACGGATGACAGCTGTACCAATTGCTCTGATTTCATTGATTTTCGTCTGGCTTCCTTACGAAAACTGGAGCTATATCACCAAGGTCATTGTTGTTGAGATAATGTACCTGTTGCTGAATGTTTTTCAGTGCTTCTATAACGAGAGTTATACATATTTCCAGCAGATTTTCAGTCCCGATGCTCAGGAAAGAGCTAATGTAATGAGCATCTCACAGGTTATTTACTCGCTTGCTCCGTCAATCACAAACCTGGTTATCCCCATTATAGCAGGCAAAACCTGGGGACTTGATAACATCTGGACATACAGAGTTATATACCCGATATTCACCGTTATCGGTCTTGTTATAAGTCTCGTTTTCTTCCGCAAGGTCAAAGAACGGCTTATCTTGCCAAAAAAGAAGCCTGATCCCGTCAGAATGATCGATGCGATCCGTGAAGTTGCAAAGAACAAGTATTTTTGGATTATACAGTCTGCCGCGTGGATCGTTTTCCTTGAGTCAGGTTACGGTGTCATTCTCGGATGGTCGTTCGTTTACGGTCATAACGGTCAGTATGCCGAAACACTTGGTGTTGCAAACACAATTATCGGTAACGCATCACTATGGTCGATGTTGCTCGCACCGTTCGCAATAAAATGGATGGGTAAACGCAATCTGTTGATTACAGCAAATACAATCAATGTCGTTGTTCTTATTATTCTCTATTTTGTTTACGAAAACCTGGTTTTGATTTGTGTGCTGTGGTATTTCAACACATTTATAAACACATTTTGGAACATCGTTCAGCACAACATTCAGGCAGATATGCGAGATTATCACCAGTGGAAAACAGGTGTTCGTGTTGACGGACTTTTTGGTCCTCTCGGTATGATCGGTACGGCTATCAGTTTCTTTACCGGTATGTTCTACCCCGCTATCTATGAAAAAATAGGTATTCAGGAAGACTATTCCGTGCTTTACGATGACACGCTTCGCGGCAATCTTTTTGAGGTGCTTATCATATGCTCGGCAGTCGGTGCTGTTCTCAATCTCATTCCGTTCTTGTTCTACGACCTGACAGAAAACAAGCACAAAGCTTATATTTGTGTACTTAAGATACGTGCAATGTTTGAAAACTACACGCTCGGCGAACTCGACGATACTGAGCTTGAGGATGCTATGGAAATGATTCTCCAGGCAAAGAAGCTTTACGGTAAAGAAAAAACTCCTATTGACAAAACCGGTCTTAAAAACGCACGGAAGTTGCCAAAGAAGACCGAAAAAGAAAAGGAAATTCGTGCAGAAGCTATTAAGAAAGCTAAAGATGAAATTCACAGAATCAAAGAGGAAAACCTTGCAATTGAACGCGCTCCGATTATTCTGGAAGACCTCAACAAATTCTCGGGCACGGCTGCAAACATAAAAACTGCTCAGATGCAACGCGACCTTGCTTGTGGTGAAATATATCTTTATGAAAACGCAAAAGAAGAACTGCGTTCAGCAAGGAAACTGCCGAAAAAAACTGCTGAAGAAAAAGCAATTCGAACCGATGCAATAAAGTGTGCACGTATCAAAAAAGAGTCTGCATCACTCATTCGTAAGATCGGAATTGATAATATCCGTAAGCCTGACGATGCGGTTAAGCAAGAACTCCTCAACCGTGAAACTTCAGGGTTTATTGACAGCCTAAGGCAACGTCAGGATCTGCGTGCTTATCTTAAGAAAGAGTCACAGTATCTGCGTATCATAAAACCGTACACGGATGCTAAAAGTTACCTCGAGCAAAGAAAGTATTACACGCAGTATAATGAGCTTGAAGAAAAATATCACAGCCTTATTTCCGCAAGATAATAAAGTAAATCCCCTGAAGCCAAAACGGTTTCAGGGGATGGTTTTATCTGAACAATTCAAGATCAACTGCATCGGCAACAACCTGTCCGCCAAGTTTGTTCGGATGAAGTAAATCCTTGCCGAGATAATCTTTTCTCGAGCTGTTCGGATTGTCGGGATCACGGCAGACAACTGCCTGATCGTAGACCGCATAAAACTTATCTTTATTCTCTTCAAGCAAACAGTTGTACTCGTCCACCAAAGCTTCTTTTTCAGGTGTAGAGTCAGCATATCCGCCAAAATTAAGTATGTTAAATACAATAAGCTTCTTACCTTTGGCTTTCAGCTTTTCCGAAATCAGAACAACCGCATCAAGAACCTCTTTCGCAGTCGGTTTTTCTGACTTTGGCGCCATAAGTGTTGCATACTGCATAAAATCGTTTGTCCCTAATGCAAAAATTACAAACTCCGTATCATCATAGTCGAGCACATCTCGCTGAAGTCTGTTAAGACCGCTGATACCAAAGAGACCTTTCGCAATAAAGCGTTTGCCAAAATCAAGGCGGATTCGGTTACCCATAATTGATTTGTTAATTACGGAATATCTGCCCTTATATTCCTTGCGGATACGCTCAGTAAAAGCATTTGTCCAATAACCCTGCTGACTGATTGAGTCACCAAAAACAGTTATTGCAGTTGCCCCGGTTTCATTAAGAAGTTCTACGGATTGAAACAACGGGATAGGCTTATGAAAATACATACGCAAAACCTTTGACGCAACCTCACGCACACTGTCACGCACGCGTGGCTGGTTTGTGATGTTTTTCTGTGCAGCAGCATCACCTTTGACTGTGAGCAGGTCAACATTGTCAATAAGATTTCCGCTTCGTAATGCACCTTTTTCAACATAGGCACTGATGCAGAAATATCCGTCAACATTTACTGTCAGGTCCACCGGGTCAGTTTTTACAATTTCACCTTTCCTGATTATGAAAGATGACTGACCACCGACCGTAACTGTTTTACACTCGCCTGTAAAGTTGCCGTTTCTGTCGCAATCAGCAACCGTAACCGCACCGATTTTAACATCATTTTTCGCATATTCATTGGACAGCTCAAGACGAACAGCTTTACCCGATATCGCGGAAGAAATTACCATACGGTAAGTCTTCGGGCAAGACGGATAATAGAAAAAAGATAATGCCGAATGAGCCTGACCCCAGGTCTGTACCCACTTTTCTGACATAAGAACACCTCGTTTGTTTCGCTTTTTTCTATTCTACAATTTTCTCTGATTTTTTTCAACATCTTTTTTGTATTGCAATATCGTTTAGCGTAATGTATAATTATTCCATAAACTTTTGGAGGTTACATTATGGCAAAGATTATCGGACCCGCAATTCCAAATATTCCGTGGCAGGACAAGCCAGAAGGATATAAATATCCTGTATGGCGTTATGCCTCAAATCCCGTTATCACAAGAGATAACCTTTACGGTGCAAACAGCATTTTTAATTCTGCTGTTGTGCCTTACGGTGACGGATTTGCCGGTGTATTCAGAGTAGACAACATCAGCCGTGACCACACTCTTGTTGTCGGTTACAGTAAGGATGCAATCAACTGGGAACTTGAGGAAAAAGTTATTTTCCGTGGGTACGACCCGAGACTTTGCGAAATTGACGGCAAGTACTATCTTTCCTGGGTTAACCTTACACCTCACGGTACAACAATCGGTATCGCATACACAACCGATTTTAAAGAATGGACACAGCTTGAAGATGCTTGCTATCCCGTTGCAAGAAACGGTGTGCTTTTTCCCCGAAAAGTCAACGACGAATATCTTCTCCTCATCCGTCCGTGCGACAGAGGCCACACACCGTACGGTGACATTTATTTAAGTCACAGCAAGGACCTTACCTACTGGGGTAAGCACAGATTCGTTATGTCTCCCGTGAAGAACTGGGAAATGACAAAAGTAGGTGCCGGTCCGACTCCGATTGAACTCGAAGACGGTTGGCTTATGTTCTACCACGGCGTTCTTACAAGCTGTAACGGCTTCACCTATGCTATGGGAGCTGCAATCCTTGACAAGAATGAGCCGTGGAAAGTGCTTCACAGAGCAGACTGTTTCCTTCTTGCACCGCACGAGCTATACGAGTTTGTGGGTGACGTTCCGAACGTTGTATTCCCCTGTGCCGCATTGGCAGACAGTGAAAGCGGAAAAATTGCAATCTATTACGGTGCAGCCGACACAAGTGTTGCACTTGCGTTCACAACAGTTGACGAGGTTGTGGATTTCATCAAGGAACACGACCTCAATAAGTGAGGTGAACTCTCATAAATACGACATATATCGTTCTGCTTTTAGCAATTGCAATCTGCTGGAGTTCAGTCTTTTTTATCAGATTGACAACGTACAAAAGAATTAAGCGTAAGCGTAAAGGAGAGAAAAGGAAAATGCCTACAGAAATGCTTAAGGAATTCATCGATAAAGACTGTGTTATCACACTTTTCAACGAAATCGTCGGTATCCAGGGCAGAATCGTAGCTGTTGAAGAAAACTGGATAAAAGTTGAAGAAAAGAAAAAAACAAGAATCATAAACGGCGATATGGTAAGAGATATTTCAATTTCAAAGAAATAGAATGAACGGTGACGGAAAATACTCCGTCACCGTTTACTTTATTTTAACCTGTAAAAAATCATATAATCATTTTCAAATTCCGGATTGTATTTTTCCTTTGCAATCCTGTTAAGTTCCTCGTTTGTATATTCTTTGCTCATTATAAGCCACACAGGAGAATCACTATCTACATACGAAATAAACTCGTTGACAATTTCAGGGTTAGTTATGCTCCACGTGTTCTGCAAGGTGTAATACTTATAACAAGGTACGATGTCGCCTGCAAGGTAGTCCGCTGAACGAATTTCAAAGCCGATAACTGAGTTCCGTTCATTTTCAGGAATCTTCGCCATATCTTTATGTACCGTTGAATACCGAACATTTCCGTCAACATAAACCTCCTCAATCGACGAAACCGTAACTCCTGCAACCAGGTATCCGTTCAGAAGCGTAATAAGTATTATCGCAAAAGAAAATATCAGATCTTTACGTATTTTCACGTATCGGCACAGAAACATAAAATAAATCGGAGAAAAAATCTCAAAGTAGTGCGGGAAACGGTTTGCAATCAGCAAGGCTGCCAGATTTAAACCAAGAATCAATCCCAACAAAGAATCTGTACTGTCAACGGTACGGGTTTTAAAAATCTTCCAGCCAAGAACACCTGCACAAAAGATCATCGGAATATACGGTGCAAAAACCTCCGATGAACGTGCCGTATTACCCGCAATTACAAAATTATGCAAAAATGCTGCGTAAATCATTTCGTCCAAAGAGTTGTGCATATAAAAATAGACGAAAACAGGAACGCAGACTACAGCCATTCCCAGAAGACCTGCGAGTAAATTCAGGCAAAGATTCTTATACTGCTTTTTTATCAACAGACAAACAAAAACACAAAGAATTCCTGCACCGACGGTAACTGCATTATTCAGACGCAACATAGCGAGAAACGCAAGCGCAATGCCGTAAAACACTGCATATTTAATCGGATGCTCCTGCTTTTCTTTTATACCCGTTACATACTTGACGAACATATAACAGCAACCGGAAATAAACGGTAATGAGTACTCTTCCGTCAGGTTTCCCTTCTGAAAGGTATAGAAAAACACTGCAAAAAAACTGACAAAAAGAAAAATCAACTCCACATAAGACGAATATTTCTTTTCTGAGTGTAACAATTTACCGGTAAAAAACAAAAAGCTGACAGTTACGGTGACAGAAACACACTGGATAAAAAATATTCCGTTCCTGCCCCCTAAAATATGACCCAAAGCATTGATAAAGAAAATCATCGGACCTTTGTGATCAAATAAATCAACATACAGTTCTTTTCCTTGAGTAAGTCCTTTGCCTAACAAAGAAAATATGGCTGAATCATATCCGAAATAATCAGGATACAGCGGACTTGTCGAGCAGGAAAAGACAAACATTCCCGCTAAAGCAAGCAATAAAACCACTAGCAACTTTGGTGTTTCGTTATTTTTTATGAGTTTATGCATTATTTAAACCTCACTTCAACATACTGCTTTTATTGTTGATTTTTCTGCAAGTGTTAATGATACCGACAGATTGCTGACTGATTTGCGAACAATATCAAGACAGTATCCGTACACACTTGTAAAATCATATATCCCGGTTTGAAGCAAATAAAAGCAGAGAGAAAAACCCTCTGCCTTTAATTATATAACAATTATATTATTTGTAAAGTAAGAAAATAAAAATCCTTTCATTTTAAACTTCAGCTAAAGCCTTGTATGTATCCTTAAGATTCGCATAAAGCGACTTATAGATTTTATGATAATTCATATATTGCGCAGTCTTTTCGCTATCGGGTGCTGAGATATCATTATTGTAACGCACCATTGTTTCACAAGCATCTTCCACGCTCGGGTAGATTCCTGCACCGACAGCCGCAAGTACGGCAACGCCCAATGCAGGACCTTCGCTTGACTGTGCAGTTTTGACGGGTACCGCAAAGATATCACAGAGCATCTGTCTCCAGAATTCACTCTTACCGCCACCACCACAGACAAGCATTTCAGCAGGCGAAATATTCATCTCTTTAAGTACGCATACACAATCGTAAAGTGAATAGCTGACACCTTCAAGCACTGCACGGATAAAATGTGCCCTTGTGTGCATTGCTGAAATTCCGAAGAACACACCGCGACAGTCAGGGTCAAGATGAGGCGTTCTTTCGCCCATAAGATACGGCAGATAAATGAGCCTGTCGCAGCCTACGGGGATCTCGTCTGCCTGAGCAGTCATAACATCATAAGCAGATGTGTTTTCTGCATCTGCTTTCTGTGTTTCTTCAAAACAGAACTGTTTTTTAAACCACTGAAGAGAAAGTCCTGCGCCCTGGGTGACGCCCATAACGTGCCACTTACCGGGAACTGCACAGCAGAAGGTATGTACTCTTCCTGATTTGTCTGTAACAGGATTATCCGTATGTGCAAAAACAACACCGGAAGTGCCGATTGTTGTAAAAGCCTTACCCTCTTTGACAACACCCATGCCGACTGCTGCCGCTGCATTGTCACCTGCTCCTCCGACAACGAGAGTCGATTCGCACAGACCTGTTTTTTCTGCAGTTTCTTTGTTGATTTTACCCGTAACCTCGGGAGATTCGTAAACTTTCGGCAAATACTCTTCCTTGATTGAAAGTGCGTCAATCATTACCTGTGACCAACATCTGTTCGGCACGTCGAGAATCTGCATTCCCGAAGCATCGGAAACTTCCGTTGCAAAATCACCCGTAAGTTTAAAACGAAGATAGTCCTTCGGCAAGAGTATATGTCTGCACTTTTCAAAAATCTCAGGCTCGTTGTTCTTCACCCAGAGAATCTTTGAAGCTGTAAAGCCTGTAAGTGCAGGATTGGCAGTAATTTCTATCAACTTTTCACGTGTGAGTTTTTCCGTTAATTCATCGCACTCCTTACCCGTTCTCTGGTCGCACCAGATGATTGACGGGCGAAGCACTTCACAGTTTTCATCGAGCATAACGAGTCCGTGCATCTGGCCCGAAATACCGAGAGAAACAATGTCCTCTTTTGCAACATCGCTGTTTTTTACAACATCTGCAATAGTTTGAATCCCTGCATTATACCAATCGGCAGGGTCCTGCTCAGCCCAACCGTTTTTCGGCTGATACAACGGGTATTCCCTGCTTGACGAACAGACTACATCACCTTTCTCGTCAAACAACACCGTCTTTGTAGCAGAAGTGCCGAGGTCAATTCCCAATACATATTTCATAATTATTCACCAAAGAAAATCTGATTTACAACACTCTCAAGGTATTCCTGTCTGCCGGATCCGGGGTCTGTACAGGAACCGAGCTTTGCAGCATTTTCCGCAAGAGACTCAAGCGTTGCAGTACCGTCAATGATTGTTTTGCCGATGCCTTCACTGAATGATGAATACTTCTTCTCAATAAACTTATCAATTCTGCCGTCTTCGATGAGCTTTGCAGCCTTGATCAGACCGAGTGCAAATGCATCCATACCGAGAATAAATGCGTGAACCATATCTTCCTTTGTGTTGCTCGGACGACGGTTTTTAGCATCGAAGTTGAATCCGCCGTTCTTCATTCCGCCTGCCTTGAGAACTTCGTACATGCACATTGTTGTCTCATAAACATCAAACGGGAATTCGTCTGTATCCCAACCGAGGAGATAGTCACCCTGGTTAGCATCAATTGAACCGAGCATACCGTTGATTGCAGAGATACGAAGCTCGTGCTGGAACGTATGGCCAGCGAGTGTTGCATGGTTTGCTTCAATATTCATCTTGAAATCCTTGTCAAGACCGTACTGACGAAGGAAACCGATTGCCGTTGCTGCGTCAAAGTCATACTGATGCTTCATCGGCTCTTTCGGCTTCGGCTCAATGAAGAAGTCACCTGTAAATCCGATCTTACGGCCGTAGTCAACTGCGAGACGCATAAGACGTGCGATGTTCTCCTGCTCAAATTTTACGTCTGTGTTAAGCAGAGATTCGTAGCCTTCACGACCGCCCCAGAAAACATAACCCTTACCGCCGAGTTTAACAGTGAGTTCAAGAGCTTTTTTAATCTGTGCTGCGGCAAAGCAATAAACATCAGCACTGTTTGTGCTTCCTGCACCGTTCATAAAACGGGGATTTGAGAACATATTCGCAGTACCCCAGAGGCACTTGATGCCTGTCTGATGCATTTTTTCAAGAATATAATCTGTAATTTCGTCGAGTCTGCGATTTGTCTCGTTGATGTCCTCTGCTTCCGGAACAAGGTCAACATCGTGGAAGCAGAAATACTCTACACCGAGCTTCTGCATAAACTCAAAACCTGCATCAACCTTTGCTCTTGCGTGTTCCATTGTTGCTTCAGTAGCGCCGAAGGTCTTATCTGCAGTGCCTTTGCCGAACATATCAACTCCGTTTGCACCAAGATTATGCCACCAAGCCATAGCAAAGGGAAGATGCTCTTTCATCGGCTTGCCGAGAATTACACGGTCAGCATCGTAGAACTTGAAAGCAAAGGGATTTTCTGTCTTTGCTCCCTCATATTTAACCTTATCAATAAAATCAAAATACATATCTGTTACTCCTTTATTGTGATAGTTTCTGTAAGCCTTATATCATTTGAAGCGGCACCGACCATAATTTCAAAGTCGCCGTCCTCAACCACCCACTCATAGTCCTTATTAAGGAGTCTGAATGAATTGAAACCGAGATTGAATTCAACGGTCTTTTTTTCGCCTGTTCTGAGTGAGATTCTTTCAAATCCTTGCAACAATTTAAGCGGAGTTATAACAGAAGAAACAATATCGTTGACATAAAGCTGAACAACCTCATCACCGTCAACATCACCGATATTTTTAATAGTTGCCTTAACCTTAAAATCTGTTTTACCTGTCTTTTCAATCACAAGGTCGGAATACTCAAACTTTGTATACGAAAGACCGAAGCCAAAGGGATATTTTGCATTTCTCTCGCCCTCAAACATCATATCGAAGAAATTGGGGAGAATTGAATAATAACACGGAATACGGTTGGAATCCTGCGGGAAAGAAACAGGAAGTCTGCCTGCAGGATTGTTGTCGCCGAGAAGTGTTTCAACAATCGCCTTTGCACCAAATTCACCACCGAACCACGAAAGGAGAATTGCATTTGCAACCTTACATTCCTCTGAAAGGTCGACGCTTCTACCGTTTTCAAGTACAACAACAAGAGGTTTACCCGTTTTTGCAAGCTCGAGAATAAGCTCACGCTGTCTGCCTGCAAGTCGCAAATCTGAACGGTCGTGACCCTCACTGCTTGTGAAAGTATTATCACCGCCTACAAAGATAATTACATCGCTGTTCTTTGCGGCTTCGATTGCTTCCTCAAAGTTCGCGTTTTCATCCTCGTCATAAACCTCTGCAAGGTGGAACTGACCATCCTCTTCCGTAATTGCCTGAACACCCTTAGGTATTCCGCATCCTGAAGCCTGCGTGATTTCATAACCCTCACCGAGAGCCTCGCAAAGTTCATCATAAACACTCTTTAATCCGTATCCGTACGGTGTGGAAGAATAACCACCAACACGCTGTCTTGCCGAAGACGGCCCGACAAGTGCAATTTTCTTGTATTTATTATTGAGGGGAAGTATACCGTCATTTTCGATAAGCGTCATACCCTGCCTTGCTCCCTCAAGTCCGAGAGCCTTATGCTCGTCACAACGGATAACATACTTGTACTTTTCCTCATCGGTAAACGGATTTTCAAAAAGACCAAGCATAAACTTCAGGCGAAGTACACTGTATACAGCCTCGTCAATACGTTCCTGTGAGATGTTGCCGTTTTTAACATGGTCGATAATTGTCTTTTGACGGAACTCGTGGGGATATGAGCAACAGCCCTGCACATCAAGACCTGCGTTAATAACATCACGGATTGCATCAACGTGATTTGCGGCTGTTCGGTGAGCCTCTACAAGACGCTCAATTGAACCCCAGTCCGCACGGACATAACCCTTCATTCCGTATCTGCCACGCAGAATATCATAAAGATAATATCTTGAGCTTATTACAACCTCGGAGTCGATTGCATTGTAACAGGCCATTACGTTGTTTGCACCCGCTTCGGTGATTGCCTTCTCAAAAACAGGAAGGTAACACTGCTCAATTTCGCGCTTACCTACTCTTGCCTGTGCACAGTTTATACCGTTTTCTGCAATACCGTGAACACAGTAATGCTTCGGTTCGGTAATGACTGCATCATCACGTTTAAAATCTCCGTTCTGCTGTTCACCCGTGATAATCTGATAACCCATTTCTGAACAAAGATATGTATCCTCACCAAAGGTTTCTTCAACTCTGCCCCATCTCGGCTCACGTGCAACGTCAAGGTTCGGAGCGAGAATTTCGTGCATACCGAGCGAACGTGTTTCAGCAGCAATCGCCTTGCCCGTACGGTGAACAAGGCCACGGTTAAAGGTTGCTGCAAGACAAAGCGGAACAGGGAAAATCATCGCTCCAGGCCAGCTTATACCGTGCAAGGCCTCGCCTGTGAAAATACACGGAATACCGAAACGGCTTTTTGACATAATATATTTCTGATATTTATTGAAAACAGACGGTACTGAATAGGCGTCGTGCATAAAGCCGATACCGTTATTACCGAGAATTTTATCGAGATTTTCGTAATCCGGTTCTGCATCATTATCAAGTGAGCAATTATGTATTTTATGAGGAAGTGTCGTAAATTCAACACCTCTTAAAATATCCAACTGTGCAACTTTCTCCTCAAGAGTCATTCTTGAAAGCAGATCTTCTGCTCTGATCTCGGGTGAAAGTAATGCGTTCCTGAATTTCATTTAAGCACCTCCATGAGCATATATCTGAATTATATCATTGAGTAAAATCTAAGTCAAGGAAACCGTTTAACTGTGATTGTTTTATTTGATTTTGAAAAATCTTTCTGCTATAATCAATTAACGGAGGTGGTAATATGGCAGAAATCAAAGAACGAATTCAGAAATGGGATATTCTGAAATTTGTGCTGATTTTCTTTGTTGTATTCGGACACGTATCTGAGCAATACCCGGGAATGAACGGACTGTTCTTTTTTATTTATTCCTTCCATATGCCGTTGTTCATTTTTGTGTCGGGACTTTTCAGCAAAAAAACAATTAACGAAAAACGCTATGACAAGATGTTCACTTACTTTGTGCTGTACATTTTTATAAAAATAATTTTGTGCGTCAGTAAGTTTATAAGTCAGGGAGCAATTACTTTTACGGTCTTCAAGGAAAGTGGCGTCCCGTGGTACGCTTTTTCAATTTTCGCTTTTTGCCTTATTACCGTTTTTGTCAAAAACTTTGACCCGAGGTTTGTTTTTATTTTTTCCGTAATCCTCGCTTGTTTTGCGGGATACGACAAGTCTCTGTCAAGCTTTCTCGTAATGTCCAGAATAATTGTTTTCTATCCGTTTTTCTATGCCGGATATGCACTTGATGCAGCTACGGTTGCCCAAAAGCTCAACAATAAACCCTTTAAGATATTTTCCGTTGCAGGCATTATAGGATACATTGTTTTCCTTTGCCTCAAATTTGACTCCGTTAAATTTTTAAAGCCTCTTTTAAGCGGACAAAACTCTTTCTGGTTATTAGAAAAACACTGCGGTTACGGTGTATTTTTCCGGTTCGGGTACTACGTTTTGGTTTTCCTGCTCGGCGCTATGATAATATCACTCATTCCGGATAAACTCGGCAAAGGTACAATTGCAAAGCTCGGCAGCAGAAGTGTTCAGGTCTATGCTTTGCATTATTCGTTTATCTTTATCTTGTATTCAGGTCTTAATGTTGACGTACTGCTGGAAAACCTTTTCCCATCCGCTTCTAAGATCATTATTCTTCCTTTGTCAATAATTATCCTGCTTATCTGCTCATCAAAAATCTGGACTCCGATTTTTGATTTTGTACTTAACCCACCAAAAAGAAAATAAAATTAAATGCTCCGAGTTCATCGGAGCATTTTTGTTTTATCTTATTACTTTTTCTTAACCTTGTTAAGGATTGCGTTGATTTCAAGAATCTGCTCTTTTGTAAACTTGCCGCCACCAATCATTGAGAACACACGCTTGACAGTGAAGCCTGATGCCATATCGTAAAGACCCTTGAGCATTGATTTACTGATCTTAATTCCGCCAAGGTCAAAACCTGCGACATCCTTTCTGCCTTCTCCCGAGGACATTGCCTTTTTAACCTTAAGTGCAATCTTGACAGCGGCAATCTTACCGCCTGTTGTTGCAAGAATATCACCAATTGTATCGTTGATTGAGAAACAGCCGTCAGGTGTGTTGATCTCAAACCAGTTGATAACCTGACCTTCCTCCTTCATAATATACGCTTCGTTCGGTGTATCAACCTTACGGATTGTTCCGCTGTCTTCAAGGCCACCTGCTTTTGCAACAAGTGTTGTTTCACCTTCGTTCTTAACCTCAAAGTAGAAGAACGGATATTTGCCCTTTTTCTGCTTGCCTACGCTGACACCGTTTGCAAAGAGTTCAACTTCGTCGCAGTTTGAATAAACCGTTACCTTTGTAACACCCTCCACACGATCGATATAACGTTTTCCGCAGAGGTGTACCATCGGTTTCTTTGAAAGCCAAGCCTGATATGCGTAGAATGAATCCTTCTTATACTTTCTGTCGAATGTGACGAGACCCTTATGATTCATACCGTTTTCGCCACCCTCTGCTCGTGCATCGGCAGCAAAATCAAACATATTCCACACGTGAGTTGCCCAGAGATATGGTCTTTCCGCAATCTGCTTGATGAGTTCTTCGTGATAATACGCCTGATATTCTTCGGTGTAATCACCCTGAACAGGCTCGGATGTATGCCAGTCAAGAGCCTCACAACCGTACTCACTCAGACCGATAGGCTTATTCGGATACTTACTGTGGAAATTATCAAACCACGGACCGTTCATCTCCGTTGAACCGCCGTACCAACCGAAATAGTGGTTATACGAAAGCACATCACTGATGTGAACGTACTCTGAATCTATTGAACACATTGTAACGGATGCAATCGTTGTAAGACGTGTTTTATCCATCTTGTGACAAAGATCGTTAAGATCCTTATGATTTTTGATAAGGTGCGGATCAGTTGCACCTGCAATTGTAATTTCGTTAGAAAGTCCCCATACAACAATTGACGGGTGGTTGTAGTTCTGTGCCACAAGTTCCGTCATCTGAGAAACCGTATTGTCGTAACCGTTTGCCATATGTCTTGAGATATACGGGATTTCTGCCCAGAGAACAAGACCTGCCTCATCACAAAGGTCGTAGAAAACCTGTGAGTGCTGATAATGTGCAAGACGGATTGTGTTTGCACCCATTTCAAGAATAAGCTCAATGTCTTCCTTGTGATGCTCAGGAAGGAGAGCGTTACCGATACCCGGCCTGTCCTGATGACGTGAAACACCGCGAAGGGGATACTCTCTGCCGTTAAGAATAAAGCCTTTTTCGGGATCAATCTTAAATTCACGGCAGCCAAAACGTGTCGAAATCTCATCAACCTCTTCACCATTATAAATAAGAGTTGCCTTTGCAGTGTAGAGGTACGGGTCGTCAAGACCGTCCCAGAGATGAACGTTTTTGATTTCAAATTCTACATCATCGTCATCAGTTTTTGATGCGATAACTGCACCGTCTGCGATAATTTCATACTTAACCTTGCAGTTATCATCGTCATTGATAAATGTCTTTATTTCGATTTCAGCGTCCTTGCCCTTGATTTCGGGAGTAACCATAATCCCCGGAGCTCCGTAATAATCGAGGTCAAAATGCTTTTCGGGTACACCGATAACACTTACGTCACGGTAAATACCTCCGTAAAAAGTAAAGTCTGCATTCTGAGGATAAACTCTGTCGTTAGGAGAATTATCGACAGCAACCGCAAGAAGATTCTCGTCTTTTATATCATCGATTTTAACGCGGAAAGTAGAATAACCGCCATCGTGCTTGGTTATGCTCTTACCGTTCCAAAAAACTTCGCAGGAGGAGTTTACGCCGTCAAACTGAAGATACTTCACCTTACCCTCAGGAAGTTCATCTTGCTTGAGAGTTTTTGCAAAGTAACAGGTGCCTCTGTGGTAGTCATTGCCACCGTCCTGACCGTCTTCACCGTTCCAGGTGTAAGGCAGGTCAAGCTGAGTCCATTCAGCAGGATAAGATGCAGGCACACTCTTCGCCTGAGCAGAAAAAGCCCAGCCTGCATTGATTTTTTTAATACTTCTCATAGTTCTTCCTCCAAATTATTTTTTGATGTATGACATAAATCAAAAATCTTTATTTCAACCGTGCAATCGTAATTGCCGTGAATTCAGAAACCTTTATTCTTTCGGGCAGTACATAACCTATTATTATAATAACTGATTTTTGCCTAAAAATCAATAAAAAACTGTGCCGACACAAGTCGACACAGTTTTGTAAACTTAATCAGATTAAACGTTGCCGAAAAATGCTTCGTGAACAGCAGCAACTGCTTTATCAGCATCCTTACGGTCAATAAGAACTGAGATTTTGATTTCGCTTGTTGAAATCATCTGGATATTGATATCCTGATTGAAGAGAGCCTCAAACATTGTTGATGCTGTACCCGGATGAGTTTCCATACCTGCACCGACAACAGAAATCTTAGCAATTGTATCGTCACGTACAACCTTTGCATCACCGATGAACGGAAGGCTGTTGATCGCCATAACTGCATCGTCAGCATGTGCCTCACTTACTGTGAAAGCGATGTCCTTTGTACCGTCGCGGCCAACAGACTGAAGAATGATGTCAACGTTGATATTTTTTGCAGCGAGACTTGCAAAAATCTTGAAAGCAACACCCGGAACGTCGTTGAGTCCGGTGATTGAAATTCTTGAAGCATCTGCATCCTTAGTTACGCCTCTTACTAACATTTTTTCCATTTTAGCTGTCTCCTTTACCATTGTGCCCGGAATGGGATTAAGGCTTGAAATAACCTCAAGCTGTACATTATATTTTTTAGCCATTTCAACTGAACGGTTGTTGAGAACCTGTGCACCGAGAGTTGCAAGTTCAAGCATCTCGTCATAGGTTATCTCAGAAAGTCTCTGTGCGTTCTGGACCTTACGCGGGTCAGCTGTGTACACACCGTCAACGTCAGTGTAAATCTGACACTTGTCTGCATGAAGAGCTGCTGCAATTGCAACCGCACTTGTGTCTGAACCACCACGGCCGAGTGTTGTAACATCGTCGTATTTGTTAAGACCCTGGAAACCTGCAACAACTACAATCCTCTTGTTGCCAAGTTCTGTCTTAAGGCGCTTCGTATCAACTTTCTTGATTCTTGCTGCAGAGTACACAGAATCTGTGCTGAAACCTGCCTGCCAACCGAGAAGTGATACTGCGTGATAACCAAGCTTTTCAATAGCCATTGCAAGAAGAGCGATTGAAATCTGCTCACCTGCTGCCATAAGCATATCCATCTCACGCTTTGGTGCACCCGGATTGATTTCTTTTGCCTTTGCGATGAGGTCGTCTGTTGTATCGCCCTGTGCAGAAACAACAACTACAACATCGTTACCCTTTTTGTATGTGTCAGTAACGATCTTTGCGACATTCATCACACGCTCGGCATTAGCAACTGAACTGCCACCGAATTTCTGAACTATAAGTCCCATAATTATTCACCACTTTATATCAATAATTTTCTACTCTGATTTTTGAGAGGATTTCAACACCCTCCAGCTTTGCAAGCATTGTATCAAGCTCGCCCTCAGCTCTGACGGGAGTTACAAATGCAAACTCGTCCTCAGGAGCATTTTCACGTGTAAGGACACTGATATCACCAAATATCTCTTCTGCCTTTTTAAGAGCAAAGATCTTGTCTCCCTTTGCACGGACATAGAATGATGTGTCAACATCCTTATGATTTACAACATAATTATCAACTGCATCACCCCAACCGAAAGCCTTGCGCTTTTCGATATGGCGGGCACAATCAATAACGTCTGCAACAACAGCACTTGCGGTTGCAAGCTTACCTGCACCTCTTCCGTAGAATGCACAGTCACCTACTGCGTTACCACGGACAAATACCGCATTGAAAACATCGTTTACACCGGAAAGAATACTCTCGTTCTTAACAAAAGCAGGGCTTACCATTGCAGAGATTTTCTCGCCTACACGCTTTGCTCTGCCGAGAAGTTTGATTACTCCGCCCCATGAACGTGCGTATTCAACATCTTCAAGTGTGATTTTTGTTATACCCTCTGTGTAAACGCTTTCAGGGAATACGTGCTTGCCGAATGCAAGAGATGCAAGAATACAGATCTTGCGGCAGGCATCAAAGCCCTCGATGTCCGCAGTCGGATCTTTTTCAGCATAGCCGTTATCCTGGGCAAGCCTGAGAGCATCCTCAAAGCTCATTGAGTTATAAATCATCATCGTGAGGATGAAGTTTGTTGTACCGTTGAGAATACCTGCAACTTCGTCAATTTTGTTAGCGGCAAGGCACTGTGCAAGAGGACGTATAACGGGAATACCGCCACCGACACTTGCCTCAAACATAAAGTTTGCATTGTTTTCTTCAGCAAGTTTAAGAAGAATGTCACCCTTTGCAGCAACAAGTTCCTTGTTAGAAGTTGCAACACTCTTACCCGCCTTAAGACAAGCAGAAACAAAATCAAACGCAGGGTTAAGTCCGCCCATAGCCTCAACAACAATTTTAACATCCGGATCATTGAGGATGATATTGAAATCCTTTACAAGCTTGCTTTCGTTTTCATCACCGGGAAAATCTCTGAGATCAAGAATGTATTTAACGCTGACGCTGTCCTGCAGACTCTTTTCGGCAATTTCACGGTTATTCATCGAAATAACCTGTGCAACGCCCGAACCTACGACACCGTAGCCCATAATTGCTATTTCCATATTTTTTCACTCCTTGTTCACACACAGGTAGTTTAACATAAATATGAAAAATAATAAAGAGTAAAATCAAAAAAACTTGTGTTTTTTCAAAAAAATTCATATCTTTTTAATTGAAAAACAATCACTTTTGTTATAATATAGATATATATATGATTTGGGGAGCTGTCCTTATGAAAAAAACCATACATTACTGCTGGTTTGGCAGGGGCGAAAAACCGAAGCTCGTTCTCAAGTGCATAGAAAGCTGGAAGAAAAAACTGCCTGACTATAGCCTTGTGGAGTGGAACGAGGATAATTTTGATATTTCTAAAAATCAATTCGTCGCTGAAGCATACAGCGACAGGAACTTTGCTTTCGTAAGCGATTACGTCCGTGCATTTGTGCTTTACAACTATGGCGGTATTTATATGGACACTGATGTCGAGGTGCTTGGTAATTTCGACCGTTTCCTTGATGATAAAGTTTTCCTCGGGTTTGAAGAGGGTAACTTTGTCGGCACCTGTGTTATGGGTGTTGAAAAAGGACACGAACTGATGAAAAGCTATCTCGACCACTATGAAAATATGACTTATTTCAACGATGACGGAACAAAATATACCGACACCAACGTTGTCCTGCTTACCCGTCTGCTCGATGAAAGAGGTCTTGTCAGAAACAACGAGTATCAGACTGTCGGTGATATTTCGATTTACCCCAGAACATTCTTCAGTCCTTATGATTACATCAACGGAATCAGTTACATCACCGACGACAGTGTGACCATACACCACTTTGCACAGCTTTGGTTGCCGAAAAATGTCCGCCTTAAAACCGAGGCAAAACGGGCATTGATTAAGTTTATCGGCGGTGAAAACATCAAAAAGCTCCGCGAACTTTCCGGAAGATGAGGTATCCCCTATGGATAAAGTTGAAATAAGGCGCAAAAGGATAATCAATATTGTCTACCTTGCGATGATACTCGGCCTTTCCTTTTTGTTCGTCAAATACTGTTTCTGGGTTTTCTTCCCGTTTCTGCTTGCGTTTTTATTGGCAGTTGCCGTACAGAAACCTGCAAACTATTTAGTCCGAAAGACAAAAATAAAAAAAGGCATAACCTCAACCATTCTTGTCCTGCTGCTGTTTGCAATTGCAGGCGGTGTCATTTCACTGTTGGGAATGAAACTTGTTGATATTATCAAAAATACGGTCAGTTTTGTTACGGCGCAGCTTAATGACCTTCCTTCACTGATTGACGATATCAAGCATTGGGTAATAAATGTCGCGGAAATCCTGCCCGATAAAATAGAAACAAAATTTGTTGCCACGGCAAGCAACTGGTTTGACCTTATACGAGACAAGAGTGCTTCCGAAATCGCCGCAACAATCGTCGGTTCTGCTTCCGGTGAGGATAAGTTTTCCTTCACTTCACTCGCAACACCGTTAAGCGGACTGTGGACAACCGCAAAACGTATCCCATCTGTTTTTGTTGCAATCATCATCAGTATTCTTTCATCCTGCTTTATGGCTTCTGATTATGACTGGATTTCAAACTTTATAAAAAAACAGCTTTCACCCGAGCATAAACACAAGCTTTCAATAAGCAAGCGTGTTGTTTTCCAATCACTCGGTAAACTTATCCGTTCGTACGTGCTTATTATCTGTATCACCGGTACGGAAATTTTTGTCGGTCTGAATATTCTTTCACTTATAGGTCTTTATAACGGCGAAAACATTCTGATAATTTCGATCATCGTTGCATTGCTTGATATTCTACCCGTACTGGGTACAGGTACTTTTATGATACCTTGGGCTTTGTACAGCCTTATCACCGGGCAAATCGGTCTTGCGGTCGGATTGTTCATTCTTTATGCTATTATCTACGTTGTCCGTCAGGTAATCGAACCGAAAATCGTTGGCGGTACAGTCGGTCTTCCGCCTTTCATCACCCTTATGGGTATGTATATCGGTTCACAGTTATTCGGATTTATCGGCATTTTCCTTGTGCCGATTATGATAATCATTGTAAAGCTCCTCAATGACGAGGGCGTTATTCACATCTGGAAACCCATTGAATAAACAAAACGGAGGTGTGCAGTATGGCAAAAATTATTACCATCAGCAGAGAATTCGGTAGTGGTGGCAGAGAGGTCGGCAAAAGACTTGCTGATGAACTCGGCTACGAATACTACGACAGGGAAATCATTGAACAAGTTGCAAAAGAAAGTCAGCTTGACGAGGCCTATGTTGAGAATATGCTCAGCGGTAAATTCGCAGTCAGTCTGCCCGTCACATTCGGCAGAACTTTCATTTACAACGATATCATTCAACAGAATATGACAAACCTGCTCGTTGTTGAGCAGAAAATTATCCGTTCACTTGCAGAAAGCGGCAAAGATATGGTTATCGTCGGCAGAAGTGCTGATGTAATTCTCAAGGACTTTAAGCCTTTCAATATCTTTGTTTATTCTTCAATGGATGCAAAAATCAAGCGTTGCCGTTGGCGAGCACCAAAAAACGAACAGTACACAGATAAAGAACTTGCCAGAAGAATCAAGCAAGTGGATTCAGACAGAAAAAAGCAACGTAAACTTGTCACAGACCAAGAATGGGGTGCAAAGGAAAGTTATCACCTCTGCATCAACACAACGGGATTAAAAATCAAACAGCTTGTTCCACCACTTGCAGAATTCATTAAAAGCTATTTTAACAACTGATAAAAAAGGCACCCTCCATCACGGAGAGTGCCTTAATTTTTACATATTACATTGACTCAAGAATGAGATCCCATACAAAACCGGGGAAAATAACTTTGAAGATCTTACCGAGTGTTGTAACGATTGCAGGTGAGAAGAGATCAAGGAAATAGAACGGAATTTCAAGAACTTTCTCGTTGAATGTAATCTCATAAGTCTCGTAGTTCTCAGGATCATTTTCATCGATTTCGAAAACTCTTACTGAACGGTCACCGCCTCTGCCGTATGAGCTGAAGCCTGTACCGCCGTTGTAACCCATAACGATACCGTCATCTGTCTTGCCGTAGAAGCTGTTAACGTGGTCGTGACCGAAGAACGCACCTACGATGTCACCCTTTTCAACCCAAGCCTGATACTGGCCTGTGTGGCTCTCAAGAGGCTCTGAACAGGGAACTTCACCAAGAGTACCGTCGATAACCTTATCGTTAAGTGTATACCACTTGAAATTGTCAATGCTGAATACAGCATCATCACCTGCTTCGTTGTAAGGAACTTCTTCAAGGAACTGGTAGATTTCCTTACAAGGAATGTGCTGGAAAAGAAGAGAAGGAACTACTTCGCCGCCATTTGCAGCCTTAAGCTCATCACTTGTCTGCTTGTACCACTCAACCTGGTTAGGTTTTACGCCTTCATAACCTGTAAGAAGGTCGCTGTCAGCACGCTTATTGTTTGTATCCATCATATAGATGTTGAAAGCAATGTTTTCTCCGTCTGATGACATAATGGGCATATTATATGTACCAACGTCACAGCCGTTATCGGGAACGATGCAGTTTTCATACTGCTTATAGAATGCCATCTGCTCTTCAAGAGTGAAGAAATCCTCATAGTCATGGTCGTGATTACCGAATGTTACAAGGAAAGGAATATCCTTGCTGTCGATAATATCGAAGAGATTTTTAAGGCACTTCTTAAGACCGTCCTCTGTTGCACCGGGGAAGAAGTCTGTAAGCTGATCACCTACAAAAACAAGAAGATCAGGCTCTTCCTGTGCGATTGCTGCTTCGATGAGTTTAACCTCAGCAACATCCTTAAGAATCATATCCTGTGTGTCGTTGAGCTGCATAATCTTGAACTTACCGTCAGCACCAAACTTGAGTTCGCTTGTTGTGTTTGCTGCAAAAGCAGGCATTGCAACTGCAAAGCACATAACGATTGCAAGAAAAACACTTAATACTTTTTTCATAGCAAAACCTCCAAAACAAAAATATTTGCTCAATAATTATATAACAGATGACGATTAAAGTCAACAATCATTCTTGCATACTGCATATTTTAGCAAAACTGTAAGAAATATAATTATATAGAATTATTTAATATTGACAAAAATAGTGAAATATGAGAAAATAATTGGTACTGCATTATATAAATTTTGGAGGTGACGGAATTGAATAAAGAGAAAACTTTGAGATTTGTGACAGGGCTTGTCCTTGATAAAACACTCAGATATATCGACAAAGACCCTGCTGCCAACATTATAAAACTTGTAAATATGGCAGAAAAGCTCTCAGGCAAAATATTCCCCAAGAAAGTTTTTGACGGGTTCCGTGCCGCATTGAAAGACGAAAACAACGTCTGGTTCGACTATGCGATGAAATTTGTAAACGACGTTGATCGCGATAATCTGAAAAAAATGTTTCTCTCTTTCGCCCTTGGTGCAGGTTACCACGGCACAAAGGCTGTCAGAGAAAACCGTGAAAAATACAAGTGCAACATTCCGTTCATCATTCTGCTTGACCCTACAAGCGCTTGCAATCTTAAATGCAAAGGCTGTTGGTCAGCTGAGTACGGCCACAAATTCAACCTCAGTTATGATGAACTCGACAGCATTGTTTCTCAAGGTGTTGAGCTTGGCACACACCTCTATATGTTTACGGGTGGTGAACCGCTTATCCGTAAAAACGACATACTGAAACTGTGCCGCAAACATCAGAACTGTACTTTCCTTGCGTACACCAATGCAACACTTATCGATCAGAAATTCTGTGACGATATGAAAGAAGTCGGAAACCTTGCACTCGCAATAAGCATTGAAGGTTCGCAGGAAACAAATGACTTCCGTCGTGGCGACGGAGCGTATGAGACATCCGTCAAAGCCCTCGACCTTTTGCAGAAAAACGGTTGTCTTTACGGTATTTCCGTCTGCTACACTGCAAAAAATATTGACGAGGTCACAAGTGATAAATTCCTTGACCTTATGATTTCCAAGGGTGTTAAATTCGGTCTCTACTTTAACTATATGCCCGTCGGTACAAATGCCGATACTGAACTTATCCCCTCACCCGAACAAAGAACATTTATGTACAAATGGCTTAAAGAAGTACGTAACAGCAAAACAGGCAAACCAATGTTTGTTATGGACTTCCAGAATGACGGTGAGTACGTAGGCGGATGTATTGCAGGCGGTCGAAATTATTTCCATATCAACTCCGCAGGCGATATGGAACCGTGTGTATTTGTTCACTTCTCAGATGCTAATATCCGCACACATACGTTGCTTGAGGCACTCAGGAGTCCGTTGTTTATGGCATTCCACCACAATCAGCCGTTCAATGACAATCATCTGCGTCCTTGTCCGATGCTTGAGAACCCCGATTACCTTCGTAAAATAATCAAGGTTACGGGTGCAAAATCAACAGACCTCGTAAACCAGGAGGGGGTTGAAAACCTCTGTTCAAAATGCGACAAGTTTGCAAAAGATTGGCAACCGGTGGCAGATCGACTCTGGGCAGACAACAAGCACCCTAACCCGAAAACACAATATTACCGCGACACAGCTGAAGCAATGAGAGAAAAACTTGACGATCTTGTGCGGTAGCACCATACAAAGTGACAATTATGTCAAAAAACTATTCCGAAATTTGTGCGATTGTGCGAATTGATTATACCATAGCTTTGTGTTATTATCTTATTGCGGATAAGTTATGGTAACTTTTGTCCGACACTTTTAAGGAGGACGATGAGAATGGATTTCGTAGCAGAGATTTTGGCAGCAGTTGAAAAGCTTCTTGCTTATCTTGGAGAGTTCGATGCAGCAGGTATCATTGAAATCATCAAGGAATTCTTCGCAGGTTTCGCTGCATAAGTTTTTACAAACATAAAATGACCACCTTTCAGATTTGAAAGGTGGTTATTTTTTTGCCGATATTTAAAAGTTATCAATATGTAAATGTTGCAGATTTAGTCATTGAACCTGAAACTTCTGCACGACCCTTGATGCCGATAAAGTTTCCGCCGCCCTCGCCTGCAAGAGGCATATACACTTCTGCACGTTTAACATAACCGTTCTGACCTATTGTCGCCTTAATCTTTGTGCCCTGATAAGTAAAATCAGCTGTAGTCACCTTGATACCTAAAAGGTCCACAGAAGCAAGGTCAAGCGGGAAAGAACACTGCTTGTTATAAACAGGGAATTTTGTGAGAGTTGCGTTCTCGGGAACAACCAGAATGTTAACCTCGTAGTCATTGCCCTTTCTGGTGACTGTTGCAGTCTTTGCACCCTTCGGGTCAAGGTTTGCAGGGAAAGCAAAACTGTCAGCCTTATACTGCGGGTCATCAGAAGCTCCGCCATTCACAAACGCCTTTGTGTCTTCGACTGTGTTTGCATACTTTTCAACAATCTTATTAGCAAGTCTGGCTACATTGTCACCGCCCGGCTCAACATAATCAACGCTGATTGCAATCGACTGAGTCGTTTTGATAGTTGTCTTTGGTGCATTAAAGGACTTCTTCATACTGTCGGTATAAAACTTAACTGCCTGATCTTTTGAGTAAGTTGTCGGGTCATTACTTGCCTGTACGTTTGTTGCCGGTGTCGTTACCTCAGGAGTTGCACCTGTATCCGGAGTTGTTGTATCAACACTCGTATCCGGTGCTGTCGCATCTGTATCTACCGTCGAATCGTCAGCAACAGTGTCTTCAACGATATCGCCCGTTACATCGTCAGGGATCTCGTCTGCAATGCCATCGTCAACTGTATTGTCAGTTGATATTTCTGCACCTTTGAATGTTGCCGCTTCCTTGACAGCATCACTGTATTTTCCGATAGATACGGATGATGTAATACAGATTGATACCACACAGATGAGTGCAGTAACCGCCTTTATAATTGTTTCTTTCATTTTAGTATCTCTCCAATATTTTATGATGCTTTATCATAGCACTTTTTTTCTGTCAAATCTATACATTTTCAGAAAAAATACAAAAAATTATTGTTATTACATCTGCGAAAGATCATTCAGAGCTGAATCAATTCCTTCGGCATAGAGATGTGAAAGATCTGCATAGTGATGACATTTTGGTGCAGTAATTCCGTTTTCATTGTTAGCAAACTCAATAGCAGTTACCCCTGTGTAGTCGTAATCAAAACCTGCCCACATAATGTGTAACGGAATATGCAGAAGAACAGAAACCCACGCTCTTGCGAATGCAGCGTGACAGAATAAAGCTACCTGATCTTTGTTTTCACGCAGAATCCGATACACTCCGTTTTCAGCTTTGTATCCCAGTCTTTCAAGGAAGTCATTGCCGTTTTTTTCGATATAGTCAACAGCCTTTTTCATTTCCGACTGCTTAATTCCGTCACATTCATACGCCTTATCAAAAGACAGATCCATATTACCGTTTTGTCTGAAATAAGTATTCTGAACAAAAGAAATTGATTTCATTTCTCCGTCCGGGAAAGGTGTCAGTCTTTCATCACCGATTTCGTGTGCCCATTCTTCCGTTTTTTTGGTAAGTTCCAACAGTCTGCACGTCGGTTCGGCCGTCTGCTGTGCACGCAGTAACGGTGAGGCATAAACCTGATCAATCTTAAGTTTTGCCATTCTTTTACCAACTGCCTCTGCCTGAAGCCAACCTTTTTCGGTCAGTGCACCGATATCATAGTTCGGTTCACCGTGACGGATTATATAAAGAATCATAATTAACACCCCATAGAGAAACGGCACCATCTTGCGATGGTGCCGAGCTTTATTCAGATATATGTATCGGATTAGTACTTGATACCTGTGTACTTATTTGTGATAGAAGCAGAACCTGTACCTGTTGCACCGATGATTGCGAGCTTGAGGCTGAGAACTGCATCGAATGAGTATGAATACTCAAGTGCTGTCATCTTACCGTCAACGATTGTTGCTGTGAAAGTGATTTTCTTGTAGTTAGCCTTTGACTCGTTTTCAACAACCTTAACTTTATCACCTACTTCGTTAGCAATGCTCTTGTTAACTTCTGAATATGTGATGTAGTCGTCTGTTGCGTGACCAATTGAACTTGAAGCGTTCGGATTTGTCCAATCTTTGATTGTAATTGTATACTTGTTGCCGTCAACCTTAAAAGATGTAACATCAGCATCTGTAAGTTTCATAGCCTTGATCTTATACTTAGCATCGAAGCCTTCGCCATTACCTGCCTTGACTGTACCTGTGATCGGCTTATCCTTAACACCGATGAAACCACCAACAACAGAGTTAAGAGAAGCATTCTTGTCAACAGTGTGGATGATTGTGTTAAGAGCGTTTGTAGCTGAACCAACATCGATCGGATCAATAAACTGACCTGTTCTTGTAAAGCTGTATGAACCCTTTGCAGCCTTGGCTGTTTCGTCGTTAAAAAGCTTGATAACGTCAGCCTTTGTGAGTGCTGCAGGAGCCTTGTTTGTACCTGCGTCAGGCTTTGCAGCGTTTGTTGTACCAGCATCAGGAGTTGCTGCATCTGTTGTGCCTGCATCAGGAGTTGCTTCTGTGCTGCCGTCAACAGCGCCTTCGTCAACTGTGCCTTCGTCTACTGTGCCCTCGTCAACAGTACCTTCATCAACTGTACCCTCGTCAACTGTGCCCTCATCTGAGCCTGCGTCAACGCTACCGCTTGCTGAAGCTGAACCTGCGAGTTTTGCTGCTTCCTTGATAGCATCACTGTAATTGCCTACAGCTACTGATGATGTGATGCAGAGAGCTACAACACAAAGGATAGCTGTAACGGATTTAATAATTGTCTCTTTCATTTTACATTACTCCCATTAAAGTTTTATTTCAAGGCAATTTTATCAAATTACCTTTGAACCGATTTTAAAATTACATCCCGACAACAACCATTGCACAAATCACGCAAAGGATTGCCATTATAAAATTGATGTTACCCGAAACATAATTCTGCTTTTTCTTATGAATTCCGTCCAGAAAAACAGCTGACGCAATCACAACAAGGAATATTGCAAAAAAGACTGCTGTATAGAACTGGAAAAACATTGCAATAAGAAAAGCCAGAAAAGAAACCATCGATGCGATAGAAATTATAAGCCACGGAAGGGTAAGTTTTTGTTTGATTGATGCATTATCAATTTCATTGCTGTTCTTCTTGCTCATAACTATCCCCCCTACCTATGTAATAATACCAAATTTATAACACATAGTCAATATTGTTTTCACCAAAATTTAACCCCGATTGACATTTTATATAAATGAGTACATAAAAATATGTGCAAAATTTATTGCAAAATTTTGTTTTTTAAATGACTTTTCGCGATATGTATGCTATAATACAGTTTAGTGGAGACTAATATTATAAGAATCTGCCGTTATCACAATCCCAACAAAGCGAGGTTGTCTTTTTGTTTGAACAGATAATCAATTTTGACCGTATGGAACAAGCTGTCAGCCTGTTTGGCAGTTTTGACGAAAACATAAAACTGATTGAGAAAAAGTATTCAGTCAACGTCGTATGCCGTGGCACTGACCTGAAGGTAAGCGGTGAAGCAGAAAACGTTGCTCTTGCCGTAAGGGCAATCAACGGATTGCTCAGCCTTATCAATAAAGGTGAAGCTCTCAACGAGCAGAATGTACGTTACGTAACATCTCTTGTTGATGACGGTGCTGAAGATAAGCTCGGACAGATGCGAGGCGACTGTATCTGTATCACCACAAAAGGTAAACCCGTAAAACCTAAAACTATCGGACAGGAAAAATATGTCCGTGCAATTGATGAAAACACAATCACTATCGGTGTCGGCCCTGCAGGTACAGGTAAAACTTACCTTGCTGTTGCGATGGCTGTCAGTGCTTTCCGTGCTAAGGAAATCAACCGTATCATTCTCACCCGACCTGCAGTTGAAGCAGGCGAGAAATTAGGATTCTTGCCCGGTGACCTGCAACAGAAAGTCGACCCGTATCTCCGTCCGCTGTATGATGCACTTTTCGATATGCTCGGTGCAGAAAATTTTCAGCGTTATCAGGAGAGAGGCAGCATAGAAGTTGCTCCCCTTGCTTATATGCGAGGCAGAACACTTGACGACAGTTTTGTTATCCTTGACGAGGCACAGAACACCACACCCGAACAGATGAAGATGTTCCTTACCCGTCTGGGCTTCAATTCCAAAATGGTTGTTACGGGTGACGTCACCCAGATTGACCTGCCTGACGGCAAACGCTCGGGACTTGTTGAGGCAACAAGAATTCTTAAAAATGTTGACGATGTGAAAATAGTACATTTCTCTGAAAAGGACGTCGTACGTCATAAACTTGTGCAGGATATTATCAAGGCGTACGAAAAATACGAGGAGGCAAGGAAAAGAAAATGACAGACAAAATCAAAGTAATTATCACAAACGACCAGAAAGACATACGAATTCCGACAGGTGTAAGAATGCTTGTCAGACGTTGCTGCAACGCAGTGCTTATTAATGAAAATTTTGAAGGTTCTGCTGAAATCAGCGTCAGATTTGTAAACGATGAGACTATCCACGCACTTAACAAAGAATTCCGCAACGTGGATAACAGTACAGACGTACTTTCTTTCCCTCTCGGTGAAAACGGTGTCTATGACATAAATCACGATACAGGTGCAAAAATGCTCGGCGATATTGTTATTTCAATCGAACACGCCATTATGCAGTCAAAACTCTACGATCATTCTCTACAGCGTGAGATTGCATTCCTTACGGTTCATTCGATGTTCCACTTGCTTGGCTATGACCATGAAAACGGCGGACTTGAAATGGTACGTATGAGAGAAAAAGAAGAAGCTGTGCTTACACAGCTCGGACTTAAAAGAAGTGACAGTTACTATACGGAGGAAATCTGATGACTAAAACCGCATTTATTGCGATTGTAGGTTGCCCGAACGTCGGCAAATCTTCAATACTCAACCGTTTGCTCGGCCAGAAAATCGCTATCGTTTCGGAAAAACCGCAGACAACACGTACAAAGATCATGGGTGTGCTTACTCAGGGTGATACACAGCTTGTATTCACCGACACGCCCGGTTTCCACAGACCAAAAACCAAGCTCGGTGAAAAAATGGTTCAGGCAGTCAGCGACAGCGTTGCAGGCGTTGACGCTTGTCTGTTTGTTGTTGAACCGCAGGGTGAGCTGCGTCCTGCCGAGATTGAGTTGATTGAAAAGTTTAAAAAACTCAAAATGCCCGTAATTCTTGCAATCAATAAGGTTGACACACTTCCCGACAAGGAAGTTCTTATGGCAAGAATTGCCGAGCTTTCACAGGTATATAACTTTGAGGCAATAGTACCCGTTTCGGCAATGCGAGGTATCAATATGGATGCTCTGCTTGACGAGCTTTCAAAACTTGCAGAGGAAAGTGTTTTCTTCTTCCCCGAAGATACACTCACTGACCAGCCTGAAAGAGTAATTGCCGCAGAGATGATAAGAGAAAAGCTTCTTCGTAATCTCGACCGTGAAATCCCTCACGGCGTTGCTGTCAGTATTGAAAAAATGCGTGAACGCGACGACAGCGATATTATGGATGTTGAAGCAATTATCTATTGCGAAAAAGAGAGCCACAAGGGTATTATTATCGGCAAAGGCGGAGCTATGCTCAAGCGTGTTTCCACAAGAGCACGTGAGGATATGGAAAA
This sequence comes from Acutalibacteraceae bacterium, assembly GCA_045587505.1. GTDB lineage: Bacteria > Bacillota > Clostridia > Oscillospirales > Acutalibacteraceae > CAG-488. Next base: position 40,054 of record JAZNCK010000143.1, read on the forward strand.
ATTCTTTATGTGCAAAATCAACCTTCGTTGCTGGGTTAAAGTAAAAGAGGGTTGGAGAAACCGTGAAGGGTTAATTCATAATTTTGGTCTTGATTAAAATCTAATAAAAAATCCCTCCCTGCAAATACTCTATTTGGAGGGATCTTTTATGAATACAAACTTTAAAGAACTTGCCGCATGGGATAAATTTGCACAAAGCGGTAAGATTTGCGACTATCTGCAATACAAACACATTTCACAGGAGACTGCCAATGAAACTGAGCACGGACGGATTGATAATAAGGGAGCAACAGACGGGCGAGGATGATCGCCTCGTCACCTTGCTCACCCGTGACTACGGTGTGCTGCGTGCATTTGTCCGCGGTGCAAAGAGGATTAAAAGCAAATCACAGAGTGCAACTCAACTCTTTGCATACGGTAAGTTTTCAATCTATCGCGGCAAGGATGCCTACTCAATTGACGAGGCACAGCCGTTGGAAATCTTCTTTGACCTGAGAAATGATATTGAGGCACTTTCACTCGCACAGTATTTCTGCGAACTCGCAGGTGAACTTGCCCCCGTTGAGGACGATGCTGACGAATACCTTAAACTCGTTCTCAACGCTTTACATATGCTTTCAAAAAACAAGCGCCCTCACGCTCAGCTCAAGGCTATTGTTGAATTGAGGATGATGACGCTCTCGGGTTATATGCCCGACCTCGTTGCCTGCGGTGACTGTAGCGAATTTACGGATAACGGAATGTTTTTCAGTCCGGTGGAGGGTCAGATTTTCTGCAAAAAATGCGTCAAAGACCACACCTGCGTTGCATTGACCAACGGTGTTCTTTCTGCAATGAGACACATCTGTTATGTTGAAAATGCAAAACTGTTTTCCTTTACCCTGCCTGAAGAAAGTATGCAATTCCTTGCAGACATAACAGAAAACTTCCTGCTGACACAGACAGCAAAGAAATTCAAAACATTAGATTTTTATAAAGTTATGAAAGGATAGCGATATGAACAGACATCATAAATCGCTTGAACTGGATAAGGTTCTTGAAATGCTTGCAAGTCATACATCCTGTGAAGATGCACGTCTTGCGGCTCTTGAACTTGTGCCCGTTGCTGATCTTGACGGTGCACAGGCACTTATGAATCAGACAAAGGATGCACATATGCTCCTTGCTCGTTTCGGCGGTCCGTCTTTTGGCGGACTGACCAATGTTAACAATGCTCTTTTCAGGGCAGATGCAGGCAGTACACTTAGTCTGCGTGAGCTGCTCGACGTTGCAGGTGTTCTTCGTGTTATCAGAAACATCATCAACTGGAGAAGCACAAACGAGGGCGTTGCTACAATACTTGATGTTTATTTTTCCGCACTTGTTCCGAACAAATTCCTTGAAGAAACAATCACAAATGCCATCATTTCCGAAGAGGAAATTGCCGATAACGCCTCTCCCCTGCTTTCAGATATCAGGCGTAAAATAAAGGCACAGGAAAGTAAAGTCCGCGAACAGCTCGGCAAATTTACTCATAATTCAAATTATTCAAAATATCTCCAGGACAACATAATCACTATGCGTAACGGTCGTTACGTTGTCCCTGTCAAAAACGAGTACCGCAGTGAAATTCCCGGTCTTGTTCACGACTCGTCGGCAAGCGGCGCGACTATCTTTATTGAACCTATGCCGATCGTTGAGGCAAACAATCAGATTAAACTGCTCAAAAATCAGGAAGAGGATGAAATCGACCGTATTCTCTCCGAGCTTTCTGCAACTGTCGGCAGTTTTGCAAACGCAATCAAGAGCAGCTATGAGTGTGCAGTTGAACTTAACCTTATTTTTGCAAAGGCTCAGCTTGCGTACGCGATGAAAGCGTCCGTGCCTGAAATTAACGGCGACGGCATTATTGAGCTGCGCCGTGCAAGGCATCCGCTTATTGACAAGAAAAAGGTTGTTCCCGTCGACATTCAGCTCGGCAAAGACTTTGACACTATCGTTATAACAGGTCCCAATACAGGCGGCAAGACAGTCTCCATAAAGACTGTCGGACTGCTGTCGCTTATGGCGATGTGCGGACTTATG
>JAZNCK010000144.1:0-3877 GCA_045587505.1 Acutalibacteraceae bacterium
TTTTGCACAGATAATGAATATGACACCGTATGATTACAGAAAAAATACATGACTTAAAAGCACCGTTTTCCTACGGTGTTTTTTTATATGAAATTATAATCGTTTATAATAAATAATCGCAATATTTGTCTATAATTTGCAATACATTTGACTTGATTTGAATTGTTGTAAAATTTTATAATATATGTGTAAGAAAATAAAAATTTTGTATTGACAGACCTTGTTTTTGTCTGTTTTTTAACAATTTAATGAAACTGTATTAAACAAAAATTGTCGTAAAGATGTTATACGACGGTAAGGAGATAAAAATGAAATACATCGATTTTGACCAGAGTAAAGAATTTGACCTTATACCTCTTGGCAGAGTTGCAATTGACTTTAACCCCACAGACATGAACAAACCCCTGTCCGAGAGCAGTAATTTCAATAAGTACGTTGGCGGTTCACCTGCAAATATTGCAGTAGGAATGGCAAGACTCGGCAAGAAAGTCGGCTTTATCGGCAAGGTTTCAGATGATCAGTTCGGTGATTATGTAATTGATTATTTCAAAAATGACGGTATTGATGTAAGCCATATCACACGTTGCACAAACGGTGAAAACTTAGGTCTTACTTTTACTGAAATCAAAAGCCCCACGGAAAGCAGCATCCTTATGTACCGTGAAGGTGTTGCAGACCTTATGCTTCATCCTGATGATGTTGACGAAGATTACATCAAGAGAACAAAAGCTCTTCTGATTTCTGGTACAGCTCTTTGCCAGTCCCCCTCAAGAGAAGCTGCACTCAAGGCTATGATGCTTGCAAAGAAAAATAACGTTCCTCTCATTTTCGATATAGATTACCGTTCCTACACATGGAAGAATAAGGATGAAATCTCCGTTTACTATTCGGTTATAGCAAAAAATGCAGATATAATCCTCGGTTCCCGTGAGGAATTTGACCTGACAGAAGCTATAACAGGTGTATGTTCATCAGACGAAGAAAGTGCAAAACTCTGGTGTTCCTATGGTGCAAAGATAGTTGTTATCAAGCACGGTAAAGACGGCTCAACTGCATACACCAATGACGGCAACAGCTATTCAATCAAACCTTTCCCTGTTAAGATGCTCAAAGGCTTCGGTGGCGGCGACGGTTACGCATCATCTTTCATAAGAGCTCTTATCGACGGATGTGAAATCATTGATGCACTTGAATACGGTTCTGCTTCTGCATCAATGCTTGTTTCTGCTCACAGCTGTTCAGCAGCAATGCCTTCACTCGAAGCTGTTGAAAAATTCATTGCAGAGGAAAAGGCTCTTTACGGAGAGATGGTTGTCCGTGCTTAAAATCTGTGTCCTCGCTCTTGTTGTTGGAATATACGCATTGAGTGTAAATGCATACATATTCAGGTGAGGCAATCCCAATAAACGGCAACGGTGATATAACTAACGATAAAGAAGGTATATAGATGTTTGAAGTCCCCGTTTTAAATGAAAATAACGAAAAAATCCTGTGCGAAATGAATGGTAAAAATGCCGATATGCTTATGACCATTAAGGTTAAATACCTTAAAGCTGGGGAGAGCATTTCATTTTGCGAAAAGGATAACGAAACAGCAGTTCTGCTTGTGGCAGGTGCAGTCACTTTTGAATGGAACGGCAACAAAGAAAGCGGAAAAAGAAAAGATCCCTTTGAAATGAAACCTTGTTGTATTCATGCTTCAAAGAATACATCTTTCACAGTTACTGCCGATGAAGACAGCGAAATTGTAATTCAGCAGACTGATAATGACAAAGAATTTGATACGGTTTTCTATAATCCCGATAATTGTCTCTATCAGGAATTCGGTAAAGGACAGTGGGACGGTGCAGGACACAGAGTTGTTTCAACAATGTTTGATCCCGACAATGCACCCTATTCAAATATGGTAATGGGCGAAGTTTTCAATAAACCCGGCAGATGGTCCAGTTATCCGCCGCATCATCATCCTCAGCCTGAGGTTTACTATTACAGATTCGATAAACCGCAGGGTTTCGGAGCTTGCTTCAATGCTGATGAAGTGTATAAGAGCATTGATTCTTCTGCTTGCTTCATTCACGACGGTGAAGACCATCAGCAGGTTGTAGCTCCCGGATACAATATGTATTATGTGTGGATGATCCGTCATCTTGACGGTGATCCATGGTATAAAACAACAAGATTTGTTTCCCCCGAGCATGAATGGCTCACAAAAGAATAAATTTAAGGAGGCAATCATATGCCCGTAATGACAACGGCACAGGCACTTGTAAAATTTCTTGACAATCAGTATGTTTCCTTCGACGGTAAGGAAAATAAGTTTGTAGACGGTATTTTTACCGTTTTCGGACACGGTATTGTTGTGGGCCTCGGTCAGGCTCTTGACGAAAACCCAGGTTCACTTCGCGTTTATCAGGGTAAGAATGAGCAAGGTATGGCTCACGCAGCAACTGCTTATGCAAAAGAAAACAACAGAAGAAGGATTATTGCTTGTTCTTCATCTATAGGACCGGGTTCTGCAAACATGGTAACAGCGGCAGCAACTGCTACTGTTAATAATGTACCTCTTCTTCTCTTTACTGCTGACACATTCTCAACCCGTCAGCCCGACCCTGTTCTTCAGCAATTTGAACAGCCTTATTCTCTGGCAATTACAACTAATGACGCATTCAAGCCCGTTTGCAGATATTGGGACAGAATCGCCCGTCCCGAACAGCTTATGTCGGCTATGATAAATGCAATGAGAGTGCTCACAGATCCCTCCTGCACAGGTGCTGTGTGTCTATCACTTTGTCAGGATGTTGAGGGTGAAGCATACGATTACCCCGAAGAATTTTTCAGAAAGAGAGTTCACAGAATAACAAGAGTTACAGCCCCCGATGAAGAAATCGAGGATATTGCTGAAGTTATCGCATCTTCAAAGAAACCAATGGTTATCTGTGGTGGCGGTGTAAGATATTCCGAAGCAGGTCAGGCACTTATTGATTTCTGCGAAAAATTCAACATTCCTTACGGTGAAACTCAGGCAGGTAAGAGTGCAACATTCTCATCAAACCGTTACAATATGGGCGGTATCGGTGTTACTGGCAACTCATCAGGTAACGATGTTGCAAAGATTGCAGACTGTATCATCGGTATCGGTACAAGATTTTCCGATTTCACAACAGCTTCAAAGTCACTTTATCCCGAAAAGAAAGTTGTTGCAATAAATACATCCCGTTTTGATGCCTATAAACTCGGTGCGACAAAGGCTGTTGGCGATGCAAAAGCAACACTTCTTAAACTTACCGAAGTTCTTTCAGCAAAAGGCTACAAATCAGAATATACAGATGAATATGACAATGCTAAAAAAGCATGGAATGATGAAATGGAAATGCTTTCATCTTATACATACGATGAAAACTTCAAGCCTCTTATCGAAGCACGTTATGACAAGACAATTCCCGAATTTGTTGAGATGTACGGTTCAGCTCTGACTCAGACTCAGGCTCTTGCATATATCCGAAACAACATTGATAAAGATGCTGTTGCTGTTGCAGCATCAGGTTCACTTCCCGGTGATATGCAGAGAATGTGGACTTCCGAAAGTCTTTATACATATAACATGGAATACGGTTATTCCTGCATGGGTTATGAGATTGCTGGTGCATTCGGTGCGAAACTTGCCCATCCCGACAAAGAAGTTTATGCTTTCTGCGGTGACGGTGGTTATCTCATGCTTCACTCAGAACTTGTAACTTCAATTCAGGAAAACGCAAAGATAAATGTTCTCATTTTTGATAACTCAGGTTTCGGCTGTATCAACAATCTTCAGATGAGCAACGGCATCGGTAATCTTGCAACAGAGTTCAGAAAAAGAGACGAAAACGGCAAACTCCTC
>JAZNCK010000145.1:0-3043 GCA_045587505.1 Acutalibacteraceae bacterium
GTCTTCCTAAGACCGCTTGGCCTCCCGACTTCCCTCAACCGAGCGATATTTTTCAGGACTCCAGCCAAGTCCGATTGTATTACAACCAAGTGCTTTATGCTCTTGAATAAGCGCATCTGTATCCTCGAGAATTCTTTCAAGAGGAACATGTGTAAGGCAAACTTCCATATTGTGTTTTTTGCAGTACTTAGCTACCTCATAGTTGTCCAATTTACCAATGCCCGAAACCTGTACAACCTCTACTCCAATCTCAGAAAGCTTTGCAAGAACTGAATCCAGATCTTCAAATGAATCAATAATGCTGTGAAAATTATAAAGTGTAATTCCTAATTTCATATTACCCTCCGCTAATCTGTTATTTTTTCCTGAACTTCCTCCCATATGAGATACTGTTCATTTAATTCATCATTTTTAAGCTGAAGTTTCTGTGTACATTCGAGCAGTTTTTCATAGTCTGATTGAACTTCCACTGAGTTCATAAGTTGCTCAATTTCAGAAATCTCATTTTCGAGCAAACTTATCATATCTTCAGTTTTCTTCAGCTTTGTTTTAAGTCTTCGCTGTTCCGCTGCCAGTTCTTTTTTTAATTTATAATCATTTACTTTTACCGGAACATCAACACTTTTTACAATTCCAGGAATGCTTTTTGATAGCATTTTTTTCTCATAATAATAATCATAGTCACCCAGATATTCGGTAATGCCGTTTCCATTAAGTTCAAGTATACGCGAACTGAGTTTATTTATAAAGTATCTGTCATGTGAAACAATTAACATAGTACCACTGTAATTTATAAGTGTGTTTTCAAGCTCTTCTCGCGCAAATGCATCAAGATGATTAGTGGGCTCATCAAGTAAACCCCGGTTAAATCCACCAAGCATCAGCTTTAACAGCGCAATCCTCGCTCTTTCACCGCCACTTAATTCTTTGAGAAGTTTAAAAACATCGTCACCCTTGAAAAGAAAGGCCGCTAAAGAGTTGCGAATTGCAGTTTGCGTCATCTGAGGATAAGCAGACCAGATTTCTTCGATAGCTGTTTTATTGAGATCAAGCTTAGCCTGAACCTGATCAAAATATCCCTTGGAAATATTTTCGCCAAAAATAAAATTGCCGTACGATTGCTTATGCTCACCCATAAGAGTTTTCAGAAGCGTTGTTTTACCACAACCATTATCTCCGAGTAAAAAAACTTTTTCCCCTCTTTTTATATGGAAACTGACATTTTCAAATATTTTTTTATCACCGAAGTTTTTAGCAAGATTATCAGCGATTATAACATCATTACCACTGATAAATTTCGGCTCAAAAGTTACACGTATACGTTCAACTCTACTGTCAGGCACAACTAATTGTTCCTTTATGCGTTCAATCTGCTTAAGTTTACTCTCAGCAGTCTTAATGTTTTTTTCTCTGTTCCACTGCCTCTGTTGAGCAACAATGCCTTCAAGACGCTCAATTTCTTTTATATCACATTCATATTTATCTTCGATAGCTTTTTGTTCAGCTTTTTTCTTAATTAAAAAATTTGAATAATTACCTTTATAACATCTGACCTTACGATTCTCAAGTTCAACAGTTTTATCTGTAATCCTGTCAAGAAAATATCTGTCATGTGAAATTACAAATACAGATCCGTTGTAATTTTTCAAAAAGCTTTCAAGCCATTCAACTGAACTGATATCAAGATGGTTAGTTGGTTCATCAAGCAACAACAAATTACTCTTAGATAACAACAGTTTAGCAAGCGCAACCTTTGAACGCTGACCACCGGATAATTTATCTGTCGTCATATTGAAGTCAGATTCTTCAAATCCAAGACCAAGCAAAGCACTCCTAGCCCTGCTTTTATAAGTCAGACCACCATCATTCTGAAACTTTTCTGTTAAATCATCCTGTAATTTAATATAGTGGTCCGCATCTCCGATACCATTAACAAGGCATCTGTTAATTTCTTCAATTTCTTTCTCCATTGCAGAAAGATAATCAAAAACACTTAAAATCTCTTCATATAAAGTTCTGCCCTTTTCACTGCAGGTGTGTTGTTCCATATATCCCACAGCAACATCCTTAGACTTAACAATAACACCATCCGTTGGCTCATATTCTCCGCGGATTAGTTTAAACAGCGTAGTCTTACCGACACCGTTTGAACCTATGAAACCAACCTTTTCTTTTTCATTTATATCAAAATTTACATTTGAGAATAATTCTCTTTCTCCAAAATAAAACGATAAATTCTGAACATTTAAAACAGTCATAACAAACTCCGAATAATTAATAAATAAATTGTACAACACAATAGTAAATAACTCAAGAAAAATTTTTAAAAAAATAAGACTCTCCGAAGAGAGCCTTATTTTTATTCAGTTTCACTATTCTGTACATTATCTGTTGCGGCTTGAGTACGGTCCTCGCCGACTCCGGGAATATCAAAAGTAGGCATTGTAAACGTTGGCCTTGAAGCAGATTCAGTCTGCGAAACAGATACATCCGGTATAGTTGAAGAACTGTCTACATCAGTGACAATATCTCCGGTCACACTGCTTGACGGTGGAATATAATTATTTCCGTTGTTATTGTCATCAGAGTTATTATTCATGTTATTGTTATTGTTCGAGTTGTTATTACCGTTTGAAGAATTATTATACTGTGGTCTGGTTGTTGTAGGTCTTCTGTTTGTTACAAGATCGAGAACACTCTTTCTGTCTGCATCAAGAACTATATTGGTTTCATCATACAAAGCCATCTGTAGCTTCTGAGCACAAAGAGCATAGTCAACAACCCAACTGTCCTGACCGTTAATTCTTGAAGTTGCTCTGTCGACAAAATCTTCATTTGGCAAAACAAGTTCTACCATTTCGAAGTCCATCCAATTATGGGCAACTGCCTGAGCAACAAGACCAAATACTTCTGACTGCGAGTATCCCGTTCTGAGATAACCGGAAACCTGCTTAAATGCATTGAGAAGCTGGCCTTTTGTAGCTGACTTAGCACTATCGATAAGACCCTTTATAACTGAACGCTGTCTTCTTGTTCTGCTGAC
>JAZNCK010000146.1:0-8273 GCA_045587505.1 Acutalibacteraceae bacterium
CAAGCAGACAGAGCCAGAGTATGTAGAGCGCTTTGAAGCAATCGGCACAGCACAGTTCAAGACACAGGGTGGAGTAAAGTACATCATCGGTCTCCAGCCGAGACTTACAAAGGCAGTATTCCAGAAGACATTTGTATCATACGAGAACGTAACACTTGAGTACAACATGACAACAAGCCGTTACATGTGAACAGGCTCAACAGTTACAGTCAAGTCAGCAAAGACAGGTGACGTAATTGATACATATGTAATCCTTATCTACGGTGACGTAGACGGTAACGCAGCAGTTGACGCAACAGATGCATTGGTAGTATTCAACTCAATCTCAGGTGAAACAAGCCCGTTGAGCGGGGTTCAGAAGCTTGCAGCAAACGTTGAAGGTTCACGAGCAGTTATCAACAATAACGACAAGTCAGTTATTGAGTCCGTAGCAAAGGGAACAATGGTAATTGATCAGGTAACAGGTAAAGGCGTAGCAAAATAATTTACCTTATAACACAATTAAAGCGGTATGGTGAAAACCATACCGCTTTTGCTATTAAAAAGGGGAGAGCGTTCAACGCCCTCCCGTATTTATTATGCCTGGATCTTGTGGAATACTTTCTTACCTTTTTTAACAATAACAGCATTTGCTTTAAGGTCGTCCTGTGTGAATGAAAGACCGATATCCGTTACCTTGTTATCGTCAACAGAAACACCGCCCTGCTGAACAAGTCTTCTGCCTTCACCGCGTGATTTTGTGATACCCGTCTTAACAAGTGCCTCGAGAATGTCAATTTTGCCATCAACAAAATCTTCATCAGCAAGAGTTGTTGTCGGCATATTTGTACTGTCCATTCCGCCGCCGAAGAGTGCCTTTGAGGCTTCACGTGCTTTCTCGGCCTCTTCTTCACCGTGAACAAGTTTTGTAAGCTCATAAGCAAGGATGTCTTTTGCCTCATTAAGCTGGCTGCCTTCCCAGTCATTCATTGCATCAATTTCTTCAAGCGGAAGGAATGTAAGCATTCTGATGCACTTGAGAACATCCTGGTCGCCAACATTTCTCCAGTACTGATAGAACTCGTACGGGCTAGTCTTTTCAGGATCAAGCCATACTGCGCCTGATGCAGTTTTACCCATTTTCTTACCCTCTGAATTCATAAGGAGAGTAATTGTCATTGCATACGCATCTTTGCCGAGCTTTTTACGGATAAGTTCGGTACCGCCGAGCATATTTGACCACTGGTCATCTCCACCGAACTGCATATTACAACCGTATTCCTTGAAAAGGTGATAGAAGTCGTAACTCTGCATGATCATATAGTTGAACTCAAGGAAACTGAGTCCCTTTTCCATTCTCTGCTTATAGCACTCAGCACGAAGCATATTGTTAACAGAGAAACATGTGCCGACTTCACGAAGCACATCAACATAGTTAAGATCAAGCAACCAGTCTGCATTATTAACCATCATAGCCTTATCTTCACCGAATTCGATGAAACGGCTCATCTGCTTTTTAAAGCAAGCGATGTTGTGATCGATATCTTCCTTTGTAAGCATTTTACGAAGATCGGAACGACCTGACGGGTCACCGATCATACCTGTACCGCCACCAAGCAGAGCGATCGGACGGTTGCCTGCCATCTGCAGTCTCTTCATAAGTCAAAGTGCCATAAAGTGACCAACGTGGAGACTGTCAGCTGTAGGGTCAAAGCCGATGTAAAAAACAGCTTTACCGTTGTTGATAAGTTCTTTGATTTCATCTTCGTCCGTAACCTGAGCTATAAGACCTCTTGCTACGAGTTCATCATAGATTTTCATAATTTTTATCCTTTCTGATTTTACGTTTTGTGACAGAAAAAACCTCTGTCATTATTGACAGAGGACGAATTACCGTGTTACCACCTCTATTTATCATACCCTCACAAGTATGACCTCAGCGGGTTCATAAGTACCCTTACGCTTTAACGTGCGCACACGGTGTAGCCTACTGTTAGTTCGGTACACAACTCGGGGAGGTATTTCACACAGCGTTCATGTTTTCTTACACCGTCCGAAAACTCTCTTTGCTTCGCAACTGTACTACTTTTTCCCGTCACAGTTATTGTTAGTGATTATATCTTGAATTTATTATTTTGTCAAGTAAAGAGTTGACGAAGGGATTAAAATAGAGTAAAATAAACCGAATGAATTACGGACGGTGAATCCTATGAGAATGAGAAGAAAGAAAAATCTTGAATCAAGACTTGAAGATTGTAAGGAAATCCTCTTCAAAGCCTATTCAGATGATAAAAACTTCAGTACGGCTATTGTGAATAAATCATATTTCAATTATACCGAAATTTTTGGTAATACAAACCCGGTTCAGATGGAAATAGGTTGTGGTAAGGGCCAGTTTATCTGTGAGATTGCAAAACGCAATCCCGGTATCAACTACATAGCTGTTGAAAAAAGTGCAAATGTAATTGTTCAGGCATGTGAAAAGGTGCTTGAAGCAGGACTTAAAAATGTCTATTTTATCAGCGGTGGAGCAGAATATCTGCCTTGTTTTATTCCGGACGGCACAATCGAAAGAATTTATCTGAACTTTTCTTGTCCGTTTCCGAAAAAGAAGTATGCTAACCACAGACTGACAAACAGAAATTTTCTGAAACTTTATGAGATGATGCTTGTCCCTCAGGGTGAAATTCACCAGAAGACGGACAATATGCATTTCTTTGAGTACTCAATCGGTGAGTTTTCAAACTACGGATTTACACTTAAAAATATTTCTCTTGATCTGCATAATTCAGATTTTGAGGGAAATATCGTAACTGAATATGAAAAACGCTTCTCAGACCTCGGCCAACCGATATACAGATTGGAAGCGTATCTCAAATAAAATCTAAGTCGGCAAAGTAAAAACTTGCCGACTTGATCTTTTTATAATGTGCTTTCAAGTATCTCCAACTTACCCTCAACTATGTATTCACCGCTTGATGCAGGAATAAAAATGCTTTCACCTTTTGTAAGCGTTAATTCGGTTCCACCGCACTTGACGGTACCGTTACCCTCAAGACAGAGGAGGGAAACAAAGCTATCGTCGCCTGCAACTGCAGTGTACTTACCTTCAACATCGAGTTTGTACATTGCAAAGAGATCACACTTAGTAAGCTCAGCACGTGTTGCGTTGTCGAACTTTTCAGTTTTTCTTTCGCTTGCATCTGAAAGGGCAGGGGGACAGAGGTTGGTAACATCTGCTGCTTTGTCAACGTGAAGCTCACGGGGCTTGCCGTCGTTTCCGAGTCTTCCGTAGTCGTAAATTCTGTATGTTGTATTGGAATTCTGCTGAACCTCTGCAAGAAGGATTCCTTTGCAGATAGCATGCATTGTACCTGACTCAATAAAGAAAAGATCACCTTTCTTTACCTTGATTCTGTTGCAGATATCCATCATCGCTTCGCTCTTTGCAGCTTCTTTGAATTCCTCAACGCTTACCTCACGGTTGAAACCGAGAATAAGCTCGGCATCAGGGTCACAGTCAAGGATATACCATGCTTCAGTTTTGCCATATTCACCCTCAACACGCATCGCATACTCGTCATCAGGATGCACCTGAATTGAAAGATTCTGCTTTGCATCTATGAATTTGATGAGAAGTGGGAAAAATTCAAATCTATCGCCCTTTTTACCGCAGATAGACTTGTCTTCAAGATAAACCTCATTTAAAGTTTTTCCCTCGTATTTGCCGTTCTGTACGGTTGAGGGACCTGCAGGATGACAGGAAAGTACCCATGCCTCTGCGGCAGGATTTTTATCGGTTTTGATACCGTATTCTTCAATCAGTCTTGTGCCACCCCAGATGTTGTCTGCAACAGATGGGGTAAGTTTTACCATTTCCATAGCCTTACCTTCTTTTCTAAAAACTACCTCTATATAATACACTAAAAATTTACGATTGTAAAGAAAAAAACAGTTGACAAACAGAACAAATGTTCTCTATAATATATAGTGTGGTGCTATGGGGGTAGATAAGGAGAAAAAATGATTACTTACGATTTAATGCTTGAAAAACAGCGTCTTGTTGGTGCGGACAGATTTTTACTTGCAGCAAATGCAAACGAAACTCTTTGTCTGCGTTTTCATTTTGACCGTAATTGGCGATGTTTTGATTCAAAAGCCGCAGTTTTTCGTAATTTAAAACAGCAGTATTACATCATTGAAGTTGTTGCTAATCGTGTCAGCATTCCGTGGGAAGTTCTTACCGAAGAAGGTGAGTTTGAACTTGCTGTTATAGGTTTTGACGGTACAAAAGTTATAACGTCAGATAAGGTAAACATTATTGTTAAAGAAAGCCTTTTGCCGGAGGAGTACAAGACTTTTAGTCCGTCTGAGGTTATTTTCGACCGATTCAGGGAGGAATGCTTTAATCAGGCCTATCTTGAATTCAGAGATGAAATTGCTCAGTTGAAGTCAGATCATGCAAAGGAGAAGCTTCAGCTCGGTGAAGAGATTGTTGCTGCAAATGAACGTACACAAGAAGCTATCAGAATGAAAAATGAGGAGATTGCTGTACTGAACACTGCTCATGACAAAACAGTAAAAGAGTTTTCAGATCGTATATCTGACCTTGAAAGCACTTTGGATGAAGTGCAACCCAAGGCGGATTACTGGGATATGGTAGATTATGCTGTCAGTACAATGAAATTACCAAATCAGGCTTTGTGGGCAGGTGGCACTCAGCCTTATTCATTACCGATGTTGGATACGTCATCAATCACGGCATTTTCTACGAACAGCTTTTCTACAAATCTTAGAGAGGTAGGTATTGATGTGACGAGTGTCACTTCATTTGCTTCTGTTTTTTCTTCCAAAAACGGAATTGAAAAAATAACTTTGAAAAACACTCACAATGTGACCACTTTTGCAAGTGCGTTTGAAAGCTGTAAATCTGTCAGGGAGATTACATTAGGCTATCTCGACTCTTGTATATCTTTGGCTCGTTTTGCAAATGAGGCAGCTTTATTGGAAAAAGTGAAATTCAGAAAGACTGTAAGAGTACAGGATTATTCAAGAGCTTTTGGTAATTGCCAGGTCCTCAAAGAAATCGACGGTGAATTCAATATGGAGACGGCAACAGATGTTGCGAATATGTTTGCAGGATGCTCATCGTTGGAAACTGTTACATTTAAGGAAGACACTATCAGAAAAAGTTTGAATTTTTCATCGTGCATCAACCTTTCAAAAGACAGTATGCTCAATATAATCGGCGGTTTGTCGGATGAAGTTACCGGAACACTGAGTTTATCACTGCATGCTTTTGATAAGAATTTTCCGACAGACGGAGAGCAGAATGAAATTTTTGAAATAATGACCGAAGTCAAAGGCTGGATTTTAAGCCTTAGTTAAGGAGGAAAGAATATGGAAAGAGAAATAATTTCAGCGGTGGATTATCTTGAGATAACAGCAGTTAAGATTGAAGGGAAAGTAAAAAGATACGAGATAAAGCCGTCTACGTCTGATGGTTTTTATCGTATCAGTGAGGATAAAATCGAAACAGGAACTGTTTATTTCCCGGGAAAGTTTTCACTTGAAAGCATTCTTGAAGATATACGCAAAGTAGAGACTGAATAATCATATTTGTCCGTAACCTCTCATATAATTCAAAAGAAAATTAAAAAGAGAGGTTTTAATATGAGCATTGAACTTACTTCAAGAAGCATAGGACTCGAGGAAACATACTTTGATAATTATATCGAGCAGGGTGTGGATTGTGACATCACCCTGCCCGATTACTGCCCGGATATAATGCGTATTCTCAAATGTACGGTACATACCTGTATTTCAAATTCAAAGATTATCGGTGACCGAGCGACTGCTGACGGTAATGCTAAAATCCGAATTCTTTACGCAGATGAAAAGAATAAGATTTTCTGTTACGAGCAGGACTATCCGTTTTCGAAATATGCTGAATTGTCCTCAGCTTTTGATAATGCAGTACTCGACTGTAACTCGAAAACGGAATATGTCAACTGCCGTGCAGTCAGCAAACGTCGTGTAGATGTACACGGTGTTATAAGTGTGCATTTTAAGGTTAAATCCTGCAGAGAGGATACGGTTATTTCCGATGCTTGCGGAGATGGAATACAGCTTAAAAAGAAGGGTCTGGATATTGACAGTGTTTCAGCTGTAGTGTCCAAATCATTTGAAATTACACAGGTAGAAGGTATCGGTGAGTCCGACTGCGGTATAGGAAAAGTGATTGATGTGTGCGCTGCACCCGTGCTTAATGAATCTAAAATTATTAAAGGCAAAATCCTGCTTAAAGGCGAATTGGTAGTCAGAGCCGTGTACTGTGCAGATAACGGTGAGAATGAAACCTGTACGTTATGCTGCAGCTTGCCTTTTAACGAAATTATCGAGGCTTCAGCAGTTAATGACGAATGTCGTATAGATGTGAAACTGACTGCTACTCAGCTTAATGCTGAACCGAAAACGGACAACGACGGTGAATACCGTTATATGAATATAAATGCCGAGGTTTGTGCCGTTGTTACTGTTTATTCAAAGCAGAGTATTAAGGTGATCACGGATGCATATTCTACCGAAACGGACATTGATACAAAATACAGAGCAATGGATTTCAATGTCATTTCACGTAGTGTCAAAGATACAGTTATGTGTAAAGAAAACCTCGATGTTTCATCTTTGAAGCCGAAAAAGATTTACTCGTTCACATTATTGAATCCTCAGACAAAATGTCGTTTTGATGGGGATAAGATGTTTTTAATCGGTAAAATACCTGTCAGTATGGTTGTTATTGATTCGGACGGTGTTCCCGTGCTTTGCGAAAGGGAAGCGGAGTTTGAGTATTCGGGAACAGTTGAGGGTGATTCGGAATGCTACTGTAATCCGTCTTATGAAATCACGGGATGCTCTTGTAATCTTACAGGTGACGGCAAAGTTGATTTCAAGGCAGAAGTCTGCATCAGTGCACTTGTGTTCAAGGCTGTCCGCGAAAAGGTTCTCGTTTCGCTTGCAACGCAGGAAGGTGCAGGCAAAAAGGCAAGAAAACCGGCACTTGTTATATATTTCTGTCAGGGAGACGAAAGCGTGTGGGATATTGCGCGTAAGTATAACACAACAGTTGATGAAATTATGCAGGAAAATGAACTGAGTGTAGATTACCTCGAAAATAAAACAATGTTGATGATTCCTGTCAAATAAAGGTTGATTTTTTCCTGTAATAATGATAGAATACTAAAGACGGATATTCCGTAATCACATTTTGAGGAGATTTAAAATTATGGCAACAAAAAATACTGACAAGAAAGCTGTCAGCTTAAAAGGTATTGATAATGCAGCAGAGGAAAAAGGCTCACTTATCGTAACCATATGGCAGTTTGTAAAATTCATCGTTGTAAGTTTACTGGCAATGATCGTACAGATCGCATTGACAAACCTTATCCCTCTCATTCCTGCAGTTCAGGAATTGTATGCAACTGAGTTTAATTTCTTGGTTTTGAAATATCCTGTTGCTATGGACGCAGCCGGTGCTATTATAGCAGGTGGTCTTGGATATTGTATTACCGTTAATGTAGCAAATATCGTTGCACAGATCGTTGCTTTCTTTGTTAACAAAGAGAAGACATTTAACTCAGGAGCAAATATTGCAATAGCTCTCCCGATTTACATCGCTTTCACAATTGCTCTTATTTTATTTACAGCATGGCTTAATCCGACTTTGTTCAAAACATTCCAGGGTATGGGTTGGTCAGATGCTCTTGCAAGTAATGCAGCAATGATGATTTGCTCCGCACTTCAGTTCTTCCTCTACTTCCCTGTAGACAAAATCCTTTTCCACAAGAAAAAGGAGGAGAAATAATTCCGATATAAATCAGAACCGTCCGGATTTCCGGACGGTTTTTTACTGAAACGAAAAGCAGAGCCGAAGCTCTGCTTTAATTTTTTTATTTTCTGAAGCCCTTATCAGCAAGGAGCTTGTTGATCTTGTCAGCCGGATCAAGGAGCTCGCCGATTGATGTATCGTGGTTGAGCGTGTCAACCATATATGAGATATACTTTGAAAGGTCAACCTCTACGTACCAATCTCTCTTCTGAAGTTCAGGTGTACGGTAAATAAGGTTTGTTGTGAAAACTCTGTAAATAAGACCGTTTTCATAAGCCTTGTCAAATCCTTCAAGACCGTTGCAGAAGAGACCGAATGCTGAGAATACGTAAATTCTGTTAGCCTTGAGTTCTTTAAGCTTTGTAGCAACCTCAATCATTGAATCGCCGGATGAAATCATATCATC
>JAZNCK010000147.1:0-2364 GCA_045587505.1 Acutalibacteraceae bacterium
TAAGAAAATTGTGCTTATGCTAAGCTATCCGAGTGATGAGGTGGGCAACGCTCTTATCACACTTGATATGGTTGATGAGGCAGGTATCAATCCTTATAGCGATGTTTTAACACTTGAAAAATACCGTGAGCTTTTCGGCGAAAACAAGCACGAATTTACAGGTGTTGACTATGTAGACTACTATTCAAAGATTATTACAGAAGCTGGTGCTGAGTGTGAGGTTGTTTTTGCAAATCAGGCAAAGGCTATTCTTGATTATACAGATTGTGTTCTTACTTGTGATATTCACACAAGAGCACGTACAAAACGTCTTCTTAAGGCTGCAGGTGCAAAGATTGTCTGCGGTATGGATGATATTCTCACCGATTCAGTTGATGGTAGTGGTTTCAATGCTGATTTCGGTCTTCTCGGTTCAAACAAATCCACTGAAGATATGATTAAGCTTTTCCCGAAGAACTGTAATGAATTTGTAAATAAAGCTCAGCAGTACCTTATCGAAAAAACAGGTAAAAACATCGAGGTAATGGTATACGGTGACGGTGCATTCAAGGATCCTCAGGGTAAAATCTGGGAGCTTGCTGACCCCTGCGTATCACCCGGATATACAAAGGGTCTTGAGGGTACACCTAACGAGCTTAAGCTCAAATACCTTGCAGATAATGACTTCAAGGATCTTTCAGGTGATGAGCTTAAGAAGGCAATAAGCGAAAGAATCAAGGAAAAGGGTGAAGAGAGTCTTGTAGGCAATATGGCTTCTCAGGGTACAACTCCCAGAAAGTTTACCGACCTTATCGGTTCACTCTGCGACCTTACAAGCGGCTCAGGCGACAAGGGCACACCTGTTGTTCTTGTTCAGGGCTATTTTGACAATTATACAAACTGATTTTTATTAGGGCGACTGCACAGTTGCCCTATTGGTATAGTTAAATTTTTTAAAATATATATCGGGAGGAATTTATATGGATTCAAACAAAAGACCTGACACTATGGCTCGTATTACCACTAAGGAGCTTGCTGATGAATTTATTGCCGAGCAGATTAAGGCAATACGCGAGCAGGTTGGTGACAAGAAGGTACTTCTTGCGCTTTCCGGCGGTGTTGACTCATCTGTTGTTGCAGCTCTTCTTATCAAGGCTATCGGCAAGCAACTTGTTTGCGTACACGTCAATCACGGTCTTATGCGCAAGAATGAAAGTGAAAACGTAATCGAGGTTTTCAGAAACGGACTTGATGCAAACCTTGTTTATGTTGATGCTACCGACCGTTTCCTTGATCTTCTTAAGGATGTAAGCGACCCTGAAAAGAAGCGCAAGATTATCGGTGCTGAGTTTATAAATGTTTTTGCTGACGAAGCAAGAAAGCTCGACGGCATATCATTCCTTGCACAGGGCACAATTTATCCTGATATTCTTGAAAGCGTCAAGCAGGCAGAGGGTAAGAAGGCAGTTAAGTCACACCACAATGTCGGCGGTCTTCCCGAAGATCTTGAGTTTGAGCTTGTTGAGCCTATCAAGCTTCTTTATAAAGATGAGGTACGTGTTGTAGGTGAAGCTCTCGGTCTTCCTCACGGTATGGTTTACCGTCAGCCCTTCCCTGGCCCCGGCCTCGGTGTACGTTGCCTCGGTGCAATCACACGAGACAGACTCGAAGCTCTCAGAGAAGCAGATGCAATTCTCCGCGAAGAATTTGACCTTAACGGTCTTGCAGTAAAGGTATGGCAGTATTTTGTAGTTGTACCTGATATGAAGAGTGTAGGCGTAAAGGATGACAGCCGTTATGAAGGCTGGCCTGCAATTATCAGAGCTGTCAACACAAAAGATGCAATGACCGCAACAATCGAAGAAATTCCTTATTCCGTACTTCACAAGATTACAGACCGTATCACAAATGAAGTTAACGGCATTAACCGCGTCCTTTTCGACCTCACCCCGAAGCCGACCGGAACAATAGAGTGGGAATAATACCAAAAACGCTGTAAACCCGCATAAACACTGGGTTTTTGAGGATTGAAAAGTCCTCGTGGCAACGTTTTGGCAACATCTGAAAATTATTCATAAATAAAATTAAGAGCTATTAGATTTTAGTTTGAAATCTAATAGCTGTTTTTTGTTGCTCAAATTACATATCTTTGAGTTTGTCTTTGAAGGCTTCGACCATCGCATCGCTGAACTCCTGAGAAGGAACCTTCGCCCAAATGCGTGTGGTGTCATACTTCGGATAATTATAACGCCACTCGTCGTATGTATCTTTGGTAATCTCACCGGACTTGCATTTTTCTGCCTGCTCTTTCCAAGCGGCAAGGATTTTCAAAAGTTCTTCGGTGCTACGACCTCTGTTGTTTTTAATTTTAAGGCAAACTTCACC
>JAZNCK010000148.1:0-9465 GCA_045587505.1 Acutalibacteraceae bacterium
CCGAATGGAAGCGGAAAAAGCAATATCACAGATTCAATCCGTTGGGTGTTGGGTGAACAATCTGCAAAATCGTTGAGGGGCTCCAAAATGGAGGATATTATTTTTGCTGGAAGTGACTCCAGAAAGGCTCTTAACTTTGCAGAGGTTACACTTACATTAAATAATGAAAGTCAGTTCCTTCCGATTGATTTCCATGAAGTTAGTGTCACAAGAAGGGTGACCCGTTCTGGTGACAGTGACTTTTTCATTAATAAAAAACCATGTCGTTTGAAAGACATCGTTGATTTATTCATGGATTCAGGACTTGGGAAGGAAGCTTTTTCAATTATAAGCCAAGGGAAAGTAGAAGAGATTTTAAGCAGTAAAGCGGAGGAACGCCGCACTATATTTGAAGAAGCAGCTGGTGTATTAAAATATAAAACAAGGAAGAAGAAAGCGGAGGTTAAGCTTGAGGAAACAAGGGCTAACCTGAACCGTGTTCATGATATTTTACATGAACTGGAGGGACAGGTGGAGCCACTCAAGATACAGGCATCCATTGCCCGCGATTATCTTCAGCAAAAAGAGGAACTTGAGGAATTTGAAGCTGCCTTGCTTGTATATGAAATTGAAGTCCTTCACGACAGAGTTCCACTCACTTCTGTAAGAAAAATGACAGATAAGAACTACACGGTAGGAGGATGCACGGCACTTATAGACGCAATCGGTTCATCGATTCGTCACGTCGCCAATATTCACAAGTATGCTCGTCCCGAGGATGTACCTCAGAATACAATGTTTGTAATCACAACTGACGGAATGGAAAATGCCAGTCACCGTTACTCTGCTGCTGATGTCAGACGAATGATTAAAAAGGAAAAAGAAAAGTACGGCTGGGAGTTTATTTTTATCGGTGCTAACATAGATGCGGTTGAAACTGCAGGCAACCTTGGCATAGACCGTGACAGAGCAGTCGATTACCGTGCTGACAGCAAGGGTACTAAGGTGCTTTATTCAGCTGTTTCGGCTGCAGTATGCAATATGCGTGAGTGCAGACCTATGGATAACAATTGGCGTGAAAAGCTTGATGAGGACTTTAATAACAGAGGAAATAAATAACAAATGCCGAAGCAGAAATGCTTCGGCAAAATTTATTTTACTTCCATTTTTTCGATTTTATCCCTGTCGGGTGTGACGTTTACTGAATAGTAAACGTGATATATTACCTTGCCCGGAGGTGCACCCTGAGGCTTCTTGAGATGCTTGACGTAGGTGTAGTCAACAGGTACAAGTTTTGCCTCTCTTGCTTTACTGTGATATGCAGCAATTTCTGCAGCTTCGACGATGGCATCATCGCTGATTTCCTGACCGTCACTCACGATAATAACATGTGATCCCGGGAATTTCTGCGTGTGCAACCACATATCACCCTTCTGTGCTGTTTTGAGTGACAATTTGTCATTCTGCATATTATTTCTGCCGACAAGCACGCGGAACCCGTCTGTCGTTCTGTATTCCATCGGTGGCAGAAGTTTCGGCTGTTTAGCGTTATTCTTGCGCTTGAATTTCATAAAGCCGCTTACAACAAGTTCGTTACGGATTTCTTCAATCTCAGCCTGCGTAGTTGCACGGTCAAGTGCATCGGCGACTGTTTCAAGATACTGCAGGTCATTCTTTCCCTGCTCAATCAATTCCGTCAGCATTGTTTCAGCAGTTTTGGCTTTACGGTAGTCCTTAAAATATTTCTGTGCATTCTGTGCGGGTGATTTTGAAGGATCGGCCTTGATGCGTATTGTTTGGTTTTCATCATAATAGTTTTCAAGGTCGTAGTATACTGCACCTTTTTCCAAACGGTAAAGGTTAGCATTGATAAGTTCTGCACGGATTCTTAACAGTTCACGGTCAGCACACTGTTTGAGTTCAGCTTGCTGAAGACTGATTTTTTTGGAAATTCTTGCAATCGCAGAATTAAGGAATTTAACAAGATCCTGTGCTTTCTGTCGCGTTCTGTCAAGTCGGTCACATTCAAAATAAAACTCATCAAGCAGTTCGGAAAAACTCAGTTTTTCTTCGGCTGTATATTTGGAGCCGTACTGTTTGATCGGCATAAATGAAAAGTCAGCAGGTTTGCCCGTTTCGTCTTTTAGCATAAACGGTAAACCTGAACCGTTCAGAACAATTTTTCTTAAGCTGTCAATCGAAGTGGCGAGCGTGTCAAAAGATTTGTCGCTGACCTCATCGACGAACAGCTCGCTGTCTTCGCCTGCAAGTTCACGGCTTGTGAGTGGAGATACACCCTGAAGTGTACTGAGAATTGCAGAAGAGAGAGTTTTGGTCGGATAAGATTTAATCTGTGTAAGTATATTTTCTGTTGAATGAAGCGTAATATTTAACTTATTCTGTGGGGGAGGGGAAGTGTAGTTAAAACCGGGCAGAATCTGTCTTACTGTTGACTGACTCAGGTCAACTCGTTTGAGTGCATCAACAATTTTACCGTCACCGTCAAACAGAATAATGTTACTGTGTTTTGCCATGATTTCAATTGAAAGAGTCAGTTTTACTCTGTCACCGATTTCGTTTGTCGCATCAAAGTCAATGTAAAGCACTCTGTCAAGCTCAGACTGTCTTACGTCAACGAGTGCAGCATTAACAAGACGCTTTCTCATCAGCATACAGAACATCGGCGGGGTTGCGGGGTTTTCAGGCGCGTGAGAAGTAAAGTGAATTCGCGGACTGTTCGCACGTACACTAAGCAGAAGTTTTTTTGCTCCGCCTTTACCGCGCAGATGAATTACCAGCTCCTCACGTGAGGGCTGGTGTATTTTTTCAACGCGACTGAATTGTGCGCCGTCAAGTATTTCTTTTTTTGCAAGACTTAAAAGTATACCGTCAAGTGCCATAATTACTCCGTAAATTTAACAGGATTTTCCTGTTTTATGTCAATAATCTCAATATCTGTGAACTGTTCCTGCATTTTTTTTGCAATCACGGGGACAACCGGAAATTCGGTTTCGAAATGTCCGGCAGCAATAAGTGTTATTCCGTTGCTCAGAGCATCAAGGAAATCGTTGTGCTTTGCATCGCCTGTGATGAATGCGTCAATATCGCCTGTCTCGCACATCAGCGAAGCACCGCCGCCTGTGCACATCGCAATTTTTCGCACAGGTCTGCCGGTATCGGAAAAACGTACGGTCGTTCCGAGAACTTTGGCTATATGTGACGCAAGACTCGTTGCAGAAGTTTCCTCGATGTCTGCAAAACGCATAATCGGATTTTCTTTTTTGTATGGTTTAAAACCAAGCAATTCTGCAAGCGTATCATTTGTACCGCCGTCTGCTATGTCAAGGGGAGTATGCATACAGATGGCGTTGATTGAGTTGGCGGCAAGTTCAAACGGTATGCTGCCTTTTACAAATTTTTTCATTGCTGAAAAAATTACGGGATGGTGACTCACTATAAGGTCAGCACCGATTTCTTTTGCTGTTTCAACTGATTTTTCGTCAATGTCAAGTACAACAACGACTCGCTTGACTTCAGCGTTCATATCACCGACAAGCATTCCGCTGTTATCCCATTCCTCCTGTGTTTCGACAGGAGCAAGGGTGTTCAGGTAATTATAAATATCTCTTACGCTTACCATTTCTTCACCTCGTCAAGTATATACTGTAACGAATGGATCTCTTCATTTTCGGGATCAACTTTCTCTAATGCTGAAATCCTGATTCTGACACGACGGAGTTTCTTTTGGCAAAAAGCGTCCGAAGCGTCATCTTCACGGTAAAAAAAGTCCCCGAACATATCTTCAACAGGGTTGTGTTCTTGCGTCTTACCGGTGTAAACGGCGGACATACAGATGTATGGTTTCTTGTCGTCGATACAACAATCCTGCTCAAGGAGCTCGAACCCGTTTGTCCACAGCCATCTGCGTACGACTTCGTCGTGAGACTGGGGCTGAAGAATCAGTTTGTATTTTTTATCTTTAATCCACGGTGCATCTTCAAGAATTTCGGAGATAAGTATACCGCCCATACCTGCAATCACAATGTCGTCAACTTCGTCCGGAAGTACATTGTGAAGCCCATTGGAACGCAGCAGCTTCACCTTGTCGGCAATGCCGTAATAGTTAACGGTTGCCTGTGCGTTATCCAATGGGCCTTGTCTCAAGTCTGCGGCAATAGCAAACGGAATTACACCGTCGAGGATAAGAGCAGCAGGAAGATAAGCGTGGTCAGTGCCGATATCGGCTATGCGTGAACCTTTTCTTACCATCTTTGCTGCCATATTTAACCTTGGCTTGAGGTCTGCTTTCACTTACTTGCTTGCAAGATATGCGTTGATGTCAGCAACAAGCTCTTCAACGTCAACACCGTGCACCTGACAAGCCATTTCGAGAGTCTCGCCTCTTGCAGAGGGACAACCGAGGCAGTGCATACCCATGTTAAGGAAAAACTGTGCAGTACCAACGTCAGCGTCAAGAATGTCGCCGATAAGCATATCTTTTGTTACTTCTGTCATAATAAAACCTCCGAAATTAAGATACAATTATATTATACACATTTCGCGGATATTTTCAAGTGATATAAAATTTTACTTTTCAAATTGCAATAAAGATGGTATAATAATCGGGATGAAAAATAAATGTGAGGTATCACAATGAAAGTAACTTACGATGCGGCGGCAAAAATTAACCTTATGCTTGATATTCTTGCACGTCTTGAAAACGGATATCACAGTCTTTTTATGTTGATGCAGTCAGTTGATCTTTACGATACGGTGACAGTCGAAACTGACGGCAGCGGGAAAATAAGCATAACTTCCAACGAAGAAGGAATCCCTTGCGATAAACGCAATATTGCATATAAAGCGGCGGATGCATTTTTCAAAACGACCGGTGTTAAGAATACGGGAATTAAGATTCATCTGGAAAAGCGCATTCCTTTTGAGGCAGGAATGGCCGGCGGAAGTGCTGACGGTGCAGCCGTTATTGCCGCACTCAATGATATTTTTGAAACCGGGCTTTCAAATGCCGAACTCTGCAGAATCGGTCTTAAGGTTGGTGCCGATGTACCGTTCTGTCTGACGGGCGGCACCTGTCTTGCACAGAATGTCGGTGAAATTCTTTCTCCTTTACCTGCGTTGGATGATTGTTATATTGTTCTGGCGAAACCCGACAGGGGAGTGTCCACCAAGGAAGCTTTTGCTGCTTTTGACACAGCGACAAATGTCCGACATCTTGATACGTGTTCGATGCTCTATGCCGCTTCACAGGGGGATCTGTATGAAATCTGTAAACATACAAAAAATGTGTTTGAACAGCTCATTGAAGTCCCGGAGCGAGTGCCGATAAAGTCTACGCTTAACCGTCACGGTGCACTTGCTGCGTGTATGAGTGGTAGTGGGCCGACTGTTTACGGTGTTTTTGATGACGAGTCGAAAGCGCAGTCAGCTGCTTCGGCACTTAAGTCAATAGTTAAAAACATCTATATCACAAAGCCTGTGAAAAACGGACTTGTCAGAAAAAACTGAATACAACGGAAATAATAAGGCTCGGGCGAATGCCCGAGCCTTTGATTGTTATTATGATTACTGCCAGATGAATGTTACGTTGTTGTTTGCGTAGTCAATGAAATAGGTCTGACCGTAAACGAACTTGAAGTCTCTTGAAGAGAATGTAGCGTTGTGCTCAATCTTATCTACGTTCTGAAGTCCTTTAAGGAATGCAAGAAGCATATCGGTTTCTTCGAAATGGATGTTTGCTGTAAGCTTAAGCTCCTTTGTAGCAGCCGGCTCAACACCCCAGTTTGTAAGAGCACCGGGAACGAAACCTGTAAGCCACCATGAATACTGCATACCGCGTGAGAAGAGGAGAGTGTTGTTTCTGTGAAGGCTCATACTCATCTCGATAAGCATTTCGTCGTCAGCACACTTGAAGTAGTTAACACCGTTTTCGTCAATAAGAGGATCATCGAAGTCACGGTAGTAAAGACCGATTTCAGCACCGATAAGAACCCAACCGTACTGACCTTTCCAAAGCTGAACCATCCACTCTTTATTGTCGTACTCAAAGAAGATTCTTGAAGTATCGAACCAACAGATGATAACGGGAGCAGCTATATCGTAGATAAATGTGTAACCGAATGTTCTCTGCCAAGCGTTACTTGAAGCGTAGAAAACGCCTTCACGTGCGTCGTATGAGAAGCCGAGAAGACCTGAACCGTCAGGGTTTGTAACCTTACCTGTTGCGGGGTCATACCAGAATCCGCCTACGATTTCAAAACGGCCTGAATCAACAGGGCTACCTGCAGGGAACTGTGAAATTTTGCCTACTGCAAAGTGAAGTATGTAAAGCGCGTCTGTTGCATTGATTTTTTTGTTTCCGTCAACATCAGCAGCTTTCTTTTCGTCAGCAGTAAGAGTTTCCTGGCCTGTGCAGTATCTTACGATGATAAGAGCATCGAAAGAATTGATGGTTGCATCACTGTTAGCGTCGCCGAGTGAGTTTGCAGCAGAAGAGCTGACTGCAAACATCGCGAATGTACCTGCAACGATGCAGATAGTGAGCATAAATGAAACTAATGATTTTGCAATTCTCATTTTAGTATCCTCCTATACTTTTAAAAAGATGAGATTTTACCAACAACAAACTGAAGTACCGTAAGAGCATCGGTAGAGTTTATCTTACCGTCTTTTGTAACATCAGCCTGAATTTTCTGATTGTCATTGAACTGAATTCTTCCGACTGCACCCTGGAGAATCAGAAGTGCATCACCTGAGTTAATCTTGTTGTCATTGTTCACATCGCCCAGAAGGCTTTCACCTTTCTTGAGAAAAACAACATTAAACGGAGCCATCTTGCCTGCGAACGTTGCGTAAAGAGTTGCTGCACCGGGCGAATAAGAATCAATTTCCGGATCAACAGACCAATCAATGAGCTGGTTCTGCGGGTAAGATATGGTCTTGACTGAACCGTCAGTGTAGGTCACTTTAAGCTGAGTGCCTGTCATGTCAAGCTCAGTGAATTCAACGTCGTTAAGTTTGCTGAGTATCCAATCTTTATCCTGAATGAGAACCGTCTTTTTAGGCGGACTGACAACAGCAATCTCATCAACCTCAACAAGATTGACATCAATTGTGGCGTAAACACCTGAGGGGAAGTCATCGCAATAGATTTTCATCTTATTCGTGCCGGCAACCCACTGACCTGACATAGGCTTGGTGTTCATGTTAGGCCACTTGCCGATGGTATATTCGACTGTCTTTGAATTGTACGAAAGGACAGTGCCTGAAATGTCAAAGTCACCGCCTATCAGAGAAATCTTACCGGATTTGTTGTAAGACCAGTCTATTCCCTGGTAGAAAGAGGTTTTGTTCGGTGCTTTAACAACCGTGACGCTTGCCGCGACAGCTGCTGTTCCGATTACTGAAAAAGCAAGAAGAAAAGCAAGAGTCAACGAGAGAATACTTCGGAAAGAACTTTTCATCATTCCGTCTCCCTCCTTTACATAATTATATTCTTTGTTATTATACATTATAAATAGTCGTATGTCAATGACGGCAGACACTTTTTTAAGAACATAAATTCGACAACTTTTCTATTGACATTTGAACGATGCTGTTATATAATGTGTACAAATATAATGCAGTACTTGTGGTAGTTTGTACTAACATCAGGATGCATTGATGAAAGGGAATGATAAAATGAAGCGAATGTCATCCCGTGTTTTGTCTTTATTGCTGTCCTTGGTTCTTGCAACCGGATGTGTGTTTACTGCATCCGCGGCAGGCGGTAAGTATGGCGATGTCAATTCTGACAGTAAGATAAATTCTACGGATGCATTGAGTGTTCTGCAGCATGCTGTTCAGAAAAAGCTTATTGAAGGCGAAAACCTTTTCTGGGCGGATGTTAATGCTGATACAAAGGTAAATACGACAGATGCACTCGAAATTCTCAAATTCTCAGTCGGTAAGATTGTAAAGTTTAAAGCTGAGTCTCAGACTCCGCCGGAGAAGACAGAGAAAGAAATTCTTGAGGCTTACAGCAACGCTGTCGGTAAGGCACATGAGATTGTCCCCTCATACTTATTAAAAAATACAACAGAGACATCTGATGTAAAACTTTCAGGTTCACTTGCTTCTTCACTTACTGCGGAACAGAGGAAAGATCTTCAGGAGCAGATGGCAGAGAAGAATGTTACAAAGAATGTTTATCCTCTGGGTACTGTCGGTGCAAAGCAGAATCTTCCGACAAAGTTTTCGGTAGAGGATACATCAAAGTTCAAGAGTGTGGATTATGAAGTTTTTGCTACCGGCGAATGTAAGGTTGTTATCAACTTCAAGGATGAAGTAAACCCGACGGCGGACGGTATGATTGTTTCATCTCTGGGTCTTCCGGAGGCTACGGTTATCAAACAGTCGCTTAACGAAGAGTTTTCTGATATTACAGAAACACTTGGCGGTCTTGCAACAATTTCAGTCGGAGATGTCAAGTATTTGAACACTTCAGTAACATGTGTGTTTAATCCTGAAACAGGTGAGATAATTTCTTACGATGTTGTCAGTGAAACATCAGTATCGGTCAAATTTACAGTGATGCTTGTTTCGACACTCAATGTTGACCTTATTACAAAAACAACCCGCAGTTATTCTAACTTTGATTACGAGGTTGAATCCAACTAATTTATTTTTAGTTTAGCTCATCGGCGTTTTCGCCTAAAATGTTCGATGTCTAAATATATGTGCTCCGGCACAAATCTATAAAGGAGATATGGTGATATACGATGAACAAAATTGCTAAGATTCTTTCAGTTGTTATTGCAGTTGTAATGGCAGTTTCAATGCTTACATTTGCACTTGCTGCTGATAAGGCATCTGTTTCACTTAATTTTGTCAGCGAAGATGCAACTTCAGTTAAGCTTGCAGTTGTACTTGACAAGGGTGAAAAGATTGGTGCTCTTGAAGTTGTAGTTGCTGGTAAGGCTGCACATATCGGTGCTTGCACAGAAATTGCAACAAACGTTAACGGTGCTTTGTCTGACGTTAACCCGGTTGTTGGCAAGGTTGCTATCATTTCAATGAATGGCTTCGGTGCTGGCACAGAGGTCGCTGTTTATACATTCTCAAAGACAGCTGACGTTAAGACAACTGCTGAGGATTTCTCAATCAGCATCGAAGACTGTGCTGATATTGATGCTAATGCTGTAGAAATTGAAGCTGTAAATAAGCTTCCTGAGAAGGTAACAGAACCTTCAACTGAGCCTTCTACAGAGCCCTCAACTGAGCCTTCTACAGAACCCTCAACTGAGCCTTCTACAGAGCCGACTACAGAGCCGACTACAGAGCCGACAACAGAGCCGACAACAGAGCCGACAACTGAGCCGACAACAGAGCCGACTACAGAGCCGACAACTGAGCCGTCAACAGAGCCGACAACAGAGCCGACTACAGAGCCGACTACAGAGCCGACAACTGAGCCGACAACTGAGCCGA
>JAZNCK010000149.1:0-27090 GCA_045587505.1 Acutalibacteraceae bacterium
CTTCCTGCATTCGGCATCTATGGTCACGATGTTCAGGAAGCTGACGAGTCAGAAAACATTCCTGCAGACGTTGAAGAGAAGCTTCTCCGCTTTGCTCGTGCAGCAGTTGCAGTTGCAACAATGAAGGGCAAGTCATATCTCCAGATTGGTTCAATCTGTATGGGTATTGCAGGTTCATCAATCGACCCGAACTTCCTTGAGGAGTATCTTGGTCTTCGCGTTGAGTCAGTTGATGAGGTAGAAATCATCAGACGAATGACAGAAGGCATCTACGATGAGGCTGAATTCCAGAAGGCACTCAAGTGGACAAAGGAAAACTGCAAGGAAGGCTTCGACAAGAACCCCGAGTTTGTAAGAAAGTCAGACGAGCAGAAGGAAAAGGATTGGGAATTCGTTGTCAAGATGATGGTTATTATCAAGGATCTTATGAACGGCAACAAGAACCTTCCCGAAGGCTGCGAAGAAGAAATGGTTGGTCACAACGCTATCGCAGCAGGCTTCCAAGGTCAGCGTCAGTGGACAGACTTCTATCCGAACGCAGACTTCGCAGAAGCTCTTTGCAACACATCATTCGACTGGAACGGTGCTCGTGAGCCATACATCCTCGCAACAGAAAATGACGTTCTCAACGGTATCTCAATGCGCTTTATGAAGTTACTTACAAACAGAGCTCAGATGTTTCCAGACGTTCGTACATATTGGTCAACAGACGCTGTTAAGCGTGTAACAGGTTACGACCTTGAAGGCAAGGCAAAGGAAGCAGACGGCTTTATCCACCTTATCAACTCAGGTGCTTGCTGTCTTGACGCTTGCGGTGAAGTCAAGGATGAGAACGGCAACGGTGTTATCAAGCCGTGGTATGAGATGACTCAGGAAGATATCGATGCTTGTAATAAGGCTACAGAGTGGTGTCCTGCTGATAACGGTTACTTCCGCGGTGCAGGTTACTCTTCAAGATTCCTTACAAGAGCAGAGATGCCTGCAACAATGATCAGACTTAACCTGGTTAAGGGTCTCGGTCCCGTTGTTCAGATTGCTGAGGGTTATACAGTAAATCTTCCCGACGAAGTTTCAGACACAATCTGGAAGAGAACAGACTACACATGGCCCTGCACTTGGTTTGCTCCGATTTGCACAGGCGAAGGTCCGTTCAAGTCAGCTTATGACCTTATGAACCATTGGGGTGCAAACCACGGTGCTATCTCTTACGGTCATATCGGTGCAGATATCATCACACTTTGCTCAATGCTCCGTATCCCCGTAACTCTTCACAACGTTCCTGACGAGAAGATCTTCCGTCCGGCTTGCTGGAATGCATTCGGCACAAAGAATCTCGAAGCAGCAGACGTTAAGGCTTGCGAAGTTTACGGTCCGCTTTATAAATAAGTTTTTCAAAAGTGGCTTGCAGACAGCAGGCCACTTTTTCTTTTTGTAAGCCTTGTCAAAAAATGTGCGTAATGGTATAATCAAAATTATAGGAGGTGTGAGTATGAAGGATGTTCTCGTGTTTATTGAATCGCTTGACGGTGGTGGAGCCGAAGCGATTCTTAACAATGTAGTTTCTGTGATTGATAAGACGAAATTTAACATTACCGTTGTTACCGAAACAGATTCTGAACGTTATACCGAAGATGTGCGCCGTAATGTAAAACATCGCAGTTTTACTAAAAAAGGCAGTATTCCTGTAATCAACAAGGCTATTATCAAATATTCCTTGCTCGCACCTGAAAGTCTTGTCCGCAGCACGCTTATCCGCGGAAAATACGATATTGAAATCGCGTTCTGTGAAGGATATGCGACAAAGATTATCGGCAATTCCGGCAAGAAAAATACCAAAAAAATTGCATGGGTGCATACTGATGTAATCAATCACCCTTGGAGCGAAGCGGTTTTTGGCGGAGCAGAAAATGAAAGAAAATGTTATGAAAACTTTGATGCAATTGTTTGTGTGTCTGAGACAATGAAAGAGTCATTCATTAAAAAATACGGAATGGCAGAAAAGGTTCACGTAATTTACAATGTAATTGATGACGGGGAAATTGTGCGAAAGGCAGAAGAGTCATGCAACGTGGATTTGCCACATCCGAGATTTACTCTTGCAGGCAGATTGACAAAAATCAAGGGTTATGACCGTCTGGTAAGGGTATGTGCGAAGTTACGTGATCTGGGTTATGCTTTTTCTGTTGCAATCCTCGGCAAGGGTGAGGAAGAGGAAAATATAATCAGAATGATTGAAGAAAACCATCTTGCAGACAGAATCAGTCTGTTCGGATTTCAGGAGAATCCGCAGAAGTTTATAAAAAATTCCGATGTTTTTGTATGTTCATCATACGCAGAGGGTTACAGTACTGCTGTCAGTGAAGCTGTTATTCTCGGTGTCCCTGTCGTTACAACCGAGTGTTCGGGTATGCGGGAGATTTTTGGGGATGAAGATTGCGGAATAATCTGTGAAAACAGTGATGACGGTCTTTTAAAGGCGATGAAAAAGATACTTGATGAACCCGAACTTCTTGAGAATTACAGGATAGCAGAGATGAAACGCGCTAAAGAATTCAGCGTTAACGCAAGAATAAGAGCTGTAGAAGATTTTATTGAAAACATATAAAATGTCCTGCCATTGTTTTACACTGTGGCAGGTATTTTTTGCACCAAAATCATTGACTGAAACAGTTAATACATTGTATAATGATTATATATGTATCCGAGGAGGTAAACTATGTTCAGAGAAATAAAATCGTTTGTTCTTCACAACACCTTCAAGGCATTCATTTCTGCGGAAACAGCCGTCAAGAAGATGGGTGGGGGCAAGATTGTAAAGAATATATTTGATACTGAGCCAAAGTATATCGGCAGCAGTGTCAGAATTTTAAAAGAAACCGATGACGCTACATACATCGCAAAGTACGATGCAAAGGGCAGAGTTGCCAAGGATTTCAAGATTATGGTCACAACCGACCTTCATCTCTGGGATGAAAAGGACCTTATCGAAAAGTCATTGTCTATGCTCGCGCGTCATCTTGAAGCGGAAAAACCCGATCTGCTCCTTATTACGGGTGATGCAATTCTTACGGATTATCAGCAGCTTGACTGTATACAGTTCGGTAAGTTTATGGAGAAGGCAGGTATTTATTGGGCATATTGTTTCGGTAATCATGAAGCAAGAGCAGAAAAGGAATTCCATAAATACTTTATGCTCAAGAATATTGAGAGCTTTCCTCACTGCCTTTCAAAGTTCGGTGATCCGTCACTTTTCGGTTTCGGCAATTTCAAAATCAATATTATGAATGCCGATAACACAATCAGACAGAGCATCTTTATGTTTGATTCAGGCCGTGATATGGAGCCCGAACATAACGTGGCACACGGTCTGCCTGCTGATATGGAAGGTTATGACTTTATTAAAAAAGGTCAGATTGACTGGTACAAGAACAGCATAAAGGAGCTTGAAGCAGAGCACGGCAAATTCAAGTCGATGATACTTATGCATATTCCGATCAAGGAGTATGAGGAAGTTTTTGACTACGTGGAAGATAACAAATATACACCGTCAGGCAAGGCTGAACTCATCTACGGCTGGCAATATGAAACCGTTGGTTCATCACCGTATAACAGCGGACTATTTGAAGCTATCAAGGAGCTCGGAAGTACGCAGGCTGTCTTCTCAGGACACGACCATATGAACGATTTCTGCGCTCTTTACGAAGGTATTTATCTCGTTTATGCACAGTGTAACGGATACAATACATACACAATGGGTGATAACTTAGGCTTGCCTGAAGAAAAATGGGTTCAGGGTGTAACGGTTGTCAACGTTACTAAGGACGGATCAATTACATTCAAACAAAAATTCAACAGAGATTATCTGTAAGGATAACTACAATTAACCAAAGAAAGGAAAGGTGCGACTTGAAACCGTATATCTTAAAACCACACCTTACAAGAAAAGTTACATTTATGAAGAAGGATGATGCACGTGTGCCGCAGGCTCTCTTTGAGACTGCAAACACTGCACCTGATCTTAAAGGATTCCCGTATCCTCTTCCGTCAAAGAAGAGTGAGTACACCTGTTTTGCAGAAGGTAATAACGGTGTAATGTGGTACGGCGCAACAACAGGTCTTACACGTTATGACCCGAACGCTGAACGTGCTGAGGATATCATTATGTTCTTCAGTGCACACAAGCATCTGGATAATAACAATATTGATGCTCTGTTTGCAGAGGGTGACAATGTATGGGTTCTCAACGGTGACAGCGTTTCTTACATCGAGATGATTATGTTCACCTGCGAAGAGCGTGGCGACCTTTTGCGTGAAGAATCACATAAGTACGTTATGCGTCGCGGTATGATATGCCATATGGATACAACAGAACCGAAAAACATTCATACAGCTCTCGGCTACACATCCTGCGACAATGACGGTACATTTACTGCCGACCATTTTGTCGGCGAGGTTATGAGATATGCCGTACTCAAGCGTGAGCTCGGTGCAGACCACCCGAAGACGGTTGAGGCAAGAAAGTTTGCAACTCTCAACTCAGAAGCTATGCTTCTTCTTACTTATGTTCACGGCAGAGAAGAGGGCTTTATCGCACGTTCATATCACGTTTCAGGCGAACCCTTGCCCGATGACGGACACTTCTACCAGTGGAACGGCGATGTAGCAACCTGTGCAGAGACAAGCGAGTCCGTGCACACAGGCAGAGTAGGCGAGCAGGTACCATGCACACATCCTATTCCTGACCGACTTGCAAAACTTTACCGTGACCTCGGTTATACTGAAAACGACCTTTGCTACAAGGCAGATACGAGCAGTGACGAAGTAACAAATCACTTCTTGCATTACCGCCTTGCACACGATATTTTGGGCGAGGATGATCCTGAGCTTGATGAACTTATCAAGGATTCCTGCCGCAGAACTATGACTCATATCATTAACGGTAAGTTTGAATTCCTTGAGCATTCAGGCAAGCCGACAACCTGGGCAAAATGGAGCAAGCGTTACTTTGCGACAGCAGGCTCAGGCTATGTTGATGCACCGCTTAACGCAGCAGAGCTTCTTATGTACCTCAAGGTTACGATGCACGTCACAGGCGAAGAGGGACTTTGGAAAGAGACTTACGATGCGCTCATCGCTGACGGATATGCAGAGCTTTCAACAAAGCACTTTGACCGCTTTTTCCAGGGTGCGATCGGTTGCGGTGCTTCTCCTGAAGAGGATCTTATGTACGGTGATAATTTACTTGCACTTGCTACATTCTGGATGCTCTGCACTCTTGAAGAGGACGAGGAGCTTCTTGCGACTTACCGTAAATCATTCAAGTCCTGGACAGGTACACTTCTTCGTGAAATGCAGCCGGGTTATGCTTTCCCGATGCTTGCAGGCTGTCCTGATATCGAGCTTGATTTTGAACGTATGGCAGACTGGTTCTACCGCCACGAGATCACAAGACTTGCAGCTCTCGTTAAGCTGGATCGTCACGATGTACCCGTAAAGAGACTTCGTCACGGCGTTGAGGGTGTTGATAAGGAGATGTCAGTTCTTCTTATGCCCGACGAGCGTTCAACAGAAAAATTCGACCGTAACCCGTTCCAGTATCTTGAATACAGCGACGGCAGAAATTCACACTTTGAGGGTTGTTACCCGTACACATTCGCTTACTGGGTAGGCAGATACTACGGCTTTATTGCAGAGGAGGGACAGAAATGAGTAAAATTGCAGTTTTAAACGAATTCAGCATCGAGGCTGTAAGAGATGCGTTACAGAAACTTGACGATTTCAAAAAACTTATCGTCAACGGTCTTACTGCTTTTGAACTTAATGAACTTGAAAAAATCGATCCTGTTCTCTTTGATGCGGTCGCAAAGCAGATTAAAAGAGACAGGTGGTATCCCGCAGTTGGCTTGTGGGTGAGTGATGACGGGGATATGTCAGCACAGAAACTTATGCGAAGTGTTCTTTACTCCGTAACATATTTTAAGGACAAGTTCGATAAAGAATACAAAGTTTTCCAGGGTGGCAAGATTTATAACGATGCGTTTGCACAGATTATATACAATGCAAACTTTGACGCTTGTGTGCTTGACAGCGAAAAGGAAACATATTGGCTTGACGGTGAAGCGTTTACAAGAACTCTTGTTTACAGTGACCTTGAAAAGGTTGATGTCAACGATATCGACGACGAGTTTATCAAGGCGAATGATTTCGAGTCGATCGAAGACGAGGTTATGGCACTTTTCCAGAATGAGCTTGACCTTAAGAGTGTTACCCCTCCCGTGTATTCAGGCAAGGCAACAGAGGCGGAATTGCTTCTTGAAAAGGCAGACAGAATCTGCGTTCAGAAAGGCAGAAACGAGAATGAGGATATTCAGAATTGCTGGATTTCGCTTTTCCTCGGTGAAGATGATGTTGCAAAGGACATTGCACAGAGAATCATCGGTGACGGCGAGATTGATGCAGATTTCATAAAACTCAATACTGATGAGGTTGAGGTTGTCAGTGCGAAGTATACCGAGGACGATAATGGCGACGTAATCTTCCGTCTTATGGAAACAGCAGGTAAGGAGAAGGCAATCACGGTTATGTGTGATGCACTTGATGCAGGCTTCCGTGCAGAAATTCTTCCGTACGAAATCCAGACATTCCGTATCAATAAGGACGGTTATGTAGAAGAAACTCCTATCGGAGAATAAAAATACTCTCACGGAACGAAGAACTAAATAAAAAGCAAAACCTACGAAGAATCAAACTTCGTAGGTTTATTTTTATACTATTGTACCACCGCCGACGACTATGTCTGCGTTGTAGAAAACGACTGCCTGACCGGGTGCAATTGCACGTTGGGGCTCATCGAATACTACGCGGACATCACCGTTTTCAAGCGGTGTTATTGTTGCAGCGGTTTCCTTTTGCTTGTATCTCACTTTTGCCATAACACGCATCGGTTCGGTAAGTTTTTCGATTGAAATGAAATTTACATCTGTTGCCGTGAGTGTTGTAGAGAAGAGATCGTCATTTGAGCCGAGCACGACTTCGTTTTTCTCAAGGTCCTTGCTGACAACATAGTACGGAGCTTTTGCTGCGATTCCGAGACCTTTGCGCTGTCCGATTGTGTAGTTGATAATACCCTTATGCTGTGCGATAAAATTGCCGTCAAGGTCAACGAAGTTTCCGTTTTCAAACTTTATATCGCACCATTCTTCGATGAAACGGGCATAATCACCGTCCGGAACAAAACAGATGTCCTGACTGTCAGGCTTGTCTGCGTTGATGAAATCGAGGTCCTCGGC
This sequence comes from Acutalibacteraceae bacterium, assembly GCA_045587505.1. GTDB lineage: Bacteria > Bacillota > Clostridia > Oscillospirales > Acutalibacteraceae > CAG-488. Next base: position 7,290 of record JAZNCK010000149.1, read on the forward strand.
GATTTTTCTCGCCTCCTGCTTGCTCATTGATCCTAGAGGAAAGAGGATGTGACTGAGCTGCTCCTGAGAAAGGGAGTAGAGGACATAGCTCTGATCCTTACTTTCGTCAACTGCTTTTTTCAGCAGGTATCTGCCGCTTTTCCCATCATATTCGGTAATCGCATAGTGACCGGTAACGACATAGTCGAACTCAAGCTCTTTTGCTCTTTTTAAAAGCTGATCAAATTTTATATAACGGTTACAGTCGATGCAGGGGTTTGGGGTTCTGCCGTTGCGATAAGCGTCAACAAAACGTGAAATAACGTGAAGTTTAAAGTTGTCCGTGTAATTAAAAACGTAATACGGTATTCCGAGTCTGTCTGCAACGCAACGTGCATCTTCAATATCTTTTGTAGTGCAACAGGAGTTTTCCGCTGTAACACCCGTGCATTCATCGTGGTGAAGGTTCATTGTGACACCGACAGCATCGTAACCCTGTTGAGTTATTAAATAAGCGGCGACGGAGCTGTCCACTCCGCCACTCATGGCGATCATAGCCTTTTTCATGTTTTATTCCTCGTGACCGCAGGATTCACAACCGTCGCAATGTCCGCCACAGGACATATTGCCGAAAACAGCAGGATCAAGCTCCATACCGTTCTTTGTATAGTAGTCTGCAAGGGCAGCTTTTACAGCCTGCTCTGCAAGTACTGAACAGTGGATTTTTGCCGGGGGAAGTCCGTCAAGAGCTTCGACAACGGCTTTGTTGCTGAGCTTGAGAGCATCTTCAACTTTTTGTCCTTTAATCATTTCCGTAGCCATTGAGCTCGTTGCAATAGCAGATGCACAACCGAATGTGTTGAATTTGACATCGGCAATAATACCGTCCTCAATTTTGAGGTAGATTTTCATAATATCTCCGCACTTTGCGTTACCAACCTCGCCTACACCGTCAGCGTTTTCCATTTTGCCGAGGTTGCGGGGATTCTCAAAGTGATCCATAACCTTTGCACTGTATGCCATGGTTAGTTCTCTCCTTTCATAATCTTTTCCCAGACGGGAGACATGTCGCGAAGTCTCTCCACAACAAGGGGAAGCTGTTCGATTATATAATCAATTTCGTCATTTGTGTTGTATTCGCTGAGTGAAAGTCTCAGTGAACCGTGAGCAATTTCGTGAGGAAGACCGAGAGCAAGGAGAACGTGACTCGGGTCAAGTGAACCTGATGTACACGCAGAACCCGATGAACCGCAGATGCCCTTAAGGTCAAGGTAAAGAAGAAGTGATTCGCCCTCGATACCCTCAAAGCAGAAGCTTACATTACCGGGGAGACGGGGAGAACGTCCGCCGTTGACTCTTGTACGGGGGATAACCTTAACAATTTCATCAATAAGTCTGTCACGAAGAGAACTTACGTATTCAATATTTTTCTCCATTTCGGCACAGCTCTTTTTAAGTGCAACAGCAGTTGCGGCAATTGCAGGAGTATTTGTTGTGCCGGGACGCTTGTTCTTTTCCTGTGCACCGCCCTGCATAAAGCCGATAAGCGGAAGACCTTTACGGCAATAAAGAGCACCGATACCTTTCGGACCGTGGAACTTGTGTGCAGAGAAAGAGAGCATATCAATGTTCTGAGCCTTAACATCAATCGGAAGATGGCCGACAGCCTGGACTGCATCAGTATGGAAATATATTCCTTTTTCCTTACAGATTGCACCGATTTCATTGATGGGCTGAACGGTACCGATTTCATTGTTGGCATACATAATTGTAACCAGACAGGTTTCATCCTTGATTGCTTTTTTAAACTCATCAATGCGGATATAACCGTCCTCATGTACATCGAGGTATGTTACCTCAAAGCCTTCCTTTTCGAGCTTCATCAATGTGTGAAGTACAGCGTGATGCTCAAATGATGTGGAAATGATGTGTTTTTTGCCTTTTTTGGCACCGAGACGGGCAGCATTTGTGATTGCCCAGTTGTCGGATTCCGTGCCGCCTGATGTGAAATAAATCTCACTTACATCTGCACCGATACACTCGGCAATATCCTGCCTTGCACGGAAAACAACATCAGCAGCAGCTTGTCCTGAGTGATGCATACTTGAAGCATTGCCGTAATTGTCGCGAAGACATTCGACCATAACATCAAAAGCCTCGGGGCAGAGCGCTGTTGTTGCAGCATTGTCTGCGTAAACAGTTTTCATTAAAATCGCCTGACTTTCTTTTGTTTTTCTTTGGACTTAAACAAAGTTGAAAGCAATGACTAAATCCTATTTATGGTATTATAACCATTCTAAAAAATTATACTATACCGCGAACAGATTTTCAATTCACATTTGTTAGAATAAACCAACGATAAAACGAAAAAAACTGTGTATTTTTTCCTTATAATGTAATATACACAAAAAAGTTGTCGATATTATGCAAAACTTTGTCGTTACAAAAACGGTATTATGTGTTATAATATCCGTCAGTTGTTATAAGAGGAGAAGAAATATGGAACAAAACAAAATGGGCGTTATGCCTGTAAACAAACTGATAATAAATATGTCTCTGCCGATGATGATTTCAATGCTTGTACAGGCTTTGTATAATATCGTGGACTCGGTTTTCGTCGGTATGATCAATGAACAGTCGTTGACGGCGGTTTCACTTTCCTTCCCGGCACAGAACCTGATGATAGGTGTTGCAACCGGTACAGGTGTAGGTGTCAATGCACTTATTTCTCGTTCACTCGGTGAGAAAAACTTTGAGAAAGCCAACCGACTTTCGGAAAACGGTGTGTTTCTTGCATTGTGCAGTTCGGTGGTGTTTTTCTTTTTGGGACTTTTTGCTGCGGAACCGTTTATGCGTTCACAGACTGAGGTTCCGTACATCATTGAGCAGGGCACACGGTATCTTCAGGTATGCTGTTGTGCTTCATTCGGTATTTTTCTTGAAATAATTTTCGAAAGACTTCTGCAATCTACGGGCAGAACGATACTGACAATGTGCACACAGGGCATAGGTGCAGTTTTAAACATAATATTTGACCCGATTTTTATTTTTGTGTTCAAGATGGGTGTCCGCGGTGCGGCAGTCGCAACTGTTCTGGGACAGATTATTGCGTTTATTATCGCAGCTGTTCTCAACGCAAAGAAAAATCCTGAAATTACGCTTAATTTCAGAAAATACAGACCTGACCTGAAGCTTATCGGACAGATTTATAAAATCGGTGTTCCGTCGATTATTATGGTTGCAATCGGTTCTGTAATGACATTCTGTATGAACAAAATTCTTATTCTTTACACACCGGCAAAGGAAACAGCGGCAACTGTTTTTGGTGCATTTTTTAAGTTGAACAGTTTTATCTGTATGCCGATTTTCGGACTTAATAACGGTGTTATTCCGATTGTAGCTTATAACTACGGGGCACGACAGAGGCAGAGAATGCTGAAAACCATCAAACTTTCAGTTATTTATGCTGAGTTTTTCAGTCTGCTCGGTGTATTGTTGTTTGCAACGATTCCTCATATTCTGCTCGGATTTTTCAGTGCATCACCCGAGATGTTGGAAGTCGGAATACCGGCACTGAGAATCATCGGTTCAAGTTTTGTGTTTGCAGGTATATGTGTTTCACTCAGCGCAGTGTTCCAGGCACTCGGAAAGAGTGTATTCTCAATGATAGTTTCACTTATCCGTCAGCTTCTCGTGCTTACTCCTGTAGCGTTTTTCCTTGCACGTTACGGTATGAAGATAGGTAACCCTGATCTTGTCTGGTGGTCATATCCTGTGGCAGAAATTTTCTCACTCACCGTCACGTTGATATGCTTTGCCTATATTTACAAAACACTCATTTCAAAAATAAAAGAATAAAATCCGGAACTGTCTCACAAAAATTGTCGGGGCAGTTCTTTTGGTTAAAAACATTATTTTTTTATAGAAAATACGGGTTGAATACTGTCGGTTAAAATGATATAATCACTTCAATAAGTAAAGGGGGCGATTTGATGCAACAAGTTGCAGTTGAAAATCAGAAACACATTAAAGTCAAAGAAATGGTATTGTACCTTATCGGTGTATTCTTTTACACTAATATGACAGGTATGATTGGTTCTTACAGAAATGCGTACATAGTCAATGTTCTTCATCTTGAGGACAATCAGGCTTCGCTTTTCAACACAGTGACAAGCGTTATCGGATTTATTCTCAATTTCTTCATTGTTATGTACATTGACGGCAGAAGAATGGGTAAGGGCGGAAAGTTTAAACCGCTTGCGATGTTTGTTGCCGTGCCGATGGGTGTATTGCTGATGCTTTCATTCTGGGCACCTCCGGGTCTTGCAGGTACCTCATTGATGATTTATATTATAACAATTGCAGTTTTGTGGGGTGCTATGTGTAATTTCGGCGGCAGTGTAAATATGGTTGCCAATGTTATGACACCGAACATGAAAGAGCGCGATGACATTCTTTCATTCCGTAGTATTTCATCTGCAGTCGGCAACTCTGCACCTCTTGTTATCGTCCTTGTTATCGGCCTTATCTGGAAAGATAATGAAGGCTTGCAGTACATAATCGGTGCAGGTCTTTGCGGTGCTGTCGGTATTGTTACCGTGCTTCTCGGTATGGGAACTGTCAAAGAAAGAGTACCTTATACCGCAGAAAAGAAAAATCCGCTTGAAGGTTTTGGCGACATTCTCAAGAACAAATACGCATGGGCGATTATTATTTCAGATTTCCTTAAAAGTTTCAGAAACCTTGCAACATATATGGGTCCGTTCCTTGCAGCAGCACTTCTCGGCTCCACATCAAAATTCCTTCTTTTCGGTTTGCCGACAGGTATCGGTACAGCAGTCGGAATGCTTGTTATCAACTTATTGCTGAAGAAATTTAACTCGAAAGTTCTGTATATCGCAAGTGGTATTTATTCAATCATTGCCAATACGGCAGCTTTTGCAGTCGGTTATATTTATTTCACGAAACCCAACCCTGTACTTCAGATTGTGTTCATTGTTTTCCTCTTCCTCATCGGTCTTCAGTTCGGTGCATCCAACCTGTTGCCGTCAATGTTCCAGGCAGATGTGCTTGAGGATATGGAAGTAAAAACAGGCAAACGTCTTGATGCTTCATTGCCGTTTGTAATTTCGATCGGTACACTTATCAGCGGTACAATTGCAAGTGCGCTTGCACCCCAGGTTCTTTACGGTGAAGGTTCAATTATTGAGTATATCCAGCCGACTGATCTTGTTCCGAATCCCGAGCAGACTTTAAGAACGAAAATTCTTATGCTCTTCTTCTACACCATTGTTCACGGAATTATGATGTTCCTTGCGGGTGTTCCGTTCTTCTTCTACAAGTTGACGGGTAAAACCAAAGAAGATATACACGCAAAAGTTCTTGAAATGAGAGCGAAAAATACTAAGTAAAGCAAAAACGGAGACACTGCGGTGTCTCCGTTTTTTGCTTTATTTAAGTGGGAAAAGCGTAAATCCACTCATACTTGGAAGAAGCAGGTGAGATACTATTTCGGCAAGTTCTTTTGCGGATATACGGTCCTCTCTTTTAATCCATTGCCAAACAACTGAAGTCATTCCGGCAGTTGCGAATTGAGTACAGTAGTTTATGATTTCACTTTTATTTTCAGTTGTAGTGCTGACAAAACGTTCGACGTACTGGGTAAGTTTCTCTCCGATGCTGAATCCGCCGTTTTCACTAAGAAGGACAAGGAAGGTTTCACGGTTGCCTTCGATGTATGTAAAGGCTTCTACAAGAAGGTCTTTCATCCAGTTTTCAGAAGCACTGTTTTTCCTGATTATTTCGTTAATGTCGTTACCGATATCGTTAAGAATGTCCTCGAACAGTTCAAACTGTGAATTATAGTGATGGTAAAAAGTGCTGCGGTTGATGTCTGCTGTTTCACAGATTTTTTTGATGCTGATTTCGTGAATCGGCTTTGTCTTCATCAATTCAATAAGACTTTGCTTTAAGATTTGTCGTGTCATTCGTGCACGTCTGTCGAGTGATTTAACAGGCATAGGAGTCACTTCCTTTATTATTATGACCAAATTATACCACACCAAGGAAACAAATGCAACACATTGTTTAATAAAAATCTTTGTGATTAAAAAAGAGTTATATGTATATAAAACTACACGTTGAGTAATATCTGCTACAATGCTCTTTTGCATTAACAGGATAAAGATGAATAAAATATATGCAATACTTTATGTGTTTATCTTGACCGAATGCAAAAAAATTGATATTATACTATCTGTATAAATGTGAACTTTCAGGAGTGTTAATATGATTAAAATTGCCCCCTCAGTTTTATCCTGCGATTTTTCAAAAATGGGTGCCGAAGTTGCAAGAATGGATGCTTGCGGTGCGGACTTTATTCACATTGATGTTATGGACGGTCACTTTGTACCGAACATTACTTTTGGTGCACCCGTGGTCAAGTGTATCCGTAAGTGTACGGATAAGGTTTTTGATTGCCATCTTATGATAAGTGAACCGTTAAAATATGCAGAAGATTTTGCAAAAGCAGGCGCTGATATAATCAATTTCCACATTGAAAGTGATTCTCCCACAGCTGAAACGATTGAAAGGATTCTTTCTCTCGGCTGCAAAGCTGGTCTTACAGTAAAGCCGGGCACACCTGTTGAAGAGGTTTATCCTTACCTTGATAAGCTCAGTATGGTGCTTATTATGACTGTTGAGCCGGGATTCGGCGGACAGAAGTTCATGGCAGATATGATGAGTAAGGTTACGTCCTTGCGTGCAGAGGCAAACCGTCGCGGATTAGATCTCGACATCCAGGTTGATGGCGGAATCTCACCTGAAACTGCACCTATAGTTATTCAGGCGGGTGCAAATGTCCTCGTTGCGGGTAGTGCTGTTTTCGGTGCGGAAAATCCTGCAGAAATGATAGAGACTTTAAGAGGTTGATTTGCTGATTTCCTGCCAATGTTCGTGAGTCACTGCAGCTGTGAAGCTGTCGTTGCCGACGAATTTTCCGAATTCTTCAATTACACGACGGCAGAGTACGGTTTTCTCTGTCGGGAATTCGGCACGGTATTTTTTTCCGTTGGTAAAGATTTTTTTGTCACACTGTCCGATTGCCGAGAAAACATCAAGCAAATCATTGATGTTTTCAAACTCAAAAATCTGAGTCGGATTGGTTTTGGCAATTACCGTTCCGATTTTCGGATGTGAAACGGGCACGGTAAACATAAGCACACATCCGCCGCACTTATCGGGCGATGCTTCAATAATAAGATTTCCTGACGGGTCAATATCTTTTCCTGTGTGGGAACGTACACGGTCAAGAATTGTCCAGATAACACGTCGTGTTTCAATGTCTGAATAGTCCATAGTGTCGTATGTAATATCAAGGTCTTTCAGGTCATCACGGCTTAATATAACAATAAATTTATTGCTGCCAATCGGCTGAATATTCACAGTAATCCCTCCATACTTTAAAGTATATGTGTTCGGGTTTCGGTATTCAACCATCAAATACTGGCAAATCGGGTGATAAAATGGAAAAGAACAATAAATACAATAAGCGTCGCAGAAGTATAACCGAGTTCCGAAAAACTTACAGTGACAACAAAAAGTATTTCATCAGCACGGACAGGTCTGCCTATTGGCAGCCGATAATCAATTATCTTATTGTTGCCGTTATACTTCTGGGGATTGTACTTGTAAGTTTCATTATAACTGATGCTTTGCTTGAGATTTCCGAAGCACCCTACGTTTCCGAGGAAACAACAACTCAACCGACAACACAGAAACTTGACGATGAATATTTTGAAAATCAGGTAACAGTACCTGCTGACGAAATTGACGAGATACAAAATAACGAAACAAGAGAGTAGTCCTTTTAATGTATATACCGTATAATTCACGATATGAATACCACAAAAGCATATTCGGGGCAACGGAAACCTCCGCCACGGTGGTTTTCAGAATTATTCTGCCCCGTGATTTTTGCTGTCATCACGCAAGATTTGTTGTCAGAAAAGATAACGGATGTGAGCAATTTTTGGCGATGCAATGGGACTGTATGCAGGGTGACAACGAAGAATGGTGGCGTATAGAATTCTGCCCCGAAGAGAGTGGGCTTTACGAGTACCGTTTTGAATACGACACTCCGTGGGGAACAAGCCGTATTTACAACTCAGGAGACGGAATCGGTAAAATCCGTGACAAAGGCAACCTTTGGCAATTGACAGTTTATGATAAATCCTTTACTACGCCTGATTGGCTCAAGGGTGGCGTGATTTATCAGATTTTTCCGGACAGATTTGCTTTTTCGGGAAAAGAAAAAAAATCTGTTCCTTCTGATCGTGTTATGCGTAATGACCGTGACGCAGAGCCGTACTGGAGACCTGATAAAAACGGCAAGGTGCTTAACAATGATTATTTTGGCGGAGACCTTAACGGTATTGAAGAAAAACTTCCGTATCTCAAGAGTCTCGGCGTGACCTGCATTTACCTCAATCCGATTTTTGAAGCACATTCCAACCACCGTTATGACACGGCAGATTACACTAAAATAGACCCTCTTCTCGGAAACGAAGAGGATTTTAAACATCTGTGTGCCTCAGCAAAAAAAGAGGGGATACAGGTAATACTCGATGGCGTTTTCAGCCATACGGGTTGCGACAGCAAGTATTTTAACGAATACGGCAGATATGATACTGTCGGTGCATATCAATCGCAGAATTCAAAGTATTATAATTGGTACAAATTCGAAAAATGGCCGAACGATTACCTGAGCTGGTGGGGCATAAAGCTTCTGCCGGAGGTTATCGAAGAAAACCCCGATTTTATTGAATATATTACCGGAGAAAACGGAATCGCACGCAAGTGGTTGCGTCTTGGTGCAAGCGGTTGGCGACTTGATGTTGCCGACGAATTGCCGGATGTTTTTCTTGATAGTTTCCGTAAAGCTGTCAAACAGGAAAATCCGGATGCACTTGTTTTGGGTGAAGAATGGGAAGACGCGTCCAATAAGTGCAGTTATGGGCAACGTCGCCGATATCTTCTCGGTGACCAGCTCGACAGTGTTATGAATTATCCTTTTGCAGGTGCGGTTATCGATTTTGTACGTTCAGGTTCAGCCGAACTTTTCAGCACCCGAGTTATGTCGATTGCGGAAAACTATCCAAAGCAGGTGCTTGATGTGCTGATGAATCATATTTCAACTCACGATACAATGAGAGCAATTACTGCTCTTGCAGGGGAGAGTTGTGAATACCGTGACCGTTATTGGCAGAGTACTCATTTTCTGAGTGCAGAAGCATATAAAAACGGACTTGGACTGATAAGAATGGCTACAGCTATGCAATTCACTTTGCCGGGTGTGCCGAGTATTTATTACGGCGATGAGGCAGGAATGCAGGGCTACAAGGATCCGTTTAACCGTTGTTGCTACCCTTGGGGTAACGAGAACACGGAACTTATTGAATGGCACAAGAAATTAGGCAGAATAAGAAGTGAGAACCCCTGCTTTGTTGACGGCAGATTTGAAATTCTTTCTTCTGTTGCAGGTTGTGTTGCGTATTCACGTAAATGTGACGGCAATGCAGTGCTCGTAATTGCAAACAGTAATTCTCATCCGATAACCTACTATGTCCGTGATGAATGGGCAGACAGCGAGGATTTGCTCGGAAACAGTTATGTGCGAGGCACTCTTGTTGATGTCGGTGCCAAGTCAACTGTTATTTTAAAAAAGAATGTTTAACTTGAAAAGAATGTGATTAAATGTTTAAAAAAGACCATAAATTCAAAACCACAAAACAGGATAACAGAGGCAGTCTCTTGCGTTTTTTCTACGCATTTATTGCTTTTGCGCTTGTTTTCGGTACTATTTCAGCCGTCGTTATCCTCAAACACAACGATATTTCATTTGAGGATATTTTTTCTGATAAATCAACAACTGTGACGGTTGAAAATTCAACAACAGATAATGATATTGTTGACCTGAACAAAGAGTTGACAGGTCGGGCAAATATTCTGCTTTACTGTGCTGAGCAGGATTCTTCTGCTATCCATTTTCTTATAATGGTTGATGCTGATATGGATGACAGAACTTTCCGTGTTCATCCTCTTGGTGCTGACAATCCCGAATATCTTAAAGCCCTTTCAACGGGCGGATATAAAGACCTGATTGCGGCCGTTGAACAGCACGAGGGAGTAAAAATAGATAAATATGCAGCGTCAAATCCTGACACATTTGCCCTTGCGATTAACTATATGGGCGGCCTTGAATACACGGTTGATGAAAGAATCGAATACCGTACAGACGATTATACCCTCATTCTTACAAAGGGTGACCAGACAATTAAGGGTGAAACTCTGCTTAAGTTTTTCAAGTATTGCAAAACGCTCGATACTCAGGGAATGCGTCAGCAGGGTGAACTTGTTTGTGCGATGATAGATAATTACATCACGGCGAAAAATGTTGAAAAAGGCATTACAATTTATCAGAAAGTGCTTTCAAAAATCAATTCGGCAAGTGACGTTTCCTATGTAGAAATGTCGTCTGCTTTACAGATGCTTCGTCTTCTCTGCGATTCGGAAGAGAGACAACCTGCATCGGTAATTCTGAGTCTTGAAAGTATATCATAAGGAGAGTTTTTATGAAAGAAAAACCAATCCGTGGCTCACAGAAAAAACCTGACCACATTTTCATCAGCATCGCTGACGATGCAAAAACAACAATGAATGTTACATGGCGTACTTGCACTGATGTGCAGGCAGGTTATGTTCTTTACAGGGAAGACGGTTCAGATGTATGGATGCGCTGTGACGCATGGTCGGACATCTTTGAAAGTGATATAGATATCAGCAATATGTTCTGGGCTAAGCTTACGGGACTTAAGGCAGGTACAAAGTATTTCTACACCTGTGGCGATGATGAAAACCGCAGTGAAGAGTTTTACTTCCGTACAGAGCCTGAAAATCTTACAAAGTTTAAGTTTATCTGCGTTTCTGACCAACAGCAGGGACAGCCGCATGAGTGCCCGGACTATTCATATTTCAACCACGTTCTTAAAGAAACACTCAAACAGCATCCCGATGCACGTTTTATCCTCACGGGCGGAGATAATACTGACTGCGGCCAGCACGAAGTTCAGTGGAACGGTGCATTCAGCGGACTGACAGGTGTTGTTGAGCATATTCCGTTTATGATGACTCTCGGAAATCACGACAACCGTGGCTTTAAGGATTATAAAAACGGTATCGGCAGATACTATTCTGAGCCTGCAGAGTTTTTCGGCAAACAGTTCAAAGGCTCCTATGCCGATAACGGACCCGAAAACTGGAAGACGGAAAATTACACCTTTAATTACGGTAATGCACATTTTATGGTTATTGGTGTCAACGGACCCGAAGAGGTTAATGAGTGGATGATAAATGACCTTAAAAACTGCGATAAGCAGTGGAAAATCGGAGCTTATCATTTCCCGATATGCTACTCAGGTTCAGATTGCGAAAATGACGATGCATACCCCGTTATGCGTGAAGGCTTTGAGATGCTTGACCTTGTTTTTTCAGGTCACGAACATAATTTCTCACGTAGCTTCCCACTCAGGAACGAAGAGCTTTTTGAGCGTCCGTCACAGGGTACGGTTCATTATATGCTCGGTAATTCATGCAAGAATCCTCCCGGCACACGTGCACTTTCAAAAGTGTGGCACTCAGCGTTTTACACTCAGGAGGAGGATGTTTCCGTAATTGCGGTTGTTGAAATTGAGGGTGGAAAAATGACCCTTACTTCAACGGTTTTCGAGGACGGAAGAATTGTTGACAAATGTACAATTGACAAGGATAAAGATGAGATCACACCGTATGCAATTGCACCGAAATATAACCGTACACGAATGATGTATAAAGGCGCACAGCTCGGACTCTGTCAGTCGGCAACTCCGTGCCATGAGGTTGACGGTATCTGGTATGCACCTCTCGGAGTGCTTATCGGTTACATAGGTGGTTATGTTATCAAAGAAAAGGGAAAAATCACACTTGAGGTTTACGGCAGAAAAGCAGAGTTCTTTGAAGACAGTGATGTAGCCTTAACAAACAACGGTGAAGTAAAACTTGAAGGTGCCGTAAAGCGTCTTGATGAGGGGCAGCTTTATATGCCTGCAAGCTCGTGTGAAGTTTTCGGTATGCGTTGGGCGTATGCAAAGAGAAATAACTTTATTTCCTTTGAACATCCGAGTGAAGATAAGCCTGTTACAGTGCAACCGTAATTGACAAACGACCTTTGTTAATATATAATTTAGTCGGAGTTGATGAAAATGGCAAAGAAAGAAAAGCAAAAAAAAGACGGTGAATTCAATCTTAACGATGCGCAAAAGCGTATGGAAAAGTATTATAAAGCACGTGAAAGTGAGAAAAAAGGCAAGGCAACAGTTTTGTCTTTAATCGGTGCGTCTGTTTTTATCTTTGTTATTTTGCTTATCATCATTCTTAAGATGAGTGGTGTCGGACAGACAATTGTTTTCACAACGGATGAAAGCGGAAGGGTCAGTACCTCGGTTGCAGATTCAAGCGACGTCAGCGGTCAGAATGTTCTTGATTTAATCGTTGACGAAGTCACCGATGAAGCAGAAGATAATCAGTAAAAAAATCGGCACATCAGTGTGCCGATTTTTTTGATAGATTTTTTTATTTCCTGATTCAGTTCCGCGAGAGAGTTTCCAGGTGCTTTGCGCAATTTGCAAGCTCGAGTTTTATGCGTGGCTGTCCGTTATCAAGGATAAAACGTACGATTGTTACACCTGTGTTTTCCTGGCAGAAATTGAAATCTTCACCGCTTGTGATACCGCAGGCAGCTTTTATAAAATGATTGTTAAATGTTCCGTGTGCAAAGGCGATAACATTCTCCTTATCACCGTAATCCGCACGGATTCTCTTTACGACACCCTCGGCTCTTTTCTGTACGTCGGAGAGTGTTTCGTCACCGTATGTGCCGACCTCGTAAAGCTCGCGTATCACGGTTATTGTTTTTCCCTGCAGCTCAGCAAGGGGCGTTGCTGTCTGCACGGCACGAGTCAGCGGACTTGAAAGTATCGCGTCAAATTTTATATTTCTTAAACGCAGGGCGAGAAGCTCTGCTTGTTTTTTGCCTGAATCAGTAAGGTGCGGATCTTCGATATCCAGACCTACGTTACCTTGCGATTCACCGTGTCTTATTATGTATAAATCCATTTTTTACCTCACAACAACACAAGTGCCATTATACCTGCAAATGAAAGGGCAAGTGAAATCCATTCTCTTTTTTTAGGTTTGTTCGGAGTAAAATAACTCAGAAGTGTTGAAACAATCATAACTCCGCCCGTTATCATCGGATACTGTACAGAGGCGGGCAGGTACGCAAGTGACAACAGTAAAAGAAAATTGGCTACACGGTTCAGTATGCCGTTGCCTGCCATGCTTACAAACGCTTTTACATTCAGCTTCACGGGTGATTTTTTGTAAGCAAAAAGCAACACCGCACCCGACAGCACCGCAGTTACAACAGCTGTCCACACGGAATATGCAGCCTCGCTCGTCTTGGGATAATTGCCGGACTGAAAGAGTTTGGCAATAACACCTGAAAGTCCGTTGAAAACAAAAACACCGATGTAATAAACCGTTCCGCCTTTGGCTGTTCCTTTTTCAACACTTAAAACAAGGGCGATAATTACCGCAACAAGGCATACTGCTTTGCCGAGTGTAAACTGCTCGTCAAAAATAAATACACCGAGGCAGAACGGAAGCACCATACCTCCTAGCATTGAGAAAAGCGAATACAGCGAAAGGTTGATTTTGCCGAGAGCTTTCATACTGCAGAAGCTGAAAGCCATACCGTCAAAGGCGGCAAGTGAAGCCATAAGCAAAGTGAAAGGTGTGAATTCCCACTTAAAGCCGTTGACCATAAGCAGAACAACAAGTCCTGCCACAGCACCGCCGAAAATAAACATCATTGAAGCGGGAAGTCCGCTTTTACACTCACGCTCGTATTGCTGATTGCAGAAAAACTGCAGACCGAACATCACGACCGCCGCCATAACCATTGCGTAGTACAATTAAACCTCTCCTTACTCCAACACGGGTTCTGCACAGAATTCAACTTCGGGTGTTTCTTTTATTCCGTCGGATTCAAAGACTATGATTTCGTTCTTGCCTACCTTAAGGAGTGATGCAGGGATGTAGAGTGTTTTCTGAGGACCTACCTCCCAATATCTGCCGATGTTAAAGCCGTTGATTGTTACAAATCCCTTTGTAAAATTATCGGTTCGCAGGAAAGTATCCTTAGCTTCATCTATCGTGAAGTTGCCTTTGTAAAAAACGCTTTTTTCCTTGGGTGTCTCCGATGAAAAGTCAAGTTTTTCGAGATTATCCATAGGTAAGGGATAAACGTTCCAATGGAAATGGATTCTGTCGTCAAGCAAGCATCTGCCTGCGATACCTTTTTTACGCATCATCTTTGAGCCGAAGTTTGCCCTGCCCATATTCTCGCAGAGGATTGTGAGCTTGTCACCCTTCTTAGCTGAGAATTTGAGCTTTAGTTCATCGTCATTGACATAGACAATACCGACTAAGTCCTTGTTGATATATACCTGTGCACGGTCACCGATTTCGGCAAACTCAAGCTCAGTATCGTTATAGTTTCTGTTGAGTACGGTTTCGTAAGCTATGTAACCGTAACCTGTGCCGTACATTTCCATACATTTCGGCACATCGGATTGAATCGGAGCCGAGAGTTTGTCTATACTGTCAAAGAAACCGGCACACTCAGTGAGTTTTACCTTGCCGTAAGCCTTTTTTTTACGGTTTGCAGGTACTTCGGGTAAAGGCTCGTCAACATATTTTCTGATAACATCACGCACAGCGTAATACTTTGCCGTTACGTCACCGCACTCGGTCAGCATTGCGTCGTAATCGTAACTTGTAACATCCGGGGCAAATTTTTCATAATGGTTTGCACCTGATGTAAAACCGAAGTTTGTACCGCCGATGAACATATACATATTAAGGCTGCCGCGTTTGAGCATATCGTCAACAACTTTTGCATAATCCTCAGCAGATGTTGTGTGATGTTTATCGTCGCCCCACGCGTCAAACCAGCCGTTCCACATTTCCATACACATCTTCGGCATATCGGGGAAGAGCTTATCGTGTGCAACAAAGTTTTCCTCTACGCGACTGCCGAAATTGAGCGTTGCAAGGCAACCGTCAACCGTACCGTCAAGCAGGTCATCTTCACTCGTGCCGTCAGATGTGAACAATGGTACGTCGATGCCACGGCGGATAAAACCGTCGCGAAGATATTCGAGATACTGCTTGTCATCACCGTAGTAACCGTACTCGTTTTCGCACTGTACCATAATAACATTACCGCCGTTTGTTACAAGAAGCGGACGGATTTCATCGCATATACGGTCAAGATAGCGATCAAAGTGCTCGATATACACCTTGTTCATACAACGGATTTCGAGATTTTCGTCTGTCTGCAACCACCACGGAAGACCGCCGAATTCCCACTCCGAACAGATATACGGACCGGGACGAACAATTGCCATAAGTCCCTCGGCATCTGCCATTTTTATGAATGTTGCAATATCAAGATTGCCGTTGAAGTCGTATACTCCGGGTTGCTTTTCGTGCATATTCCACGTGCAGTATGTTTCTACACAGTTGCAACCCATAGCGCGCATTTTCTTGAAAATGTCTGTCCAGGTGTCAGGCATATTGCGGAAATAGTGTACTGCACCTGAAATAAGTTTGATCGGTTTACCGTTTTTGACAAAGTTGCCGTTTTTTATTTCAAAAGTCATAAACTTTGCTCCTTTTTCAGAATAACTGCATTATATCATAATATTTGTGAAAAGAAAAGTTTTATCTACTTGCTAACTGATTCGTTTTATGTTAAAATCTGCGTTACGATCTTTCAACGGAGGTTTGTGATAATGCTCAGAAAATTTATCGGTGACAAGCGTTTTTATAAACGTGTTTTCGCACTGATGATTCCCATACTTATTCAGAACGGAATAACCAACTTTGTCAATATGCTTGACAACCTTATGGTCGGTCAGGTGGGACAGACGGAAATGATAGGTGTTTCTGTTGCCAATCAGTTGATTTTTGTTTTTAATCTGTGTATTTTCGGTGCGGTTTCGGGTGCAGGTATTTTCGGCGCACAGTTTGTCGGCAGTCGGGATACAAAAGGATTGCGTGATACATTCCGCTTTAAGATACTCTTCTGTACAGTGCTTACAGCCGGAGTTATTCTGCTGTTTTATTTTGGTGGCGATATGCTTATAAATCTTTACCTGAAGGGTGAGGGTACGGCAGAGGATATTGCCGGGGCTTTCAGATCGGGACGGAGCTATCTCGATGTTATGCTTATCGGTCTTATCCCTGCTTCGCTGGTACAGTGTTATTCAAGCACACTGCGTGAAACGGGTAAGACAATGCCGCCGATGATTGCAGGTATTGCGGCTGTTTGCGTCAACCTTATATTTAATTATATTCTCATTTTCGGTCACTTCGGTGCACCGAAACTCGGAGTTGTGGGTGCGGCAATTGCGACCACGCTTTCAAGATTTGTTGAACTTGCAATCGTGGCGATCTGGACTCACAGGAACAAAGACACAAATCAATTCATTATCGGCGCGTATAAAAGTTTCCGCGTACCTGTTGACCTTGTTAAAAAGATTGCGCAGAAAGGTCTTCCGCTTATGCTCAACGAGACGATGTGGGCAGCAGGTCTTGCCTTTACCAACCAGTGTTATTCGGGTGAGGGACTCGCCGTTGTTGCAGCAAACAATATTGTGATGACATTTTTCAATGTATTTGCCGTTGCATTCCAGGCAGTCGGTGTTTCAATCGGAATTGTGTTGGGCCAGTTGCTTGGTGCAGGTAAAATCAAAGAAGCAAAGGAGTCTTCCGTTAAGCTCATAACGTTCTCTGTTTTTGTGAGCCTTGTTGTTATGATTTTATTCTTTATCAGTGCGGAGTTCATTCCTGATTTTTACAAGCTCGAACCCGATGTCAAAACGCTTGCTACAAGAATGATGCAGATTTGTGCAATTGCCGTTCCTTTTGATGCAATTGCAAATGCCTCATATTTTACTCTTCGCTCGGGCGGTCAGGCAATTATAACGATAATATTTGACTCAGGCTTTGTCTGGGCAACTATGGCGCCTCTTGCGTTTATTCTCTGTAACTTTACTGCGATGACGATTATTCCGATTTATATCTGCTGTCAGTCAATGAACGCACTTAAAGCAGCTCTCGGACTTTACTTCGTCGCCAAGGGCAAGTGGATTAAAAAAATAGTAGTCTGAAAAAAGAACCAACGCAGATAATTCTGTGTTGGTTCTTGGCTTTTATTCAAATATATCGTTTTCGCGGAACTGGAGAGAATACAGTTTTTTATATGTTCCGTTCGCCTCAATGAGTTCCTCGTGTGTGCCACGTTCTTTGATTTCACCGTCGATAACAACGGCGATTTCATCTGCGTTGCGTATGGTTGAGAGTCTGTGTGCAACGACAAGTGTTGTTCTTCCTTCACAAAGCTCATCGAGTGCATGCTGAATCAGCACTTCCGTCGTGTTGTCGAGTGCACTTGTAGCCTCGTCAAGAATCAGAATCGCAGGGTCTTTGAGGAAAACTCTTGCGATACTGAGTCTTTGCTTCTGACCGCCTGAAAGCTTAACGCCACGCTCACCGATTTCGGTATCGTATCCGTTTTCCAGTGTCATAATATAATCGTGGATGTTGGCTCTTTTTGCGGCTTCAAAAATTTCTTCTTCACTCGCATCAGGTCTGCCGTATATTATATTTTCACGGATTGTACCTGCAAAGAGGAAAACGTCCTGCTGTACAATGCCGATATTTCTGCGGAGTGAATCGAGTGTAAGGTTACGGATATCCGTTCCGTCTATGAGGATTTCACCGTCGGCTTCTTCGAGGCTATAGAAGTTCGGCAGAAGGTGACACAGCGTGGTTTTTCCACCGCCGGAGGGGCCGACGAGTGCCACTTTGCGTCCTTTTTCGATTTTCAGGTTAACATCGTGCAAGACTTCTTTTGTAGTATCGTAAGAATAATTGACGTTCTTGAATTCTATAACACCCTGAACATCCTTGAGCTCTTTGGCGTCGGTTTTTTCTTTTTCCGGCTCTTCGTCCATAATTTCACAAAAACGCTTGAATCCGCTGACACCGTTCTGGTATTGTTCCATAAAACCGATGAGTGTGTTTACTGGGTTGATAAAAAGATTGACCGAAACTATGAAAGTTGAATAATCGCCGAAGGAGATTTCACCTGCGTAAAGGAAAAGACCGCCTGCAATAAGAATAAATACGTTGAATACATCGGTTACAAAAGAAGTTGAAGAGTGGAATTTTGCCATCGCATTGTATGCACGGTATGAGGAGTCAACAAACTCTTTGTCACCGACTTCAAACTTTTTGATTTCATTTTCAGCGTTTGTATATGCCTTGGTAACACGGATACCGGTTACACTACTTTCAATTGAAGCATTGATAATTGCGGTAGATTTTCTTCTGTCGTTAAACGCCTGTCGCATTGCTTTTCTGAAATGTACGGTTACAACAACAAGAATCGGCACACAGATAAAAACAATAAGCGTCAGTACCCAGTTAATTGTAACGAGGTAAGCGAATGAAAGAACAATCATCACGGAGCTGATAAGCAGGTTTTCAGGGCCGTGATGGGCAAGCTCAACAACTTCGAAAAGATCACTTGTGAGTCTTGTCATAATCTTACCTGTTTCATTATTATCAAAGAACCTGAACGGCAACTTTTCGAGATGTGCAAACAGATCTTTTCGCATCTGTGACTGCATATGCACACCGATAACGTGACCGTAGTACTGCACAAAGTAACGCAATAACATTCTTATGATGTAAAGTGCCAGAACTATAATACCTGCAATCACAATGGTTGTATACATCTTCTGCGGTATGTATTCGTTGAGCATTTTGTTTGTCACAACAGGGTAAACCATACCGATAACCGAGATTAACAACGATGCAACCATATCCAAAATAAACATCTTTTTATGCGGTTTATAGTAGCTTAAAAATCTTTTGAGCATCATATCACTCCCTTTGAATTCCAGTTCTATATTATACTTTGATATTTTTTTGCCGTCAATCGGTTAAATCTAAAAAATTGTATAAAAATCACCCTGAACCCTTGCGGATTCAAGGTGATTTGTTTTAATTTATCAGAAACCTCTGATTGCCTTAACAACCTTTGTGCAGTCTGCTTCGTCCATAATCTTCGGAACGGGGTAGAGGGGATTACCTTCCTTAAGAGCACGTTCAACGATTGTCGGAATATCTTCATCCTTGATGAAATCGAAATGCTCGGGAATAACGATCTCTTTGTTCATTTCTTTGATTTCTTCAATGAATTTTTCTGCCTTTTCCTTGTCGTTGTTGCCGTCAATTCCTACGATGTCTGCAAGCTTTGCGAGTTTTGCGTATGCAGTTTCACCGTAGTACTCAAGCACGTGGGGAAGAATAACTGCATTTGCGAGGCCGTGAGGTGTGCCATAAAGACCGCCGAGGTTATGAGCAATTGCGTGAACATAGCCGACATAAGCTCTTGTGAAAGCCATACCTGCATAGAAAGATGCAACAAGCATATTTTCTCTTGCTTCGATGTTTTTGCCGTCTTCATAAGCCTTTTCAAGGTTTTCAAAGATGAGCTTTGTTGCCTTCTCGGCATAGTCGTCAGTGCTCTTAACACCACTCAGACCGATATAAGCCTCAACTGCGTGCGTGAGAGCATCCATACCTG
>JAZNCK010000150.1:0-6811 GCA_045587505.1 Acutalibacteraceae bacterium
ATTACAATGGCATTATTTGAAAGCTACGAGAGACGTATTGATAATATCAATGCTGTTCTTGCTGAATACGGTATTTCTTCAGTTGAAGAATGTAAGGAAATCACTCTTGCAAAGGGTATCGATTGCGATAAAATCGTAAGAGAAACACAGCCGATCTGCTTCGAAAACGCAGTATGGGCTTACACAGTAGGTTGCGCTATCGCAATCAAGATGGGTTGCACAAAGGCTGCAGATGCAGCTGCTGCAATCGGTATCGGTCTTCAGGCATTCTGTATCAAGGGTTCAGTTGCTGACAACAGAAAAGTTGGTCTCGGCCACGGTAACCTTGGTAAGATGCTTCTTTCAGACGAAACAGAGTGCTTCTGCTTCCTTGCAGGTCACGAGTCATTTGCTGCTGCTGAAGGTGCTATTAAAATCGCACTTAACGCTAACAAGGTCAGAACAAAGCCTCTTCGCGTTATCCTCAACGGTCTTGGTAAGGACGCAGCTATGATCATTTCAAGAATCAACGGCTTCACATACTGCAAGACAGAGTTTGATCCTTACTCAGAGACAGTTAAGGTTGTTGAAGAGAAGGCATACTCAAACGGCCCGAGAGCAGATGTAAGATGCTATGGTGCTGATAACGTTCCCGAAGGCGTTGCTATCATGAAGCTTGAGAACGTCGGCGTTTCCATCACAGGTAACTCAACAAACCCGACAAGATTCCAGCATCCTGTTGCAGGCACATACAAGAAGTGGTGTGTTGAGAACGGTGTTAACTACTTCTCAGTTGCATCAGGTGGCGGTACAGGCCGTACACTTCATCCGGACAACATGGCAGCAGGTCCTGCTTCCTACGGTATGACAGATACAATGGGTCGCATGCACTCAGACGCACAGTTCGCAGGTTCTTCATCAGTTCCCGCACACGTAGAGATGATGGGTCTCATCGGTGCAGGTAACAACCCGATGGTGGGTATGACTGTTGCTTGCGCAGTTGCAGTTGAAGAAGCAAGCAAATAAGAACCTGACTTCGTCAGAACCTTGTTACTCGCAGGGCTCGTAATAAAGGCTTTCAGGTCTTTTGGCTTGTAAACAACAAATTTAATCATTGATAAAAAGTTAGACACATCATTTGACGAGCTTGTCGTATGATGTGTCTTTTTTTGTAAAGTTTTTATAAAATCGTAAAAAATAAATAAATGCATTGCCCTTGAAATTATTACTCGTTATATTGCATATCAGAAAAATAGGTGTTATAATGTTAAATAAGAAAATAGTGCACTTGTATTCGTACGTTTAATCTTATCAATAGAGTTGCAACTATGGCGGATTGTATCAAATTTTGTTTTTATAAATGTTTAATATAAAAACATAGGGGGGCTTTGATGAAAATCCTGTTTATTAATCCTCGAACATCTAAATATACAAGATCTGTTTCAACACCTCTCGGCCTTTTGTCGATAGCGACGTATCTTGAAAGTAAAGGTCATATCGTTAAAATATATGACCGGTTAACAGATAAAACAAAACTTAAAGAAGTTATAGATGTGTATAAACCTGATATAGCAGGGGTTTCTTTGATTTCGTACAAATCAATTAACGATTCTTTATATGTTGCACAGGTGCTGAAAGCATCGGCAATTCCGGTTATTGTCGGTGGCCCTTTACCGTCTGAGCTTACGGAAATGACTCTTGCTTATGATTTTATCGATATGATTTCGATAGGTGAAGGCGAAGCGACCTGGCTTGACATTGTCAGATATTTTGAGGGTAAAATAAAAGATGTCAACGATATTCAGGGAATTGCATACAAAGACGAAAAAGGCGAGGTTATCTGTACACAAGCACGCGATTTTATAAATCTTGCTGAAATACCGCCGCTTAATTGGTCATTGATTGATGTTCCGAAATACTTTCAGTCCAGCCACGGATGCGATAAAATGTTATATCTGTATTCTGCTAAGGGCTGTCCGTTCAGTTGTACTTTTTGCTACAATAAAGCATTTCACAAATGTACTTACCGAAAGAGACCGCTTGAGTTTTTAATTGAAGAAATCAAGGTTCTGGTTAAAGATTACGGTATGAACGGCGTGTATTTTGCGGATGAATTGTGGGGCAAAAACCGTGAAGAAATGCATGAGATCTGCGATACACTCAAAGCACTTAATCTTGATTTTGTGTGGGGTTGCCAGACCAGAATCGGAATTTTTGAGTTTGAAGATTTTGAATATATGTATAAATCCGGTTGCAGATGGGTTTATTTCGGTGTTGAAAGCGGCTCAAAAACTGTGCTGAAAAACATTAACAAAAGAATTAACTATGAAAAAATTGAGCAGTCATTCAGGGATTGCAGAAAAGCCGATATTGCTTGCATCGGTTCGTTTATAATCGGTTTTCCTGATGAAACCGACGATGATGTAAAGGAAACCATAAATCTGATAAAAAAACTTGATACAAGGTTGATCAACTGTAACTATCTCGCTGTTGTGCCCGGCTCGAAAATTTATAAAGATTTAATTGCGGACGGAAGATACATAGAGGTTGAAACTCTCAAGGATTTTGGCAAAAGAAATCCGTTGGAAAGTCTGGAATATAATTTTAGTAAATTATCTGAAATTGATATCAGAGTGATAAGAGCTTTCTTTATGTGGCGAAGCTTTACTGCCAAAGATATACCGAATTACAGTAGTTACGGCTTTGCAAAGAAGGTTATCACGGATGCGATAAAATCAATAAGAACAGGGGATATATTGAGTTTTGCACTATCAACATGCTATGCAGCAATGGAATTTATTAAGATCTTCTTTTATTCCCATTTTTTTGTATCTGTTAAGGAAAAATATGGTTTGAACACCTTTGAAAAGTAGTGATATTGTTATGAAAATTATAAGAACTCTATCCCGGAAATTCAAGATATAGTTCTGAAATTGACTATTGATTAGCGTGAAATATAGTGATATAATGAACGTCATTAAGCAAAGAGGAGACAGAAATGAAAGAATTACATACACAATTTCCCCTGGTTTTTGTCCATGGAATGTATGGATGGGGAGATAAACAGGGAATCAACAATAAGGCACCGTACTGGGGTGGAACCACAGGCAGTCTGACGGAGTATCTTTCCGGCAAGGGTATTGAGTGCTATGCAGCTTCTAATGGCCCTATATCAAGTGCGTGGGACCAGGCCTGCGAACTGTATGCTCAGTTAAAGGGTACAAGAGTTGATTACGGCGAACACCACTCACGTGTTTACGGCCATAAAAGATTTGGCAGAACATATAACAAACCTTTGTTTGAGGATTGGAGCGAAGAAAAGAAAGTTCATCTGATAGGTCACAGCTTTGGCGGCCATGTTATCAGGCTTCTTACGCATCTTCTGGAAAACGGTGCACCGGATGAAATCGCTTTAGGCAGGGAAGATACGTCACCGCTTTTTATGGGCGGTCAAAAGAATCTTGTCTGCAGTATCACAGCTATTTGCTCACCGTTGAACGGTACAGATGCTTATCAATCGGTAAAAAAATATCACCTGTTACCTATGTTGAAACTCTGCACATTGAACTCTGCTGTAATTTTAGGCAGAACCGGTCTTCAGGGTGGATTTATTGATGTTCATCTTGAGCAAATGGGAGTCAATACAACAGAAGAGATAAAAGATAAAAAGAAGTTTGTAAAAGTAATGAAAGATCTTTACGAATGTAAAGAAAGCATAGACTACGATATGACGGACAAGGGAACAGAAGATTTAAACGGATTTATCAGAATTGTTCCGTCTGTGTATTATTTTTCCTATCCGTTTAATTTGGTGGAAAAGACCCCGGAAGGAAAAGCAGTTCCTAAGAATTCTAACGTTCCGCTGTTGAAGGTAACCTCTAAACTTATGATCAAAACTGATGAGGCATTAAATAAAGATACAATCGGTAATGACGGTCTGGTTGACGTTGTCTCTGCTATGCACCCGAAAGACGAGCCGCACAAAGTGTATGTTCCCGGCGAACGGATTGCTCCCGGAATGTGGAATGTTATGCCTACCGGAAAAGGGGATCACGGAACACCGATCGGTCTGATGGCTGATAAAGAAGAAACACATAAGTTTTATGAAGATTTGATTGTACTTCTGAACGAGGCGGAAAGTAATAATTGCGATATTACAAATTAAGAGACATCCGTATAATTTACGATTAAGAGTTAAGACTCCTGAACGTGCAGTTCGGGAGTCTTTTTTCTATGATGTTATTTAAAGTGGCCTATTTCAAAACAGATAATCAATTAAAAATGACCGCCACGGATTTTAACCACAATTGCATCAATTCTCATATAAACAAGTCCGAGGAACTCAACGACCTTATAAAGCAATCTCTGGAAACGTTTGAGAAGCATATCGTCTTTCTGGGTTTCAGTTTTTTCAATTGCAACGCTGTCAAGAAGCTCGCTGTTGTCGCCATGTCTTGTTTCGATTGTCATTGTGTCGCCTTCGAATTCGAGAGTGGTGTATGTCGTAACGTCGTTTTCGCTGAATTCATAAGCAATGTATGGGAAACTTCCGCTGAAGCTGCCGTGGTCACAAACAGCGTTTGTGTTAAGATAAATAATACCGTTCGGATTTTTGTATGTTTTGCCGCTTTCAGCTTTGCCGACTACCATGCTTTCTGTCATAAAATGAGAACGTCCCTGAAGATGACTGTGTCCGGTGAGAACAAGATCAAGGTCGAAAGTGTCATAAATCGGTGTAAAAACAGCGTTGAGAAGAATCTGTGTTTCGGGATCAAGTCCACTGTATCCGGGTCCGAAGAGAGCCTGATGCATGACACCGATGCGCCATTTAGCATCCTTGTTGAGTTCAACTGCTTCTTTTGCCATAGCCATGTGATCGGCTGCATTTGCAGATGTTGCATCAAAGAACAGATAAAGTACATCACCGTGTCTGAACCAGAAGTCACGGTCAAGACCTTCAAAATACCTGCCGAAATACTCATTCGGCATATTTGTATAGTAATTGTATGTCATACCCTTTTTGTCGTGGTTACCGATTGCAAGTGCCATCGGAAGACTGCGTACAGCTTCGGGCATAAGGAGAGTCTGCCACTCGTCAGCTGTTTTGCCTGTTGAGGTGTTGTCTCCGGGGGACACGAGGTAGCTGACATCGGGGTTCTCGCCGAGTGCTTCTGCAAGAACATTATTCCAGTTGTATCCGACGTCAGACTGGATCTGTGAATCTTCACTCTGTCCACCGATCTGAATGTCACCGATAACAAGTGCTTTGTGAGATGAGAAAGACTTTGTCTCGTACTTGCAGGGCTCACTCCAACCTTTACCTGTATTCCACTGGTAATAATATGTTGTGTTTTCCTCAAGACCTGTCACAGGAACACGGCATACGAGCTGATAATCGTTTTCAGCTTCAGTTGTCTTGCCTTCAAATACTTTAGCCTCTGACATTGAAACATCTTTTGCAAGCCGGATTTCAGGTGTTGCAGTTTCTTTTGCGGTGTGCCATACGAGGCTTACCTCGGTTTCGTTCGCGCCGACACAAAGCATCGGAAGCTCGTTACCGTTACAAAGTGAACCGTAAAGCTCGTCCCACTCTTCACGTTCTAAATAAGGAGCGTCAAAGGCAGCGAAAGAGGATGTGCCGAGCTGAAGAGCAAAAATCAATGCAAGGAATACTGCTAATAGCTTTTTCATTATATATACCTCCCGAAAAATAGTTTACAGTTAAATTTTAACGTATAGGTTGAAATTATTCAATATACGAAATTAACATAAATATGAGCTGTTTTTTGTAAAGTAAATTATTTTTATACCGCAAAATAATGCAAAAAGTGATCAACACTTGCTTTTAATAGAATAATTTTACAAAAATGCTTGACAATAAATGTGCAAAGTGCTATTATACTTCAGCATGATATAAAATGCTTTAATATGGGTTCAAGCGGATTTTCGCAGAACCGTATAAAGTAATCATCAAAAATCTATGAAAGGAGATGTAGTATTTGCCTACCTTTAATCAGTTAGTCAGAAACGGCAGACAGACTATCGAAAAGAAGTCAACAGCTCCCGCTCTTCTCAAAGGTTTGAATTCTAAGAAGAATGTTGTTACAGACCAGAATTCACCTCAGAAGCGTGGCGTTTGCACAGCAGTTAAGACAGCTACACCTAAGAAGCCTAACTCAGCTCTTCGTAAGATTGCCAGAGTTCGTCTTACAAACGGTATTGAAGTTACTTCATACATTCCGGGTGTTGGTCACAACTTGCAGGAGCACAGCGTTGTTCTTATTCGTGGTGGTCGTGTTAAGGACCTTCCCGGTGTTCGTTACCACATCATCCGTGGTACACTCGATACTCAGGGTGTTAACGGAAGAATGCAGTCACGTTCAAAGTACGGTGCAAAGCGTCCTAAGGCTGCTAAAAAGTAATTCCTGCTTTAAAGGAACGTTTTTTAAAAGACAGAATCTTCTTGCAGGCTGCGCAGGGTAAGGTACGCTGCGTAACAATGTGAGAGTGTATATATATATTATGTATGTGCTTCTCCATTGGCGCCACAGGGTTTTGTCACTTGAGTACCTATGATATCATTAATATGAAGGAGGGAAGCGAAGTGCCAAGAAGAGGCCAGATTGCAAAACGTGATGTTTTGCCCGATCCGCTTTACAATTCTAAGTTGGTAACAAGACTTATCAACAATGTTATGTATGATGGTAAGAAGGGTGTCGCACAGAAGATTGTTTACGACGCTTTCGATATCATCAAGGAAAAGACAGCTAAAGATCCCGTTGAGGTTTTTGAAGCTGCAATGGAGAACGTAATGCCTGTACTTGAAGTTAAG
>JAZNCK010000151.1:0-3469 GCA_045587505.1 Acutalibacteraceae bacterium
AAAAGAATTAAAACTCAATAACACAAAGTTCTATGTTGATGACGGTTATACGGGAACGAATTTTAACAGACCTGGTTTTCAGGCGATGCTTGAAGATATTGAAATGGGATATGTAACAACTGTGATGGTTAAAGACTTATCCCGTCTCGGCAGAGATTATGTTTCTGTCGGTCACTATACGGATAACTTCTTTCCCGAGCATAACATCAGATTCATAGCTGTTAATGACTTGGTTGACAGTAATGACGGTGATAACGAAATTGCACCGTTCAAGAATATTATGAATGAGATGTATGCAAGAGACATTTCAAGAAAAGTCCGTTGCTCACACCGTATAAGGGGTAATCTCGGTGAGCCGTTATCTCAACCGCCTTACGGGTATATGAAGGACCCGCAAAACAAGAAGAAGTGGATTGTTGATACCGAAGCTGCAGAAGTTGTTAAAAGTATCTTTGCAATGTGTATCGAGGGTAAAGGTAATGAAACTATCGCCCGAATACTTCAGGAAAACAAAGTAATGATACCGATGGCATATTGGCAAAGCAAAGGTCTTAACAAAGGCGGTAAGAAAACACAGCCTGACCCATATAAATGGTGTAAAACAACAGTACAGAAGATTCTTGCACAACAGGAATACTGCGGTGATGTTATCAATTTCAAAACTTACTCAAAGAATTTCAAAAACAAGAAAAGGCTTCAAAACCCTGAAGAGAATTGGAAAATTTTCAAAAATGTTCACGAGGCTATCATTGACAGAGATACTTTTGAAACAGTTCAGAAAATGAAAGCAAAAGGTAAACGCAGAGCACCAAATCCCGAACATGCTGAAAAGAATATGTTCTGCGGATTATTATACTGTGCTGACTGCGGAAGTCCCTTATGGTTCAATGTCAATCATCCGAATACTGACATCAAGTATTTTATGTGTTCCAATTACAAAGGTCGCAGAGGCACTTGTGAGGGTACACATTATGTCAGGGCAGATTCTTTAGAGCAGATAGTGATGCTTGAACTGAGAAGTCTTGCAAGTTTTCTCATTGAGGATGAAGAAGCCTTTGCAGACATTCTTGAAGCAAAGACCAATAAAAGCATACTCAATCAGCAGAAGTTTCTTGAAAGCAGTATTGATAAAGCAACAGCAAGAACTAAAGAAGTTGCCCTGATGTATGAAAAGCTCTTTGAAAAGCACATCAACGGAATTGTTAATGAAGAAAGCTTTATGCAACTCTCACAGAAGTATGAAGCAGAGCGTGATGAACTGAAAGTTAAAATCAGACAGTACAAGGATGAGCTATCTGAAATCGAAAATCTTCGCACAAGCAAAGAGCAATTTACCTTTGCGGTCCGTAAGTTTATGCAGATGGAAACTCTTACACCTGCACTCTTAAATGAACTAATAGAAAAAATTGAAGTGCATTCTATTGAGGGTAAGGGCAAGAACAAAACTCAAAAAATCATTATTCACTACCGCTTTATCGGGGTGATTGAAAATCCTGTAAAAGAGGAAAACATCATCCTTGAAGCAAGGCAAGGCGTAGCCGTGGAATATCTCACGGCATAACAAAAAAGAGCAGGCTTAAAACCTGCTCGATACATAACAATATATATAAAATTAACTATGAGGAAATGTAAAAAAAGAAAAGTGAGTATTCACTTGTGTTATGGATACTCACTATGGTCCGAGTGGCGAGACTTGAACTCACGGCCTCTTGACCCCCAGTCAAGCGCGCTCCCAACTGCGCCACACCCGGTTGTTTGGAACAGATAGAATGATAACACAGTGAAATGAAAAAATCAAGTGTTTTTTTGAATTTTTTAAAAAAATTTCCAAGTTTTTATAATTAATGTTGAAAGTTCACAATATACAGGTATTTACTTGATAATTTTTATGAAGTATAATGAAAGAAGCTGATAATATGTGTGGTAATCTGTTTGTTGGCTGAATGATATTGAAAAATGCGTTGGAGAGTTTTTTCGGACAGATGAGTGCTTTCTGCGTAACTCAATCCGCAAAAAAATGATTATAAATACAGGGAGATGATATAATGCTTACAGGCCGTGAGGTTCTGTTTTTACATACGGATGAAAAGACACCGCGAAACGGTGAAGGGACATTTCTGCGACTCAAGGACGGTGGTATTCTCTTTGCTTATACCCGTTTTTCAGGGGACGACTGGCATGATGAGGCAACGGCTGACATTGCTGCAATTACCTCTTATGACGAAGGAGAAGCCTGGGAAAATATGAGAATAATAGTATCGCACGATGATGACTCGCGCAATCTGATGTGTCCTTCGCTTGTGAGAATGAACAACGGTGATGTGGGACTTGTTTTTCTTAAAAAAATGAAAGAGGGTATCAATGCAGTACCATGGTTCTGCCGTTCATCGGACGAGGGAAAGACCTTCACGAAGCCACGGCGGTGTATCCCTGACTTTGAAAATTATTATGTTATTGAAAATGACCACGCTGTTGTGCTTCGGAGCGGCAGAATAATCATCCCTGCCAATTATCATACCATGAAAACAGAGGGCGCACCTGATTATAATGAGCACGGACTTAAGGTTGTTTTCTGCTCTGATGATGACGGAGAAAACTGGTATGAGCTGTCGGGAAGGCAGGATATCCCCTATGCCCGCAGAAGTGAGACGGGCCTGCAGGAAACCTGCATTTTTGAAATGGCAGACGGGAGACTCAGGGCATTGTCGAGAACAGATATGGCATTTCAGTATGAGTGCTTTTCGGAAGATTCGGGCAAAACATGGACAGAGCCTGAGCCCAACAGATTCTTTTCATCTCCCGACTCCCCTCTTCTGATGAAACATGCCTGTAATAAGGTACTGGCTGTATTCAATCCCATACCCAATTACACCACCCGGGACGGGGATACGGCATGGGGGCGCACTCCCCTTGTGTGTGCAGTGAGTGACGATGAAGGCAAGACATTTCCGAGAATTTATTTTCTTGAGGATGATCCCGAAAACGGCTACTGTTACCCTGCAATTTTTGACGGAGGTGACTATGCGCTCATAGCATATTATCACTCTGACAACACGGATATACCGTTAAATTCACTTAAAATCAAAAAAATCTCTTCAGAAGAACTAAATAAATGAGGTGTTTTTATGAAATTTGTAAATGTAAGACAAAACCCTGACGTATTCGCTGACGGGATTCACGACGACACAAAGGCTCTGCAGGCCTGCATAGACGAAGTAAAAGACGGAGGCACTGTATATTTTCCCGACGGAACATATCTTCTTTCGGCTTCTCTTATCTTCTACTCCTATCAGCAGCTTAAATTCTCCGATAAGGCAGTGCTTCTGAGAAGTCCGGAAGAAGGAAAGCTGACAAGATACCTTCTTGCATCCTATTCTGAGCCCCGATGGGGAGGATATTCGGGTACTCACGATGTAGTGATTTCGGGCGGTGTATTTGACGGCAACGGTGATATGGATGAAAAATGCAC
>JAZNCK010000152.1:0-18403 GCA_045587505.1 Acutalibacteraceae bacterium
GGAATTCAACACCGCGAGCCATCATTTCGTTCACAACCTGCATCGAAGTGAAGATACCCTCTTCCTTTGCCGTTGCTTCGTGATTCTGCATCTTCATTTTTATCTGACGCATACATTCCTTAACTGCATCTCTGCCCTTCATTATGGCAACCGTATCAAGGTCTTCACCTCGGACAGACATATAGGTTGCATAATACTCAAGCGGATGGTAAACCTTGTACCACGCAAGACGCATCGCTGCAATAACGTATGCCGCTGCGTGAGCCTTAGGGAACATATACTTGATTTTCATACAAGAATCAATATACCATTGCGGAACATTGTGATCTCGCATTGCCTGCATATGCTCTTCTGTCAGAAGCTTTGTTGCATTACCCTTACGCACGATTTCCATAATTTTGAAAGCCATATCAGGCTCAAGTCCCTTATGCATAAGGTAAACCATAATATTGTCACGTGTACCGATAACCTCCGCGATAGTGCACGTTCCGTTTTTGATAAGATCCTGTGCGTTACCGAGCCAAACGTCCGTACCGTGTGAAAGACCTGAAATCTGAAGCATTTCGGAAAAATTCTTCGGCTTCGCATCCATAAGCATCTGACGGACAAACGGAGTTCCGAGTTCGGGAAGTGACAGGGTACCTGTTTCACAGTCGATATCCTCTGCAGTTACACCGAGTGGTTCCGGAGTTGTGAAAAGTTTATAGAGTTCAGGATCACAAACATCAGCTTCAAAAACTTTGATGCCCGTTGAATCCTCAAGATGTTTGTACAGTGTCGGCACATCGTGGCCGAGGTTATCAAGTTTAAGAATTGTATCGTGAAGCGAGTGGAAATCGAAGTGAGTCGTACGAAGACCGCCACTGACATCATCTGCAGGATGCTGAATCGGTGTAAAGTCCTCAGCATCATTGACAGCAGGAACAACAACCATTCCTCCCGGATGCTGACCGGTTGTACGCTTGACTCCGACACATCCTTTGGTGAGTCTGTCTTCCTCTGCTTTACTTATACTTACACCTTTGATTTCTGCCCACTTTTTAACAAAACCATAGGCAGTCTTGTCGGCAACAGTACCGATTGTACCAGCCTTGAATGTATGGTCAATGCCGAACAGTTCTTCTGTATAACGGTGAGCATAGAACTGATATTCGCCACTGAAGTTAAGGTCTATATCAGGCTGTTTGTCACCTTTGAATCCGAGGAAGGTTTCAAACGGAATATCATGGCCGTCACGGTGCATAGGTGCTCCGCAGTGAGGACAATCCTTCGGCGGCATATCGAAACCTGAACCAACGGAACCGTCTTCAAAGAATTCACTGTGCTTACACTGTCTGCACACATAGTGTGGCGGCAACGGGTTAACCTCGGAGATACCTGCGGCGTGTGCAACAAAGGACGAACCGACGGATCCTCGTGAACCGACATAATAGCCGTGTTCTTCAGAGTTCTGAACAAGTTTCTGCGCAATCATATAAAGAACGCCGAATCCGTTGGATATGATTGATTTGAGTTCCTTGTCAAGACGCTTCGCAACATTCTCAGGCACAGGGTCGCCGTAGTCACGTTTCGTTCTTTCCCAGCAGATTCGTGTCAGGTCTTCATCAGCACCCTCAAGGCTGGGCGGGAACGTTCCTCTCGGGAACGGAGTCATTCCGCTTTCACACATATCAGCAATTTTATTTGTATTTGTTATAACAATTTCTCTTGCAGTTTCTTCACCGAGATAAGAAAACTCCTCAAGCATATCGTCAGTTGTTCTCAGGTAAAGCGGTGCCTGTTCTGCCGCATCCTTGAATCCCATTGTGGTCATCAGAATTTCGCGGTAAATCGCATCGCCTTTTTTCATAAAGTGAACGTCGCCTGTTGCAACAACAAGTTTGTTGAGCCTGTCTGCGATACCGATGAGACGACGGTTATGTGCCTGCAAGTCATAGACTGTACGGACGTCAGCATACTTTTCGTCATCCGAGCGCATCATAAACGAGTTGTTACCTGTCGGCTGAACCTCAATATAGTCATAGAAAGATGCAACTTTTACAAGCTCATCATCTGACTTACCGTCCATCATCGCACGGTAAAGCTCACCTGCTTCACACGCACTGCCGATAATAAGTCCCTCACGCAATTGCATAAGTCTGTGGCGTGGAATTCTGGGACGTTTTTTGAAAAATTTAAGGTTTGACTCGGTGATAAGCTTATAAAGATTCTTGAGTCCCTGCGTATTCTTGACGAGGATAATGATGTGGTAAGTACCCTTTACTTCCTTAACCTCATTCATATACTCTGCAGGGATTTCGTCGCCGTCTTTAAATCCGTAATTGTCATAAAAAGCATCGTCATCTACAAGATAACCCTCCATACCGTAGATTATCTTGATGCCGAGTTTTGCTGCTGTGTTACATGCCTCAGGGAAAGACTGCACACAGCCGTGGTCAGTGATTGCAATTGCCTTATGCCCCCACTTTGCAGCACGGGTTACAAGGTCCTTTGCACTGGCCATTCCATCCATAGCGGACATATTTGTATGAAGATGAAGTTCAACGCGTTTTTCAGCACAGTTATCCTTCTCTTCTATTTTTTCAATTTGTGTAATCGCCCTTGCCGTTATGATATATGTATGCTGGTAAGTATCCATACTGATTGCACCGCGCACCATAACGGTAATTCCCTCTTTAAGAGAAGAAACCAGGTCTCCGCACTTTTTCTTTTCGCCAAAAACTTTAACGATATAAGACGAAGTGTAGTCTGTCAGGCTGAAGTTTACAATACTATACTTTCCGTCACGTGATTCACGCACATCAACGGAGAAAATATCGCCCCAGATAACGACTTCGCCGTCTTCGGGCATACATTCAGCGATAGGCTTCGGCTTTGTTTTGATAACCGTTCCGTAAAGTGCCTTCGCATTTGAAAGAGAAATCGGCAAATCTTCAAATGTCTGCTGAACGGGATTTCTCGGTGCAGGCTCACCTGCCGACGGCTTGACCGTAACTTTTTTCGGCTGAGCCTCGAGCAATTTCTGATTCTCTTTCTGTTGGAAATCCTTTAGCTTTTCAATATCAGCCTCAGCTGATTCGTTGCTGACAAAATCAACGCGGACAAGACGTTCAAAACGTCTGTCGAGAGTATCCCGGATAAATTTGTCACAACCAAGATTTATAAGTGTATCCTTGCCGTTACCGACAAGGTTTACTATCAGTTTATCACCGTCAAAATTGTACTGTGCCCCGTCGAGGATAGACTTTGCCGCAGGGAAATTTTCACAGATTTCTTTGACAAAAACCGCGATATAATTCATATCAAGGCTTTCTGACGGAAAATGGTAGTCCACTCTGATGGTATTAAGATTCATCACACGCTTAAGTTCGTTCTCTGCATTTTTGATAACGAAATTATCCACAGGCACGTCAAAGCCGACAACCATACTGACAGTACGGTCAGCAAGGGTTGCCTCTATGCTTTCTACGGTTGCTCCGCCGAAATAAGCCAGTATGCTGTTGTCAAGATAACTGCCGAAAAGGCTTAAAAAACTTACCGGCTTCACTTTGTCACTTCCTGAAAATTTGTCTTACAGTTTATCTATCTCTGCCAATAACTCTTTGACGATATCTTTTTCATCAATTTTTCTTAAAACTTCGCCCTTCTTGAAGAGCATTGCACAACCGTCACCACCGGCTATACCTATGTCTGCTTCGCGTGCTTCGCCCGGTCCGTTTACAACACAGCCCATAACCGCAACCTTGATTTTCTTTGTGCAGTCACGCAAAGCATTTTCAACCTCATTAGCAACACTGATGAGATCAATTTTTGTGCGTCCGCAGGTCGGGCAGGAAACAATCTGCACGCTGTCAGACTTAAGTCCGAGTGCCTTAAGAATATCGTGACCTGCATAAACCTCGTTGACGGGATCATCCGTGAGCGAAACTCGGATTGTATCGCCGATACCGTGCATAAGCAGACTACCGATACCTGCACTGGATTTGATAAGTCCCATACGAGCCGTACCTGCTTCTGTTACACCGAGGTGCAAGGGATAATCACATCTCTCGGCAACGGTTTCGTATGCCTTTATCATATTTTCAACATTTGACGATTTAATTGAAATAACAATATCATCAAAATCAAATTTTTCAAGCAAAGATGCGTGGTACATCGCACTTTCAGCCATGGCTTCAGGCGTGGGTGCACCGTATTTTGCAAGAATTTCCTTTTCGACAGAACCTGAGTTGACTCCGATTCTGATAGGAATATTCCTTGATTTACAAGCATCAACAACAGCCTTCACCCTGTCATCAGAACCGATGTTGCCGGGATTTATACGCACCTTATCGACACCTGCAGCAACAGCCTCAATAGCGAGACGATAGTCGAAATGAATGTCGGCTACAATGGGAGCTTTGACAGCCTCTTTGAGTGCAGGTATAAGACCGACTGCATCCATATCGGGAATTGCACCGCGGATAACCTGACAACCTGCTTTTTCAAGTTCGATTGCCTGAGCCACACTCGCCCCAAAATCGTGGGCAGGTTTATTGAGCATCGACTGCACACTTACAGGTGCATCACCGCCGATAAAAATATTGCCTACCTTAACTTTTTTAGTCATTCTGCGTTCCATTGTCCGCCCCCCCTGAAAAGGTTTATTTTATAAACAACGTGTAGATATCTTTAAACGTAATTGCAACCATAAACAATAACAGAAGCACCATTCCGGCACCGTGTACCCATGCTTCATATTTTGGATTTATCGGCTTGCGACGGATAAGTTCGATAAAGAGGAACAGAAGTCTGCCGCCGTCAAGTGCGGGTACGGGTAACAGATTGAATATACCGATGTTGATGGTTATAAGTGCCATCATAGTAAGAAGTCCCGTATAATCGGATGTTTTTACGGATTCCTGCGTTGCGTCTGAAACAAAATCAACAACGCCCACAGGACCTGAGACATCTTTAACGGAATACTTGCCCGTAATAAGGTCAAACAAGCTCAGCCATACCATACGGCAAATGCTTGCAGACTGCTTGAAAGTATCTTTAAAAACAGTTCCTGCTGTTTTGTCTATACCGAGAATTATAACCTGAGTCGGGGAAAGCTCGACGTCCTCAAGGTTTATTTTTTCACCCTCACGCTCAATCGTCATGTCCGCTTTACCGTCCGTACGGCTGAGAAGATACGCAATATCCGTATAATAAAGGACTCGTCTGCCATCGATGGTAAGCACCTTGTCCTTTGATTTGAGTCCGTTGTATTCTGCAACCTGCTTTGAATCCACAGTGAAGCTGTGAATACGGTTTGTACCTGCATATCCGTCAGAAATACTCAACGTCAAAGCAACAAGCAAAAGACCCAGAAAAAT
This sequence comes from Acutalibacteraceae bacterium, assembly GCA_045587505.1. Lineage (GTDB taxonomy): Bacteria > Bacillota > Clostridia > Oscillospirales > Acutalibacteraceae > CAG-488. Next base: position 5,361 of record JAZNCK010000152.1, read on the forward strand.
ATTTACAAGTGCACCTGCGACCACTATAACGATTCTCTGCCAGCACGGTTTTTTATTGAAGGCGTGTTCATCATCACTCTCTTCATCTTCGCCCTCCATACTGACAAAACCGCCAATAGGGAAAAGACGGACCGAATACTGCGTGTCACCCTTTTTCTTTCCAAAAAGCTTCGGACCCATACCCATCGAAAACTCATTTACTTTCACTTTGAAAAGCTTTGCAAAAGTAAAGTGACCAAGTTCGTGCACCATAACGATGATACCAAAGAAAAGCAACGCAACAAGTATTGTCCATTTACTCGCGATAAAAGATAAAATTTCTGCCATAGTTACCTCTTAGATTTTATTTTTAACATAATCTCTTGCCCAGTCATACATTGCGTAAACATCGTCAAGAGTATACGTATCAAAATGCTGTGAAGCCTCAACTGCCGAACGGACAAGCTCTTCGATTTCAAGGAACTTGATTCTTCCCTGACGGAAAGCAAGGTTCGCTTCCTCATTCGCTGCGTTTGCACATGCAGGATAAAGACCACCGTCATCAATCGCCTTACGGCAGACATTGATAAGACCGAATGTCTCATAGTCAGGTTCAAAAAAGGTAAGTGTTCCGTACTCAGTCAGAGACAGCTGTCTTACAGGAGACGGAATTCTGTTCGGGTAAGTGAGTGCGTACTGAATAGGAATACGCATATCGGGTACACCAAGCTGTGCGATAACGGAATTATCACAATATTCAACGAGCGAATGAATAACACTCTGACGGTGCACGACAATATCGATATCGTTCGGGTTCATATCAAAAAGCCAGACTGCTTCTATAAGTTCAAGGCCCTTGTTCATCATTGATGCCGAATCTATTGTTATCTTTGCACCCATGCTCCAATTCGGATGATTGAGTGCCTCTTTAACGGTTACATCTCCGAGTTCCTCTCGTTTTTTGCCGAAAAACGGACCTCCCGAAGCAGTAAGGATAAGTCTTTTGATTTCTTTTTTATCGGCACAGCCTTGTAAGGACTGGAAAATAGCGGAATGTTCACTGTCAACAGGAAGAATGCTTACACCTTTTTCCTTTGCAAGGTTCATAACAAGCTGACCGCCTGCAACGAGTGTTTCCTTGTTGGCAAGGGCAATTTCACTGCCTGCATTGATAGCGGCAACAGTGGGCTTAAGGCCTGCCATACCGACAATGCTATTGAGCACATAATCTGCACCGAGTGATGCACATTCGCACACACCGTCCATACCTGCAAGCACCTTTGTATCTGTATCAGCAACACGTACTTTAAGGTCTTCGGCAGATTTTTCATCAACCATAGCCGCGTACTTTGGCCTGAATTTTCTTATTTGTTCCTCAATAATATCCGTGTTTGTACTCGCTGTCAGCGCGACAACCTCGTACCCCTGCATCTCGATAACTTCGAGTGCCTGAGTACCGATTGAGCCTGTTGAGCCGAGTAAGGTTACCTTTTTACACATAGTATCACCTTTAAACTTCTGATAATGTCACAAGATAAGAACTGAAAAAACCGTTCATACAGCACTGACGTACATCATAAATTATATCACTGAATTGTGTTTATTATGCTGACAATAGCGTACAGTGTCGGCAAAACAAAGATTAAACTGTCAATTCTGTCCATTGCTCCACCGTGGCCCGGCATAATCCAACCATAGTCTTTAATACCATAGTTACGCTTGATAACCGAAGCGGAAAGATCACCGAAAATACTCACGATCGAGAGAATAATTGAAATAGGAATAACCGTATACCAATCCCAATCCGTGAACGGGACGCTGAAAAACTTGTGCTTGAAAACAAGGAAGAGCATAACATTTGCAACTGCAGCAATAAGTACTCCGCCAACTGCACCTTCCCACGTTTTTTTCGGGCTGATAACGGGTGCCATTTTGTGTTTGCCGAGAGCAACACCGACAAAATATGCAAAAGTATCTGAACCCCAGGCACAGAATGCTGCCAGAAGAATAAGATAAACTACGTGTGACTCTACATACTTATCTTCAAAAACATACTGCAGGTTGTAAAGTCTTATCCAGCAAGTGAGTGCATTCGGCACAGAGATAGATGCAAGAAGACTCATTGAAACCTGCTCAAATCTGACGGATGTATGCCATTTCAGCATCATTATCAGCATTGCAATAAAATAGACTGTCAATGCCGTCAGTGGTGTGACATTTAATTTTTCCAACAATCCGTATGATTCATTTAACGGAATAAATATACCAACAGCAATTGAAGTTGCCATGAGGGGTAACTTCATATGCACAACTTTGTTAAGTTCATACACGGCAATACCGCTTACGAATGCAATAAAAGCAGGTAATGCCCATGTATCCATAAAGAATAGCACTGCGATTACGGGTATGCAGTATGCTAAACCGAAAAATATACGCGTTTTCATCATACACCTCCGAAACGTCTGTTACGGTTGTTGAAGTCATCGATCGCACGATCGAGGTCTGCCTCGGTAAAATCGGGCCAGAGTATATCCGAAAACCAGAATTCTGAATATGCAGATTGCCAGATGAGAAAATTAGAAAGTCTGTATTCACCACTCGGACGTATAATAAGGTCAGGATCTGCCTGACCTGCCGTATAAAGATTCTGTGAAATATCTTCCTCTGTGATGTCTTCGGGGTTCATCTCCCCATCTTTGACTTTCCGGGCAATTTTTTTGACAGCATCCACAATCTCAAGACGACCTCCGTAATTGATTGCGATATTCACGTCAATACGGTCCGCATCCTTGGAGTCTCGTTCGGTCGTGTCAAATCTGTCAATGATGTCGGCAGGCACACCTTCACGGTGACCGAGGAAATGAATACGCATACCCTTCTGCTTGTTTTCCTCCTGACGTTCTTCCGCCTCATCAAGATAATCACGGAAGAGATTCATCAAAGCACTTACCTCTTCAGGAGGTCTGCGCCAGTTTTCGGTCGAAAAGGCATAGAAAGTAATGTATTTAACACCGATTTCATTTGCATATTCGCAGATTCTGCGAAAAACATTCGCACCTGCCTTATGCCCTTCAGAGCGTTCAAGTCCGCGCTGCTTTGCCCAACGGCCGTTACCGTCCATAATTATACCGATATGTTCAGGAATTTTTCTTTCCATAATCTTACCTCGAAATCAAGGGGCAGACTGTGTAGCCTGCCCCGCGGTTCTTATTTGTCAGACTCAGATTTCCATAACTTCTTTTTCTTTTGCAGATGCGATTTCGTCAATCTTCTTAACAAACTCATCTGTAATTTTCTGAAGTTCGTTTTCACCGTTTTTAAGGTCGTCTTCTGTGATTTCAGATGCTTTCTGCATCTTCTTGATCTTATCGATTGAATCACGACGGATTGAACGTACTGCTACTTTTGAATCCTCTGCGAGTTTCTTGATATCCTTAACGATTTCCTTACGTCTGTCCTCAGTAAGAGCAGGGAACATAAGGCGGATTACAGTACCGTCGTTCTGCGGGTTAATGCCGATATCGGAAGCCTGGATTGCCTTGTAAATCGGTTCGAGTGAAGACTTATCCCAAGGCTGGATAACAAGTATTCTTGCCTCAGCAACAGAGATTGCAGCCATCTGGTTGATAGGTGTCGGAACTCCCCAGTAATCAACCTGAATTTTGTCAAGAACTGCAGCATTTGCACGGCCTGCACGGATTGCAGCATACTCGTCCTTGAGCACGTTAGTTGTCTTTGTCATTTTTTCTCTTGTTGAATTGTAAACTTCTTTCATAAGAATATCTCCTTAAATCAATTTTTATCTGAATTACTCTTTTACCAATGTTCCGATACTTTCGCCCTTAACAGCACGGATAATGTTCTCCGGATCTTCAAGATTGAAAACAAGAATTGCAATTGAATTATCTCTGCAAAGTGATGCTGCAGTACTGTCCATAACCTTGAGTCCCTTTGCAAGAACTTCAGAATGTGTAAGAACATCGTACTTGACTGCATCGTCAAATTTATTCGGGTCTTTATCATAAACACCGTCAACATTTGTTGCCTTGAAGATAACATCAGCCTCTATTTCAGCTGCACGAAGTGCTGCTGTTGTATCAGTAGAGAAGAACGGGCAACCTGTACCGCAGCCAAAAATTACCACCTCACCGTTTTCGAGATGCTTAACTGCGTCACGTGCAACAAACGGCTCTGCGATAGGCTGCATAGCCACAGCAGACATAACACGTGCCTTGACACCAAGCTGTTCGAGTGCCTCACAAAGTGCAAGTGAATTCATCACCGTTGCAAGCATACCCATATTGTCAGCTCTTGTTCTGTTCATTGAGCCTGAACTTCTGCCACGCCAAAAATTACCTCCGCCGACAACAAGACCGACCTGAACTCCCATATCCGCAACTTTTTTAACATAAGAGCAGACGTTTGTTACCATATCAAAGTCAATGCCGTGACCTTGCTCACCTGCAAGCACCTCACCGCTTAACTTAAGTAATATTCTTTTAAACATCAATAACCCTCCGTTACATATAGATGTAATAATAATATTTTACTCTAATACACCCTTTCTGTAAAGTGTTAAACGCAAAATTTAACAGAATTTTTTAAAATTATCTTTATTTATTGCTCAGTTCAATGTATAATATCTGTTAGTAAAAAACGGAGGCAGAATTATGCTCAACTTTCTTGAACGCAACATCCCGAAAGTAAAAGATAATTTCACAATAAAATATATCGAAGCTGACAACGGTTGTGATTGCTATGAAGTATATGCTCAGGATAAAAAAATAGTCCTTGCAGGTAACAGCAATCTAAGCATCTGTATGGCTTTTTACCATTATCTCAACGAGTATTGCAACATCATTATCACAAGCGGAGATTACGACATTTCATACATTGCAACAACTCCCCTGCCGACAGAGAAAATCACACACACCGTGAAGCAGAAAATACGAGCCCGTACAAGCTACGAAATGTTTTCACTCGAGGGTAATTACTGGGGCTTTGACCGTTGGGAAAAAGAAATCGATTTTATGGCGATGCACGGCATAAATACTGCATTTCAGCCCGTTGGTTTCGACGGTGTACTCTACCGTACATTGCGTGAAATCGGAGTCGCAGAAGGTGCTGCCGCTGATTTTTTAAGCGGTCCTGCTTTTCTTATGCGACAGCTTACAGGTAATGTTGCCGCAATGAATTCCGTACACAGCACAGAATATCTTGAAAGAAAAATTTACATCGGCAAGATGATTACCGAGCGCGAAAAAGAGCTTGGAATAACTCCGGTTTTCCCTGCGCTTATTCCGAGTGTACCGTTCAATCTGCGTCGTAAATATATAAAAATGGACATTTTCAAAGCTCCGATGTGGTATAATTTTCCGCCAATTTTCTATATTAAACCCGAAAACGCTTTCTTTGGTATTTTTAACAGAAAGTTCCTTGAAATTCAGCGTGATGCTCTCGGTGAAACCGATGCATTTTTATTCGAACCGCTATATGATGTCAATAAAAAAGGATATAATTCTCATCTAGTTTCCATCGGCAAAGGTATTATTGAAACGCTTACCAAGCATAATGAAAACGCGGTTTGTTATACACATTTAAGTTCGATAAGTGAGGATTTTTTTAAGGAAATTTCACCTGAAAGATTTATAATCATCAACGATTCCAAGGATGAAAGGCCACAGTTTCTGCAGGATAAAAAGCACCTTGTTGCAATCAAGGGTAATACATACGGCAGAACGGGACTCTGCGGTGACGTGGATACTGTCAGCCGTTGTCCGTACGCTGTTTCGAAAAGCGAAAATCTTCTCGGCACTGCCCTTGAAATTGATACTTTCTCCGAAAATCCGATGTACTGCGCAGTCGCACTTCACGCAACAACGGCAAACGAGGCTTTTGACGCTGACGAGTTTGTAAAAGACTATGCTCAAAAGCGTTACCGTACAGAAGATTTTGCCGATGAAATAATCAGGCTTAAAAATCTCTGTTACAATACCGATGATTGTGCAGGTTCAATTATCTGTGCAAGACCGTCGACAATACTCAGGCACACTGCACCGTTTGACACAATTGAAAGAAAGTACGACTGCAGTGAAATCTACGAAATTGCAAGAGATATCGTAAACAGCGACGCAAGAAAGAACGACAAAATGCGACTTGATATAGTATGCATTATCCGCCAGTTTCTTGGTGAGCTTGCATATCCTGTTTACCTGAAAGCAACCGAACTTTTCAAGAATAAAAACGCAGGTCATTTCGAACAGGCAAGTAACCTTTTCCTTGAAATCTGTCAGGATATGGACAGAATTCTCAAAACCCAGGAAAGCCTTAATCTTTCAACAAAATTCGAAGAGGCTCACGCACTCGGCAACGACAAAGACGAACTGCAGGCAATTGACATAAACTTCCTGATGTACCACACAATCTGGGGACCGTTCGACCGCAGTATCCTTTACGATACAGCGTGGTGTGAATGGGGCGGAATGGTCAAGGATTTCTACGCTCAGCGTTGGTTTATGTACTTCCGTGCACTTGCGGCATACTTCGACAATCCGAAGAAGCTCAAGGACTTTTCAAGAAAACAACCCCTTGACCGACACGAGTACAAGAAGTCGTATCAGCACAAGAGACTTGCCGCATTCGAAAACAATTTCCTTGAAAATTATATTCCGAGAAAAGACGGGATAGGAGAAGAAGACACCCTCGAAGTTGCAAAGGAAATTATCGAAAAATATTCAGAAGTTGTTTATCAGCTTTAAAACAGCAGCACCTTCGGTAAACCCGAAGGTGCTGACTTTTTTATATCAATCAAATATACATATCCAGAAAATCCAGATTCATTTCAAAATTATCTTTGATAATATCAAAAAAACTTTCATCCTCGATAAAAGCATCGACTTTGATGCCAAACAATGCGCCAAAAACACTCGCATATTCGAACAACAGTATAACGGGAGCCAAAAGAGCAACCGGTCCGAAAATCACCATTGATATACATATCTGAGGAAAGTTAATTGTAAAAAAGAAAGCTGTCTTTATAGCATTCAGAAGGTTTTCACCGTATTCCCCGGGACCAACAAATTCAATACCGAAGCCGGAATCTTCTTCCTCTGTCGGAGTTTCGACATCTGTTTCAGGAACATCTTCATCCGGAATAACGTCTGAATCTTCTGTTCCCGGCACATTTTCCTGCTCAGTAACTTCAGTAATATCTTCCGTCACATCTGCCGCAAAAGAAGACACACTGAACACAGACACCAGCATAGTCATAACAAGCAATACTGATAAAAACTTTTTCAAACCTTTTTTCACAAAAAACACTCCTTTAAATAATACCTTTTATTTTTACACTGTATCCATAATAGCCGCTCTTGAGTTTGTACGGCTCATGGAGACAGGCATTGCCCGGCATATCACCACCGACACCTCTCTGACGGTGGTCGATATTAAGTGTAAGGAAGTCATCCTTCCGGAGTTCGTACAGATGCTTTGCACTTTCGAGCTGTTCCTGTGAATATTCGCGAAGGCTGAAATCAAAGGTCTGATCTGAATAAATTTCAAATCCGTAACCCTCACTGTTTGTAACAGTCACACGTCTTGTATCCGTACGGTTACCGTTTTCCTGCGGACGCATATATCTGTGTTCCAGAGTTTCCGGTGTTGCTTCGTAAATACCGATCTTCTGACCTGTTTTACGGTCAATATATGCTTCGTGCGGGCCTCTGCCGTACCAGTTGACGTTACAGAATTCCTTGTTGATACCGAGTCTTGCACCTGCTTTGACCATCGGCAAAACAAGACCTGTCATATTAAGGCTGAGTTCAACAGTTCCGTCGACATTGAAGATGAACTGAGACTTGACATCCTTTGCAAGTGGTGCCGACCAGGTTACGCATACAAATACAGAGCCGTTGAGTGTTGATACATGTGTGTTCTTCACCTTGACCATACGGCTGACGCAATCCCATGTGTAAAGCGGATTGATACGCTTGAACATCGGTGCGAAGTTGAAATAGTTTACATCGTTATCCGTAAGCGGACGGAAGAAATTCGGGCGGTATGTGAGTGAGGTATCAAGCACATTACCCTTGCCGAAATCAAGATATACAAGATTTCCGTCGTAGAATCTCGCTGTTGTTTCGCCTGCACAGATGTTGTAAACACCGTCAATGAATCTGCAGGAAACAACACCCGGCTTTGCCCTGTCCTCAGGCTTAACGTCACTTACAACAAACTGTGAGAAGCTGATTTCTTCATCCTTGAGATGCCACTCATTCTTTGACTTGTAACGGTAGGAAAGAGTGAGGATATATTCACCGTCTTTGAAGTTTGTTTTGTACGGAATTGTAAACTCTTTCTTTGTCTGAGGAGCAATACCGTCAAGACTTATCTTGCCGCTTTCAACCTTTTTACCGTCGCGTGTGATTGTCCACACTGCATAAGCATAATCAAGGTCAACGAAATAGTTTTTATTCTTGACTGCAACTTTTCCGTTTGCAAGATCAACTTCAACAGCACTGATGTTTGAATAAACCTGCTTCACTTCGTAATATGCAGGATGCGGAATACGGTCTGCACCGATAATACCGTTGGAGCAGAAATAGTAACTTGAGTTGCCTTCCTTAAAGTCACCGCCGTAGAGCCACTTCTCCTGTCCGTCTTCAACAACTCGGATTGTCTGGTCAACATAGTCCCATATAAAGCCGCCTGTCATGTGGTCATATTTTTCAAAATCATCCACATATTCTTTGAAGTTACCAAGGCTGTTTTCCATAGCGTGAGCATACTCACAGTAGATAACAGGATGAGTCTTATATGTTTCTGCAGGCACGGGCTTATTATCCGCTGCAAGTGCGTTGGCAACGTTGTCAAAAAGGGTTGTCTTAATCTCTTCCTGATTGACAAGTTGCTTTACAATACGCTCTGTCGGGTACATACGGCTGATGAAATCAGACTTTGTAAAATCAAAATCGCCCTCGTAATGAATCGGATAAAGGTCGCAAAGTTCAAGCATAGCCTCTTTCATACGTGTGAAGTTAGTGCCGTCGCCTGCCTCGTTACCGAGTGACCAGAAGCAGATACAAGCGTGGCTTCTGTCGCGGAGAATCATACGCTGTGCTCTGTCCACAACAGCCGCAGTCCAGAGAGGATTGTCGCCCGGTACATTCTTTCTTCTTACACCGTGGGACTCAACGTCACACTCGTCCATAACATAGAAGCCGAGTTCATCACATAGTTCATAAAGGAACGGATCGTCAGGATAATGGCTTGTTCTGATAGCATTGATATTCGCCTGCTTCATAAGATAGAGATCTTTATAGAAAGTCTCACGCGGAACTGCCCAACCGTGATCGGGATGGAAATCATGACGGTTTACACCCTTTATGATAACCTTTTCACCGTTCACGTAATAAACATTACCGATAATCTCGACACGCTTGAAGCCGATTCTTATCTGCTTTTTAACTATGCACTTTCTGTTTTCATAAAGTGCAACCTCAAGCTTATAAAGTTCGGGAGTTTCTGCAGACCACTTGCGTGCATTCTTTTCGATATGCTTGATTTTTATAACTTTATCGTTTGACTTCTCGTTATAAATCACATTACCGTCAAGACTTACCTTGCAAGTCACTTCTGCTTCACGACTGAGAGTTACAGTAAGATCAAGGATACCGTCTTTGATAGCCTCGTCAAGAGTTGCCGCAGCATAGATATCTTCGATTGTTGTTTCAGGCTCTGCAACGATATACACATCACGGTAAATACCTGAAAGCTGCCACATATCCTGATTCTCAAGATAAGTAGCATCACTGAAACGCATAATTTTAACCGCAAGAAGATTTTCACCGTCAACAACAAAGTCCGTAACATCAAACTCAGCAGGAGTCATTGATCCCTGTGAATAACCGACATATTCACCGTTAAGGTAAACATACATTGCAGACTTTGCTGCACCGAAGTGCAGGATGAGTCGTCTGCCGTCAAAATTCTCAGGCAGAGTAAATGTCTTCCGGTAGAGACCTATTTCATTTCTGCAGTGGCTGACTTTCGGGATTTCGCTCTCAATAGTTGAAACCTGAGGCGGCATAAATGAGCAAAGGTAAATCGGTTTGCCGTAACCAAAGCTCTGCCAGACTGACGGAACCGGAATCTCGTCCCACTCATTATCGTAGAAGCCGACTTCTTCAAAACAGGCAGGCTCATCCTTGATACCCATCTGCCAGTAAAACTTCCAGATACCGTTAAGACTCAGTTTATACTTTGACTCGTCGGGATTTGCTCTGTCCTTCAAATCGAAAGGAAGGGCAAGATTTCTTCCGTCGAGTTTGTTTTCCTTAAAAAACAAAGGGTCTTCCCACTTGTGCAATTTTGCGTTCATAGTAAATCCTCCCAAGCATAGTTGTATATATTATACATTGTATGTGTCTTTTCGTCAAATAAAAAAACTGTGTAAATTTTTGTGGAATGGTGTTGTAAAATTCCACTGTTTATATTATAATAAAATGTATTTTGAAATTGAGGGTGTTTCAAATGACCAGAACAGGCTTTGACAACGAAAAATATCTGCAGATGCAATCTGAACACATCAAAGAGCGTATCAACCAATTTGGCGGTAAACTCTACCTTGAGTTCGGCGGTAAACTCTTTGACGATTTCCACGCTTCTAGAGTTCTTCCGGGCTTCGCTCCTGACAGTAAAATCAAAATGCTTGAGCAGCTCAAGGACCAGGCAGAGGTTGTTATCGTCATCAATGCAGCAGATATTGAAAAAAACAAGATCCGCGGTGACCTCGGCATTACCTATGACCTTGATGTGCTCCGTCTTATTGACGCTTTCAGAAATATTGAGCTTTATGTCGGCAGTGTTGTTATGACACGTTATCAGAATCAACCTGCAGCCGATGCTTTCTGCCAAAGACTTTCTTCTCTTGGAATCAAGGTTTATAAGCACTTCTCTATTGAAGGCTATCCGTCCGACATTGAAAAAATCGTCAGCGACGAAGGCTTCGGCAAAAACGAATTCATCGAAACAACACGCTCGCTCGTTGTTATGACTGCTCCCGGTCCCGGAAGCGGTAAAATGGCAACCTGCCTTTCACAGCTTTATCACGAGCATAAGCGTGGCGTTAGTGCAGGTTATGCAAAGTTTGAAACCTTCCCTATCTGGAATCTTCCCCTCAAGCATCCCGTTAACCTTGCTTATGAGGCTGCAACAGCTGACCTTAACGATGTCAATATGATCGACCCGTTCCACCTTGAAGCATACGGTGAAACAACAGTCAACTATAACCGTGACGTTGAGATTTTCCCCGTGCTTGCCGCAACATTCGACCAGATTTACGGTGAATGTCCGTACAAGTCTCCGACAGATATGGGAGTTAATATGGTCGGTAACTGCATTTTTGATGACGACGCTTGTCGCGAGGCATCAAGGCAGGAGATTATCCGCCGTTATTATGCAGAACTCTGCTCTGTCAAAAAAGGTCTCGGCAACCAAGAAACCGTAAACAAAATCAAGCTCATTATGAAGCAGACAGGCATCACGACGGCTGAGCGTCCCGTTATCGAGAAGGCACTCAGGAAGGCTGAAGAAACAGGCGGTCCTGCAGTTGCAATCGAAATCGGTGAAAACGATATTATCACAGGTAAGACGTCTCTTCTTATGGGTGCAAGTGCTGCAGCGGTACTCAATGCACTCAAAAAGCTTGCAGGTATTGACGAGGATGCACTCCTTATCTCACCCGAAGTTATTGAGCCTGTTCAGGAGCTTAAGGTTAAGTATATGGGTAACCACAACCCAAGACTTCACGTAGATGAAGCACTCATCGCTCTCTCTGTTTCCGCGGCACACGACCCGAGAGCACAGCTTGCAATTGAGCAGATTCCGAAGCTCCGCGGTATGCAGGCACACGCAACGGTTATCCTGACAAGCGGTGACGAATCAATGTTCAAGAAATTCGGTGTCAACCTCACCTGCGAACCGCAGTATCAGACTAAAAAGCTTTATCACAAATAATCGAAAATCCCTCTTGTAAACAAGCAGTGATTTTTGGTACAATATAATCATCAAATGAAAAGGGGTTTTATTTATGGCAAACCTTAAACACGCATATTACAGAGCATACCAAGCAGCATTCAAAGTTGCTATGCCCGTTTTTAATTGGGACGAGCCTGAGCTTCTCAAGGGACCGGGTGCAATTAAAGATTTGCCCGCACTTGTAAAGTCAAAAGGTATTACCAACGTACTTGTTGTTACTGATAAGGGTCTTATGAGCCTTAACCTTCTTGACAGTCTTTTTGAGAATCTTAAAAAGCAGAATATCAATTACACTGTTTACGACGGTGTTCAGCCCAATCCGTCAATCGAAAATATTGAAGAGGCAAGAAGAATCTACCTTAAGAACAACTGTGAAGGTATCATTGCTTTCGGCGGTGGCTCACCAATGGACTGTGCTAAGGTAGCAGGCGCACGTGTTACAAACCCGAATCAGACAGTTTCTCAGATGCGCGGTCTTCTTAAGATTTTCCACAAACTTCCCCCGTTCTTTGCAGTTCCCACAACAGCAGGTACAGGCTCAGAGACTACTCTTGCAGCTGTTGTGTCAAATATGCAGACTCACGAGAAGTATGCTATCAATGACCCGAAGCTCCGTCCGAAGTATGCTGTACTCGACCCCGAGCTTACAACAGGTCTTCCGAAAAAAATCACATCCACAACAGGTATGGATGCTCTCACACACGCAGTTGAGGCTTATATCGGTCTGAGTGGTGTAAAGAGCACTGACGACTATGCCGAGAAGGCAACAAAGCTCATCTTCGAAAACCTTGAAAAGGCTTATGAAGACGGCAAAGACCTTGAAGCACGTGAAAATATGCTTGTTGCTTCATTCTATGCAGGTATGGCTTTCACAAGAGCTTATGTCGGCTATGTTCACGCAATTGCTCATAACCTCGGCGGTCTTTACGGCACACCTCACGGCCTCGCAAATGCAGTTATTCTGCCCCACGTGCTTGAGTACTACGGTGAAACTGCATACGCAAAACTCGCAAAGCTTGCAGACATCG
>JAZNCK010000153.1:0-11108 GCA_045587505.1 Acutalibacteraceae bacterium
CTTGATGAATTAAAATTTGACGAAAAAGGCCTTATCCCTGCAGTTGTGGTTGACGCAAAAAGCAAAAAAGTTCTTACGGTCGCATACATGAACAGAGAGAGCCTTGAAATCAGTATAAAAGAAAAACGCACCTGCTTCTGGTCACGCTCACGTCAGGAACTCTGGCGTAAGGGAGAAACAAGCGGTAATGTGCAGAATATCGTCAGCATCACAGCAGACTGTGACAAGGATGCACTGACGGTTGTGGTTGAAAAGACAGGTCCTGCGTGTCACCTCGGTACAGACTCCTGCTTCAACAACACTGTTTGGGAAAACGATGAACTTCACGAATTCTCTTATGAAGGACTTATGAAGCTTATCGAAAGCAGAAAAACAGACAAGCAGGAAGGCTCTTACACAACATATCTTTTCGAAAAAGGTATGGATAAAATCCTTAAGAAAGTCGGCGAAGAATCAACAGAAGTTATTATCGCCGCAAAAGATAATGACAAAGGTGAGACCATTTACGAGGTTGCCGACCTTGCGTATCACGTAATGGTTATGATGATTGAGATGGGAATTTCTCTTGAAGATATTTTTGATGAACTTGCTTCCCGTCACGTTATCGACCACAAAGTAAAGCAGGAAAAGAGCACTGCTTCAAAATAAAACAATCAGAGCAAAAGAAAACGCCCGAGATAACTCGGGCGTTAATTTTTCGGTTTTACTTAAGCTTCGACTTCCTCTGTCTCGGGGTTATCCCACTTAAGGTCGTAATGAGCTGTTGAGTTGTAGTCGAAAGACATCGGAACAGTGCCAACGCTTTCAAGTGTTCCCTGACCTGTGATTTCTGTTGCAACTCTTACGTCACGGCTGAGTTCAAGCTTAATAATGTGATCTGTTGCCTTGTCAACAATAGCCTTGATTGTACCTGTACCGTATGTAGCGTCGTAAGACTCAACTGTCATAAAGTCCTTGATAATCTCAAAGTTTTTGAGGATATCAGCATCTTTTTCGATCTTATAGAGCTTACCGTAGATGCTTTCGCCCTGCTCGGGATTTGTTTCAGGGTTGATTTTGATAACGATTGTGTATGTTGTGTCGCCTTCATTATCTGTGATGATAGCAGAACGTACATCTGTCAATGCAAGAGAACCTGCCTCTTCAGAACCCATAAGCGGGAAAATATCTGTTGTCGGCTCACCGTACTCTGTTGACATACCGAAATCTGTATCTGTTACCTTGTTGGCAATTGTCTTGAACGCAGCCTTAACATACTGATTCTCGCACTCACAACCGCCTGCACCCTGATCGAGTGAGTAAGAAATAGCAACCTTGCCTTCCTTAGCAGTCTTGATAACTTCGTTGAATCTTGCAAGAACTTCAGCTTTACCTGCAGGAACTTCAGAAGCATAATTGATAGTTGTTTCTTCCTCTTCTGTAGGTGCGGCACCGTTACAAGCGCACAAAGAGAAGATCATCATAACAGCCAATGTAAGGGAAATAAATCTAATGAGTTTTTTATTCACGCACAATACACTCCTTAAATAGATTATGTACATTGTAGATTATATCATATTTCTTTTGAAAAGCCAATACTTTTTGTAAAAATTATGAAATTCCCTGTTCGTCGAATAAAAATGCTGTTTCAAGAGCAATTTTAAGGCCTGTTTCAAGCATTTTCGGATCAAGATTTTCCTCTGTGTCAAGACGTGTATGATAATATCTTGCCGGTGAAGGATCCATAGCTGTAAATGCAGCTGCAGGAATACCTGCCTGTGATATCGCAGCAGCATCTGTTGAACCAAGCTCAATTGTCTTTATAGGCACATCGTGACCGACGTTCTTTGCAGCCTGCTGAATAAGAGCTGCGACCCGCTTGTCATTCTTGACCATGCCTGTCATATCTTTATCATAAATCGCCATAAAGTCGATTTCACGGATTGTATCAAGTGAAACGAACACTGTTTCAATTCCGTCGTTCTTCATTTCTTTTGCATGAGCCTTTGCCCATGCCTTTGAACCGCGAAGACCCGCTTCTTCACCGCCTGCCATAAGAACAACAACTTCTGTGTTTTCAAAACGGATATTATTGGCTTCCATAAACTTAAGTACTGCAGACGATACCATACAACCTGAAAGGTCGTCGTTTGCACCGGTTACGGGACGCTTGTAGTTGCAGAAGAAAAGAGCCGCAATCATAACAGGAACGGTAACGTACATTACAACTGCAATAATTTTAAGTGCGAGGTTGTCATCAAGCCAGACAATTCCGTCACCGGCAATAACGCCGTAAATTCCGCCACCGATGCTAAGAAGCACTGCGATAACCGCAGTTACAATAATACCTGCAACAACGGGTCTGCCGCCGTGGTAGGTGTATGTCCATTCAAATGCTGAGTCAACGTGACCGGAGAAGATGATTCTTCTTTTTGTCTCACCCGATGCTTTTCTGATACCGGTTACATTCATCGATGTTTTCTTCGGGAAGAAGATATCGAGTACAGGCTTATAGAAAATGAACTCTGCAAGAATGAGGAAAAGAGTCACACATCCTGCTGCAAGAGAAACAACGGGGAGTCCCAATGTAAAAAATACGGATGAAAGAATTATAAGTATCGCACCGATCGGCACCCAGGACATAAATGCTTTGTCCGAGCACTTGTATTCTTCTTTCAGAACTGTATCGCAGGTTGTTTCAAGCTCTTTTGCAAGATATTCCTGCGTCTGAAGCTCTGCCTCACTTCCGACGGGACGCGGACCGAAAGTTTTGCACATTGACTTGATGTGCTTGATTGCATAGTTTGTGTAAAGTCTTACTTCGGAATCATATCTTCCGACGCTTTCAGTTGATTTCATTTTGTGAACATTCCTTTCCGAGAGATGCTGAGAAATATTATTTAAAGTTTGCCAGAAAAGATTTTATCCTCTTGCTTGACAACCATTCAAATACTGAATAAAATATATAAAAAGGGACGTACCCTATTAAAAACTAAGGATTGAGAATATGAATAAAAAAATAACTCCGAAAGTTATATGGATGATCGCGCTGCAATCTGTCCTTGTTATGATTGCCGTCACGGTTGTCGGCGGTGCGGTGATAACGCACGACAAGTATAAAAACACCGGTCACACCGAAACAACTACAACGGAAGCTGTCAGCGAAAATCAGACGACTGAGATCTCCACAACACCGACTTCAGTTGCTTCAACATCCGCAGTTCCGGACGATACTTCCACCACATACAACAGCGACGAATACCCGTACGGCTATGCAGGGTTTTTCCCGGAAGTCACGGACACTAACGTTGACATTTCAAGGCTTATTATCAGTAACAGCTACTCACTGCCTGAGAATTACAAGCCCACGCTTGCCGAAGCTGTCAAAGGTTCCGGTTATTATCTTGATTACCGTGTTGCACCTTACTACCAGAAAATGTACGATGCAGCCAAAGCTGACGGAATTATTCTGACTCCTGTTTCCGGATACCGTTCTTTTGAAAGACAGAAGAAAAACCTCGAGGAAGAAATCTCCAAAAACATCGAAACCGGACTTGACAGAAAAGAAGCTACCATCAAGGCTACAACAAAAACTCTGATTCCGGGTTCAAGTGAACACAATGCCGGTCTTGCAATGGATATCTGCTCTCTTTCACAGAGCTTTGAAAACACAAAAGAATTTGACTGGCTCAGTGAAAATGCTGCCGAATACGGTTTCATTCTCCGTTATCCGAAAAGTGAAAAGGCCCGCGAAATAACAAAAGTTACTTATGAACCGTGGCATTACAGATTCGTCGGCATAGATGCAGCCAAGGAAATCAAAGCAAGAGGCATAACTTTTGAAGAATATCTTGAACTTGCTTAAAGCTCATCTGTGTCTTTTATATCAGAACGTTTGATAACTTTTATAAAAGTTTTGAAAATAATTTTTAAATCAAACATAAAGCTCTGTTTTTCGACATATTCCTTGTCGAGCAGGGCTTTTGTTTTGTCATCAATGTTATCTCTGCCGTTAATCTGGGCATAACCCGTAATACCCGGCAAAACACTGTAAACACCGTATTCCTCACGGAGTTTACGGATTTCCTCCTCTGCAGGAATAAGCGGACGTGGACCTACAATGCTCATCGTACCGCCCAATATATTAAACAACTGCGGAAGCTCGTCAATACTTGTCATTCGCAGAAACTTGCCTGTTTTTGTAATTTTTTCATCCGCGTCAGAAAGTTCGGACGTCGCGATATCGCCCGTTCCGTTACGCATCGTTCGGAACTTATAAACAGTAAAAAGTTTGTTATCCTTGCCGACACGCTCCTGCCTGAAAAGCACAGGACCGCCGTCAGTTATAAGTATCCAAAGTGAAACAACGAGAAAAAGAGGAGAGAGTAAAATTACTGCACATAAACTTGCTGTAAAATCAAATATTCTCTTCACCCTGCGCACCTCCGTTCAGTGCTTAAGTTAATCTGTTCCAGAGAATGTAGTCATCAATCAGGACTGCCCTTACAGGTGCACCGTCGATCGCACCCATTTTAACAGGCAGGGCAATAAGATAATAGTCTCCCGGTTCAACCTGTGAAAGGTCAAGGTTTTCAAGTATGGCAACACCGTTTTGTAAAAAAGCCTTGTGGGGTTTTAACTGGTTGTCCCCTTTGCCGATTGAAGCCGCATCTGTACCGATAAGGCAGATACCTGAATCCAAGGCCTCATAAGCGGCACTTTCCATAAAAAATGTCTGTGCATCACCTTTAATCAGAAGCCTTGTACATTTCTTCGGGAAATACTTATTGACATACTCGCCCGTAATTATTCCCGGAGGAACTTCAATAACAGTACATTGACCGATATATTTGTTAAGGTCAACCTCTTCAATTGTTTCTCCGCCCTCAAGGAAGTGGCTGGGTGCATCAGCGTGAGTTGCAGTGTGAACACAAGCGTACACTGCCGACAGATTGCAAACATCACCGTTTGCGATACTCTGCACCGTATCAAGCCTTGTCTCCGGGTCACCGGGATATTCAATTGTTGTCAGAAGCGGTCGTGAAATGTCAACAATGTTCATAATTTAACATCCTTGATTTTTATTTGTTCAGATCTGCAAGAGAAATCTGCTTGAGATAAGCGTTGATGAATCCGTCAATGTCACCGTCCATAACAGCATTGATGTTACCCATTTCGTAGCCTGTACGATGATCCTTTGCGAGGGTGTACGGCATAAAGACATACGAACGGATCTGGCTGCCCCAACCGATTTCTTTCTGCTCGCCCTTGATGTCTTCAATCTTATCAA
The DNA here is from genome assembly GCA_045587505.1 of Acutalibacteraceae bacterium. Classification (GTDB taxonomy): domain Bacteria; phylum Bacillota; class Clostridia; order Oscillospirales; family Acutalibacteraceae; genus CAG-488. Next base: position 5,270 of record JAZNCK010000153.1, read on the forward strand.
GATGCTCTCTTTCCTTGATTTCAAGAAGCTTAGACTTAAGCATACGCATAGCAACCTCACGGTTCTGATGCTGGCTTCTTTCAACCTGGCAGGAAACAACAATGTTTGTCGGAATATGGATAAGACGGACGGCAGATGAGGTTTTGTTAACCTTCTGTCCGCCTGCACCCGATGCACGGTAAACTTCCATCTTGATATCGTCAGGGCTGATGTTTACTTCGATTGTATCGTCAATTTCAGGCATAACTTCAAGAGATGCAAATGAAGTGTGTCGTCTGCCCGAAGAGTCAAACGGTGAAACTCGTACAAGACGGTGAACACCTGCCTCACTCTTCATGTATCCGTAAGCGTTTTCACCCTCGATACGCAGAACTGCAGACTTAAGGCCTGCTTCATCGCCGTCAAGGAAGTCAATCATACTGACCTTGAAGCCGTGCTGCTCACCCCAACGGGTGTACATTCTGACAAGCATCTGATTCCAGTCCTGAGCCTCTGTTCCGCCTGCACCTGCATGGAATGTGAGAACTGCATTCTTCGCATCATACTCACCGGAAAGCAGAGTGCTGAGTGTCTGCTTGTCAAGCTCCTTGACAAACTCGTCAACACTTGCCTGGCATTCATCAAACATGTCGAGGTCTTCTTCCTCGTTTGAAAGTTCAATCATTGTAAGATTATCGTCAAATGATGCCTTGAGGTTTTCATACTTTGAAATTTTATTTTTAAGTGCTGCAATTTTCTGAAGAACAACCTGAGTATTTGCAATATCATCCCAGAAACCGTCCTGTGCAGTCTTTTCTTCAAGTGAAGCTACTTCTGCCCTCATTTCATCAAGTCCAAGTGCCTCACCAAGCTCCTTAAGTTTATCCTCGTAACCGAGCAGATTAAGTCTTAATTCCTCAAACTGTACCATTGTTCATACCTCTCCATATTAAGTACATATTTTAACAACGTAATTATACAGTAAAATTTCCCTTATGTAAAGAATTGTTTTTATTTGTTTTAAAAATATTCAAAAATACTCTACACTATTGTAAAATGTTGTGATATAATATAGATGTAAAAATTTACAGACTGGTGAGAAAATTGTTTTTTGATGAAAAAATTTGTGACGGTTGTGCCGAAATAATGCACAGCGACGAAGATATTGTCGTCTGCCCCGAATGCGGTACACCTCAGCACAGAGAATGCTACAATAAAAATAATGCTTGCGTAAACGCACACCTGCACGCCGAAGGCTTTGATTGGCGGAAAGTCAACATCAAACCCGAAGAAAATGCCCGAGCTGAAGAACCGAGTTCTGCAAACAGCGCAGAGTCAGCTATGCCTATGTTCAACACCCGGGAAGGTGTTCCCGATATTCCCCTGCCCGTTTTCAATGCCGACTCAATTGTGATTGACGGAGAAACAGTAAGTGCAGAAAAAGAGTTTAACGGAATCAAAATAAGAGATGCCGTAACCTATATACAGATAAACGCAAACAAATACCTGAAAAAGTTTATAAAGAATGAAAAGAAGGACCGTTTCCTGTCGTGGAACTGGGGAGCATTTCTGTTTTCTCCCGCTTGGTTTTTCTATCGTAAGCTTTACAAGGCAGGTGCGATTTTTCTTTGCCTTATTGTGGCTGCAACTCTTGCCGTAACACCGTATATGAACATCATTGAGGAGTCTTACGTCACACTTGAACCGATGCTCGAAGAATTCCGTCTGGCAGCAGAGGCTTTTTCCGAAGAACAGACTGAGGTTACGCAGACCGCAGTGGAAGCCATCGCGAACTCGATTGTTGCAGAGACAAAAAAAGTCCTTCCGTATATCCTTGCAGTGGATACACTCACGTTCATCCTGCCCTGTTCGGTTGCGGCGCTTATAGCTAATTCGCTCTATCGAAGAAAAATGCTTGAAGATATAAATTTTGCCCGCCGTGCAACTTCAGACCAGAATATTTTAAAATATTCTCTCATCCGTCGTGGCGGTGTATCACTTTTTGCAGGTCTGGTTGCTTTTATGGCAGAAAGTTATCTGCCGTCAATTATTATGTCAGTTGTAAATAATTTTATATACTAAATATAAATTATCAGGAGGAGTTTACAATGAAAATTAAAAAGGCTATCATCCCCGCAGCAGGTCTTGGCACAAGAGTTCTGCCCGCATCAAAGGCAGTTCCGAAGGAGATGCTCAACATCGTTGACAAGCCGGCTATCCAGTATATCGTTGAGGAAGCTGCTGCTGCAGGTATCGAGGATATCCTCATCATCACAAACCGCGGCAAGGCCGTAATCGAGGATCACTTCGACCACAGTTATGAGCTTGAGGACAAGCTTTCAAAGAATCCTTCAAAGAAAGATCTTTACGAGGATGTTCTTGCTTGCTCAAACATCGCTAATGTTTACTTTATCCGTCAGAAGGAAACAAAGGGTCTCGGCCACGCTATTATGTGTGCAAAAAGCTTTGTCGGTGACGAACCTTTTGCAATCCTTTACGGTGACGACGTTATCATCAACGACGAATATCCTGTTACAAAGCAGCTTGTTGACGTTTATGAGAAGACAGGCAAGGGTGTTGTAGGTGTTAAGGAAGTTCCGAGAAAGGACGTTCCGAAGTACTGTTCTCTCGACGTTACACACCACGAAGATAACGAAAAGGTTATGGATGTTCACAACATCATCGAAAAGCCGACAGATGATCAGATTATGTCCTGCTACTCTATCCTCGGCAGAGTTGTTGCTCCTCCGCAGGTATTTGAATACCTTGAAGAAGACCTTGCAAATACTCCTGAAGGCGAAGAGCTCTTCTTTACAGATACTCTTACACGTCTCGGTAAGGAAGGCAACCTTCTTGCTGTTGACTTCGACGGTATCCGTTACGACATGGGTAACAAGCTCGGTATTATGAAGGCTAACTGTGAAGTTGCTCTCAACCATCACGAAATCGGTGAAGACTTCAAGGCTTACATCAAAGACCTTGCTTCTCAGCTTTAATTCATACTTATAAACAACAAAGGTGACTTGCTCAGAACAAGTCACCTTATATTTTTATCTGTTTTATTTCTGTTTTTTCAGAACTTCAACCTTTAACCTTTTTGCAATCTTGAGCTTATGGAAGAAAATCTCAGCAAAAACAATCTGTATGGTTGCCATAACGATGCATTGCCACACCCTTGTTGCAACCAATTCCGTAAAAGCCGAGGTGTACATAATAGACAGCCATAAAGTGTTGAGCAGCAAACTGCATATAACCTCGTTAGCAATTACACCCACGACAATTTTCGGTGTAGTACAATTCTTATGGAAAGTGATACCGTAAATAAAACCTGAAAGTGCCGCCGTTACGGTAAAGCCCGGGAAAAACGGACCCGACGGAAGTCCCAGAGCACCGACAAGGTCACTGACCGTTGCCACGATAACTCCTCCTGCAGGACCGTAAAGGTACGATGCAAACATAAGAGGAACGAAAGAAAATCCGATTTTAAGATAAGTCAGATTGATAGACAACACTCTCGACAAAACAATCTGCATTGCGATAAGAATTGCCGTAATTGCCACTCTTAAAAGTTTTGAATTGTTGACTTTTCTCACAAAAAAACCTCCCATCTTCCGCAAGGAATAATAGGGAGGTAATTCTCGATACTATTCAGCGGGATGCGACCGATAAGGGCGACGATGCTGATATCCAACGGACAACTCCCCGTTCCGTTAGTCTTTAACCCATAACAGTCTACTCTGAAAATTTCACTAAATTGATTATATACCCTTTTTGCAAAAAGTAAAGCTATTTTTCCGAAAATCCTTCGACTTTCATATAATCTTTTGATTTGGACTTGATGTAAACCGTCAGCGCCACACCAAAAGGTATAGCAAGAACAGTCATCAGTTTCTTCGGTGATTCGGCTATAAACTTCGGATTCTTGCTGATAATCGAACTCGAAACGTAATGGATGCAATTTCTGAAAACATCTTTTTTATTGAAATTGCACTTCATACTCTCTTTTCTTGCAAAAGCAAATCCCTTGGGATTTCTGAGATACTGCCTGAACATATTTGTACTTGAGCCATCCGCCTGATACTCAACAACACAGACAGGCTCATTGAGAATAATCAGTGGAGCGATCAGGTCAACCTGTTCGTATTTATATCCGAGTGAAACATATTTTTCACCCTCAAAAACAGGATATGGCAATGTTGATTTAACGATATCTGTTCGATAAATTATTTTTTTATCTCCTTTGCCGCCACGCTGGTAATAACCCGAAAAAGTGGTCGCAAACCTGTCCGTTTCAAGCTCTTTACCGATGATTTTACCGTTATCAAACATATCAAGCGCAAAAATTCCCGCATACTCGTCAGATCCGTGAGTTTTCCAGCAATTTACAATCTTCTCTACCGCGTCATCCGTCATATAGTCGTCGGAATCTATGCAGGTATTAAGCAAGGTATCAATGTTTTCATATGCAGTGTTATGAGCAGTGTGCATTCCGCCATTTTCTTTATAAACATATTTTATTTCAAAACCGTTGTCTCTACCCTGCCATTCACGGATAAGCTCTGCCGTGTTGTCTGATGAGCCATCATCAATAACAAGCCAGATAAAATCCTTGCTCGTCTGCCTCAGAAGGCTTTCATAGCATTTATGGATACAGTATCCTCTGTTATATGCAGGTGTAAAAACCGTAAGAGTTTTCTTTTCAGTGCCCATTTTCAACACCCCGTTAATAATATAAAAGCATTATACATTTTTTCTCTTACTTTGTAAAGAGAAGCCATAAAACAATATGACAGCCCATACGTGCATCGTCTGAGCTTTTATAATAAAAACAAATTATCAACCGCTTTGTATAACAACAGCTAACAAAAAAACGGCAGAGAAAATCCTCCGCCGTTGATTTTTGTGTAATTAAATTACATAAGGCTGTTGTAAAGAGCTGTGATCTCTTCAACACTTGTGTCACGGGGATTACCGGGACGGCAAGCATCGTCAAATGCTGACTGTGCAAGGAACGGGATATCCTCTGCCTTAACGATTTCCTTAAGGTCAGCAGGAATACCAACGTCTGCTGAAAGCTTCTTAACGGCGTCAACTGCTGCCTTGCGGTACTCTTCGACACTCATATTCTCTGTACCCTCAACACCCATAGCCTTTGCGATATCTCTGTACTTCTCGCCTGTTTCAGGTGCATTATATTCCATAATTGTAGGAAGAAGAATAGCGTTTGCAACGCCGTGAGGTGTGTCATAAAGTGCACCGAGAGGATGTGCCATTGAATGAACGATACCAAGACCTACGTTCGAGAAGCCCATACCTGCAACGTACTGACCGAGAGCCATTCCTTCTCTGCCTTCGTCTGTATTTTCAACAGCACCGCGAAGACTCTTTGCGATAATTTCGATAGCCTTGATGTGGAACATATCCGAAAGTTCCCATGCACCCTTTGTAATGTAGCCTTCGATAGCGTGTGTAAGAGCATCCATACCTGTTGCTGCTGTAAGGCCCTTGGGCATTGAAGCCATCATATCGGGGTCAACAACTGCTACAACGGGGATGTCGTGAACGTCAACGCAAACCATCTTACGGTTCTTTTCTGCGTCTGTGATAACGTAGTTGATTGTAACCTCAGCTGCAGTACCTGCTGTTGTGGGAACAGCAATGATGGGAACGCACTTGTTCTTTGTGGGAGCAACGCCCTCGAGTGAACGAACATCTGCAAACTCAGGGTTTGTGATGATGATGCCTACAGCCTTTGCAGTATCCATTGAAGAACCCCCGCCGATAGCAACGATACAGTCAGCCTCAGCTGCCTTGAAAGCCTCAACGCCTGCCTGTACGTTTTCGATTGTCGGGTTGGGCT
>JAZNCK010000154.1:0-4346 GCA_045587505.1 Acutalibacteraceae bacterium
TTTTTTGAAAGGCAAAGAAAAAGGAGTGGATTTCCACTCCTTTAATTCTTAACTTATGCAGTTTTTTCTTCTTTGTACTGTTCGTTAAGTTTTTCCATTTCAGGTTTGATTGCCTCAACAGCCTGAAGATCATATTTCTTAACACCGAACTTTTCAACAAAAACTTCGTAAGGAATAGAGTCGACATAACACTGTTTGTACTTAACGTTAATGCCTTTTGCTTTGATTGCAATGTTGATACCGATAACAAGAACAAAAGCAGCGATAATGCAGTAAGCACCGAAACCGACAGCACCTTCAACAAGACCCGGAAGAACAGGTGTGATGTTGCCGATGAAGAGGTTGTAGCAAACAATTGAAGCTACTGTTGAGATGATACCGATAATTGCTAATGAAAGGTTTCTTGCAAAGCCCTTCGGTGAGCTTGAAAGGATGCTCAGGATAAGGCTGAGAAGAGCACAAAGAACAGCGAGAACAATTGTTACCATTGACACTGCAAGGAAAATGAATGCTTTACCGAGGAGTGGTGATCCAAACATTCCGAACAGACCGTCGAAGTCCATTGCTGAAACTTTGTTGTAAATTTCAAGAGCGTTGAAAGTTACGCTGTCGTCAAAGTAAGGACCAACCGTATGTAAAGTAGCAAGCGGAAGGAAGAAAGTACCGACAACAAGAAGAATGAGAACAAGACGAACGATTGAAAGAGGTGAACCGAAAATTGCGTTCTTGACTCTGTCAATTCTCTTCTGTGTTTTAGCATGTTCAAGCTCAGCGTTGATAGCGTCAACCTCAAGTCTTTCTTCAATTTTATAGTATAAAAGATTTACTCCGCATTTCGGACATTCGGGTTTCATATCAAAGAGACCGAGTTTTTTTCCACATTTAGGACACACTGCCATAGGGACTCCTCCTATTACTTAATATACGTATTTTAACACATAATTTCACATAAATCAAGCAACTTTTTAAGCATTTTGATTATAATACGAATTTTTATATAAAACCACCATCAATTCCGAGCACCTGACCTGTTATAAAACTGCTTTTTTCATCAGCGAGGAACAGAATTGCCCTTGCTACATCTCCAGGCGTACCCAGTCTGCCGACCGGAGTTTCTTCTGAAAGCGAACGGAGAGTTTCTGCATCAAACCCCTTGTTCATAGGAGTATCAATTACACCCGGTGCGATGCAGTTGACTGTAATACCTGACGGTGCAACCTCACGTGCGAGAGCCTTCGTCATTCCGATAACAGCTGCTTTTGATGCAGAGTAGTGCACCTCGCACGATGCACCGACAATTCCCCACATAGAAGAAACATTGATTATTCTGCCGTATTTATTATGTATCATATCAGGCAAAGCGCAACGGCAACAGTTGAAAACACTTTTGGTGTTGCAGTCAAACATTTCGTCATAATCTTCCTCTGTAATGTCAGTAAAGAGCTTCTGCTGTGCAATACCTGCGTTGTTGACAAGAATGTCCACTGTGCCGAAAGATTCTTTTGCTTTGTCAAAAAGTCTGAGTGTTTCACTCATTTTTGAAACATCAGCCTGTACAGCGATTGCTTTACCGCCATTTACTCTGATTGCTTCGCAAAGAGCAAGAGCTTCTGTTTTACTTTTTTTGTAATTGATTACAACATTGTATCCCATATCAGCAAAAAGCGCAGCAGTTGCTGCGCCTATTCCTCTTGCTGAACCTGTTATAAGAGCAGTGTTCATATCTTACATACCCATATTTGCAAAAGCATTCATGTCAAACTTTGTGTAACCCTTGAGGTCAAAGACTGACTTGTCTGCATTGTTTTTGAATTCATCGACCTTGAAGATGGCAACGCTTTCACCGTCGACTGCTTCGTAACGAACCCACTTCTTGCCGAGGAAGTAATATTTGACTGTCATACCTGACTCTGTCTTGTATTCTTCACAGGTATATGTCTCATTACCTTCTTTAACATTGGAAGTGCCGACATAAGTATGCTTTTCAGTGTTGGGAGTCAACTCGCTTGAATCGATAACCGCATCTGTTTCCATATACATCTTTGATCCGTACTCAAAAGCGATATAGGTTTTGTTGTCCTTGATAATCATTTTGAGGGGTATACCCTGATACTGAACGCTCAATGCAAAGTCATCACCGTTCATAACTACTGTTGCAGGCATTTCGCCGTCTGCACCTACGATAGTCATTTTGAGCGTATACTTTCTCTTTTCAAATGCACTGCCGATAACGTCTTCACGAAGAGTTGTTTTCTTTGCAACTGTTGTGCCTTCTTCAAGAAGATCGTCAGGCTTTGCGACGGGGTTAAAATCCTCAGCGTTGATGATGTTCTCAAGGTCACTCGGCATAGTTGCAACGGTACCTTTTGTCGGATTGTTGTCGTTTTTGTCTGTTTTGTCCTGCTTATTTGTCTTATCAGACTCCGTGCTTTTGTTTTCTGAAAGTACGGAAGTTATAACCTGACCGTCTTCATCAGTTACAGCTTCACCGTTTTTGTCTGTTACGTTTATGTAAGCATCACCGTTTGTGTTAAGCTGTGTTGTCTGATCTGTATCGCCGTCCTTTTTATCGCACGCAACGAAAGAAACAAGAACCATTGCGAGAGAAAGAACTATGCATAAGCCTCTTTTCATTATTTTTACCTCCAAAAATTTTACCTGTAAAGGTCTATGTATAGATTACAATATTTGTAGAATAAAATCAAGTGAAATATTTGTAAATAATTTGTTGACAACATAATAATAAGCACTATAATTTGATTGAGGTGATTTTTATGTTAGATTTATTTTGTCCTTTAAAGCTAACAGGTGTTGCCGCTTCTGTTTGCGGAGCTTTGGGAGTTGATTCTCCGGAAAGTGCGGCTGCACCGCTTGATATATTAACAAAGCTTACATACGGTAAAGGCGTAGACCGCGTTTTTATGTATAATCCCGACGCTGTTGCACTATGGATTTTTGAAAAGTACACTGATCTTTTCGCACCGGTGATGCTTAATTCTGATATCACTTTACCTTTGCAGACGGTTATGCCGTCTGTTACGCCTGTCTGCTTTGCAACGATGTATACGGGGGTTACTCCTGAAGTGCACGGTATTCAGTCGTATACAAAGCCTGTTGTCAAAACTGACAGTGTGTTTGATGCACTTATACGTGCAGGTAAGAAGCCCTGCATTGTTTCGACGGGAAATGACAGTATGTCAAAGATTTTCCTTGAGCGTGATATGGATTATTTCATTGTCGACACTCCTGATGAAGCCAATGAAAAGGCACTCGAGCTCATTGAAGAGGATAAGTACGATCTGATCTGCGTTTACAACGGTAACTACGATGGCAGAATGCACCGTGTCGGCCCCGAGGGTGATGAGGCGATTGATGAGCTAAGGCACAATGTAAAAGCATACGAAACTTTTGCGAATGCAATCCGTAAAAACTGGAAAAACCACAAAACGCTTCTCGGTTTTGCACCGGATCATGGTTGCCACGAGATCGACGGTGAAGCAGGAAGTCACGGCCTGATGATGCCTGAAGATATGAACATTGTCCATTTTTACGGTGTTATTTAATACTGACAAACAAAAATAAATCCTCTGCTTTGCCGGATCAGGCAAGGCAGAGGATCTTTTTTAAAACTTTATAACCTCATTTTTTTCTGCTGACTCAAACATTGCTTCAACAACTTTTATCAGTCGTCTCTGCTGGTCATGTGTGACCAGCTGCTGAGCTTTACCTTCAATAGCATCACAGAGGTTGTTGTAAAGTCGGCTTTCGTCGCTGAAAGAAACTTTTTCAACATAGGGAAGAGGGAATCTTTTAATAGTTTCATCCGTTCTCGGTGCCATGGTTTTTGTCAGACCTACGCCTGCCTGAATCGGCACGGCATCTCTGTTTTCCCAATCGGAAACCTTAACGATTTCACCGTTATAATCCCAGTCGTTGATAACGGCAGTTCCGTTTTCGCCCTGCATATACCAACGGGGCAGATCGATAAAGTTGCTTGTGCCGACATAAAGGTGAACTGTAAGGTTACCCTCGTAACGCAGCTCACAACTGAAACCGTCGTCAACTTCATCATTTGTGATGTTTGTGATCTGGTTGTAAACAGAAAGAAGTTTTTTATCATCAAACAACATAAGAATCTGGTCAAGAGTATGTATACCCCAGTCGAGGATCATTCCGCCACCCTGAGCCTTTTTCTGTCTCCAGTCACCCGGGATCCCTCTTGAACCGCAAACACGGGACTCAATATTAAAGAGCTTGCCAAGCGTGTTTTCTTCATAAATCTTTTTGATGATAAGATAATCAGGGTCGAAACGTCTGTTCTGATGAACTGTGAAAAGTTTGCCAGT
>JAZNCK010000155.1:0-2559 GCA_045587505.1 Acutalibacteraceae bacterium
CATAAACAACATCGGCACCCTGCATTTCAAGATAAGAATAAAGCAATGCAGTAGCAGTTACACCGTCGGCATCATAGTCACCGTAAGCTGCAATGCGTTCAAAATTTTCGGGGGCGTTCCTGATTCGTTTAACTGCCTTATACATATCGGGAAAATCAAACGGATCTGTGGCAATACTTTCGTCAAAACCAAAGAAAGCACGTGCCTCATCAACTGTTTTTATACCTCTTGCTGAGGCAAGCAAAGCGGCATAAGGGCTTACGTTGAGTTCCTCGGCAATCAATGTTGCCGCATTTTTATCAAAATCTTTGACTTTCCACTTTTTTCGGCTCATTATACCGCTCCTTTCTTTTTAGTTATCGTAAATTTCTTCAAGTTGTCTGATCGTGTTTGAAATATCAAACAGTTTTGCTTTTTCAGTATCTTTTGGAGGCGTAGGACTATCAAGAACTTCATCGATTCTCTTTGCCCACTCGCCTGCTGTTTTTTCGAGTGAAATATAGTTTATAAGTCCGAGATCAGCCGTTTTTGTAACGACATCGGAAACCACGCACTTAAGGTCAGCCGCCTGTGCCTCGACAAGAGAGAAAGGGAGACCTTCAAACAGTGACGGCATAAGGAACAGATCGCAGCAACCAAGTATCTGCGGAATATCCGTACGTACACCTGCAAGAATTACTGTATCTTCAAGCTCCAGCTCTTTTATCTTTGCTTTAACCTCATTCTCAAGTTCACCGGAACCGACCCAGACATATCGGAAATCGTTACGGAGTTTTTTGAGTTCAGAGATTATTTCGAGGGCAAAAACGGGATTTTTAACCTGAGAGATTCTGCCAACAGAAACAATCAGATGCTTTTCATCGTCTAAAAAACCGTTTTTCTTAGCAAAATCAAGAGAGTTGCTTTTTTTATATGCCGCCATATTAATGCCGTTATATATCAGAGAATAACTCTTTTTTCCGTAAAAATACTCACCTGCAACAGATGAACATGCCAGAAAATGAGTTGATACTTTCCTGATGAGCATTTTCATAGTTTTGGAATATAATTTTTGTACACACACGATTACTTTCCCTAAAGCACCGGTTGCTTTAAACTGACTTTTGGATGTGTGTGCATGACAAATTCTCTTTTTTATCCCGGCTTTTTTCGCCAGGAAAAGAGTTATGCCGTTGAGCAGATCCATATTGGAATGAGCGATATCAAAATCGTTATCTTTAAGGAGTCTGTTTACATTACGGATATAATCGAACTTTTTCTTTACGGAATCAAGGTCACCTGCGTGGATAACCTTAACTCCCATATCACGTACACGCTGACCGTGGAGCGTTTCTACTCCCTCATCGATTGCTATTATAACGGTCACGTCGTATTTTGTTTTATCAAGCGTCTCAAGGACATTCACGAGAAAGGTTTCTATTCCGTTGGCACTGAGGCCGTGCGAGAAATATACTAACTTTTTCACTTTAACAACCCCTATTGAGTTTATTTTGAATGAAGTGCGTTTACCTCATCAAGGACTTTCTGCTTGAATTCACCGTGAATCTTATACTTCTTTGAGAAAATAGCGAGTGAAATAAGCATCATTACGGGAGGCACAATAAACATCATTGCAGAAATTGCACCCTTTGCAGATTCAGTTACAATTGCTGTATCGGCATTCTCACCGCTGAAATCATAACTTGTAAGTGCAAATGAAGCGTACATAATAATACTCTGGATTGTATATGCCATCTTCTGAAGGAAGCCTTTCATTGAGAAAGTAAGGCTCTGGTTTCTCTTACCGAGTTTATACTCACCGTAATCAACACAGTCTGCGAGCATAACTGTCTGATTTACGAACATACTTGCAGTGCCGAGTGATGTAACAATATAACAAAGTCCGAGTCCGACAACATTACCGCCGAAGCCGTATCCGATAATTGCCATACCGATGTAACCTGTTGCTGCCATAAGAAGTGAGAGCTTATAAATTGAACGATTGTTCATAAACTTAGAGCAGATAGGTACAACAAGGATACCAAGTACCGAGCCGACTGTACCCATGAGATTGAATGTTGACTGCTTTGCAAGACCGCCACCAACTTCTTCAAAATAAAAAGCACTGATACCTGAAGTCATATAGAAACCGGCATTTGAAATCATCGCAAAAAGCATAAAAACAAGTAACTGGTCATTATTTCTGATAACACTCAACGCAGTTTTGAAAGAGAAAGATTCATCACTCTTAATGACATTACGTTCCTTTGTAACTGCAACACAGATCAATGCAAACACAACAAGAAGAATTGCTGCAAGAATCGACCACTTGCCGAAGCCTTCTTTGAGAACATTCTGAGGAAGCTTGTCAAGATCATCTTTAGCTGCACCCGCAAGAAGAGGAATCATAATCGGAGTAAGGATTGAAATAATACCCTGACCGAGACCCGAGAAAGCACGTGCGATTGTGGAAATAAGATTTCTGTCCTTCTCTCCGCTTGCCATTGATGGAATCATTGACCAGTAAGGAATATCCGCCAAAGTATTTGTCATACCCCAGAGAACATAGAAAACAGCAAC
>JAZNCK010000156.1:0-3761 GCA_045587505.1 Acutalibacteraceae bacterium
TTGCGGAGCTTATGGAAAAATTGGGAGTTTATTGGGCGGCAGTTTTAGGAAATCACGAGGGTGAAGGTATTCTCGCGGTTTCAAGAGAGGAAAATGTTAATATATTTTCATCTTACGATCACTGCCTGATGAAAAACGGTAAGGATGATGTTGACGGGAACGGAAATTACACCATCAGCATTCTTAATCCAGATAACACGCTCAAAGAAGTATTCTTCTTTATGGATTCTGGCAGCTATATGACCGATGAGAGCAAGTCAGAATACGGTGTCACCAAAGACGGCGAAGTTTACGACGGTGTGAAGACCTCACAGGTACAGTGGTATAGAGATAAACACGATGCTCTCACTGCCGAATACGGCAAATTTAAATCAATAACGGTTGTGCACATTCCTCCGTATCAAGCCGAAAGAGAATACAGCGAAGACGATTTTCTTTACGGTGAAAAAAGAGAAAGTATCTGCGAATCAGGTTTTGATGCAGGTCTTTTTGATGCTATGAAAGAAAAGGGCGGTGCACAGGCAGTTTACTTCGGTCACGACCACGTCAACGATTTCGGTGTTATGTGTGACGGCATTCTTCTCTCGTATATTCAGCCGTCGGGATACGGTGTTTACAATATGGAAACCAAGTTTGATTCCCCCGAAAGCGATTGGATTCAGGGCGCAACGCTTCTCAGTATCAAAGCAGACGGTACTTACACTGCCGAAAGAATATACAACCACAAATAAGTACAAGGAGAAAACAAAATGGGTAAATTAAAAGAAAAATTTGAATCTTTCAAAAATAATCCTGATGTTGCTTTAAAAGAACAGGTCGGTTACGTTTCGGGCGTTTTCGGCAACTGTATGGGTCAGGACTGCGTTGGTACATATACTGACCAGTTTATGTATGACTATATGGGACTCAAGTCCTCACAGATCGTTGCTATGAAATCGGCTACGACAGGTGTTAATATTCTTATTGCACCTATTATCGGTGCTCTTCTTGACGGTAACCGTTCGGGCAAGGGTAATGCAAGAACGTTTATGCGAGCCTCTGCAATCCCCTTTACCCTTTCTTCTATTCTCCTTTTTGTTGTTCCGTCTTCATCGGTAACATTCAACTTTATATGGAGCTTCATACTCTTCCTTGCATTCAATATTGCCGACACCTTTTTTGATGTGGCACTCTCAACTCTTTCAGTCAGAATGACTGCCAATGCAAAATCAAGAAAGAATTTCTACACCGTTGCGCAGGTTGCATCGACTCTCGGCTCTATGCTTCCGGGCGGTCTTGTTCCCATTATCATTGATATGATGGACGGAGATTACAATTCAGAAAAATGGGCATTCTTCTCTGTTGCAGCTCTTTTTGGCATACTCGGTCTTTTCACAATGCTCGTACCCTGTATGACACTCAAGGAAAGAAACCTTGTGCTTCCTCCGAGAAACGACAAAAAAGTCAAAATCGACTATAAACTCATTTTACTCAACAGGCCGCTCCTTCTGCTTTGCCTCAGCCAGTGTATCGACTCGATAAGACAGGTCTGCTACAATTCACTTCCCTTCTTCTATAAGCAGACTCTCGGCAATTACGGTATGAAAACCTATGTTGAAATCGGAAGCTCGGCACTTTCTTACGGCGGTCTTTTCTCTGTTCCGTTTATCGGCAAAAAGCTTTCGTCAAGAGATATTGTTGTTCTCGGTTATTTACATACTGCAATCTGCTATATTCTTCTTTTGTTCTTCGGTTACAAGAACCTTTGGATTGTAGGTATACTCATAGCGCTCGGCGGTCTTCCGAATGCAGGTATGAGTGCCGCAAGACGAATCCTTCTTGCCGACTCGACAGACTACATGGAATGGAAAAGCTACAAGAAATACGGTTTTGCACAGCGTAACGAGGGTATGGTATTTGCTTTCAATACAATGGTTTCAAGAATTTCAGCTCTCTGGAAAGAGCTTCTTGTAAACGGCGGACTTGCACTTATCGGTTATCAGAGCGCACAGAAGGTCGGCGATCAGCTCGTTGAAGCTGTTCAGACACCCGAAACATTGCACGGCATTTTCCTGCTCGTTGCAATTCCCGGAATCATCGGCAACCTTGTTCCTGCAATCGTTATGATGTTTGATAACTTCACGGGCAAGCGCAAGGAAAAAATTATGGCAGAGCTCGAAGTAATCCGAGCTGAGTCGAAGGCAAGACTTGAAGAAGTCGAGACAGTGTAAGGAGTCAGAATAATGGTACCAAAAAAATGGGGTCAGGGACAGCTTTTTGCTTTCTCCGCCCTTGACGGTGATGCTTTATTTACCGATGATTTTGCAGGCACACTTTCAGGTGATAAAATCGGTATAATATTCGAATCTCTTTGCCGAAGGACTCTTTTTTTCAGCAATCTGAGTAACCTGGCTGAGTCTGACATTCAGTGTGTGACCTCCGATATGATTGAGCTCAAAACATTTACAGGTACATTCAGTATACTGTTTGCTGAGAGGCATCTTGTTGTCGGCACTTACGGAGAAATCGCAGATGTTTTAGTAAGATGTGACGGTGAATGTAAAATCATCAGAAACGGTGACACAGAGATACACGACAGTAATGACGGCGAATATACGGCTCTTCTCAGAAGAGAAGGCAGGTTTGCTTTCGCTTACGGTAAAAGTGAAGCTGAGGTTGTTACCCTTTGTGAAAAAGGCATTAACCTTGACCTTGATGAGCTTAAGACAAAAAAACTAAAGCCCTATGAAAAAATTCTTTCGGGTGATAACATATATGCTCCGCTATACGCCAAATGCATTAGTGTGATGCGAAGTCAGCTTTGTTCACCCGAGGGAAATATAAAAAGAATATGGTCAACTCCCGACCGTCTGCCTCATCGAAACATGTGGCTGTGGGATTCGGTCTTTCATGCCATCGGACACAGACATCTTGACACAAAGATTGCTCAGAATTTGATTCTTGCTCTGTTTGATGTTCAGCGTGAAGACGGGTTTATCCCTCATATGTCAAAGCCTGATTTTATTTCCGATATAACTCAGCCTCCCGTTATAGGTTGGGGTGCTTGGCTTGTTTATGAAAAAAGCGGAGATACAGAATTCCTCCGAATTGTTTTTGAAAATAATAAAAAGTTCATGCTCTGGTGCCGTAATAACAGAAGAAAGACCGAAAAGGAGCTTTATTCCTGGCACACCAACCCTGAGCTCAATAACCGTTGCGATGAATCGGGAATGGACAATTCACCGAGATTTGATACAGAAAGTGACCTTTATGCTGTTGACTTCTCCTGTTATATAGCAAACGAAACCCGTTATATGAAGAAAATTGCCGACGAACTCGGTGATAAAGAAAATTCAGATTTTTTTACTGAATGGAACAAAAAAGCGAACGCTGATATTAACAGTATCCTGTGGTGTGAAGAAAACGGCTTCTACTATGATTTCGATATAACCGCTGACCGCTTCAGTAAGGTAAGCTCTGTTGCTTCCTTTTTGCCGATTTTTGCGGGTGTATGTGATAAGGAACAGTGTGCAAAACTCGTTGAACATCTTAATAATCCCAAAGAATTCGACACGGAATTTCCCGTTCCAAGCATATCTAAAAAAGACAAAAGCTTCGGTACGGACATGTGGCGCGGTCCCGTCTGGATTAATTATAACTATATGATTTCAAAGGGACTTGCAGATTACGGACACCACTGTTTGTCACAGAACATCAAGGATAAAACGCTTGATGTTATCAATGAGTGGTATAACCGTACGGGTACCGTTTATGAGTTTTAT
>JAZNCK010000157.1:0-7159 GCA_045587505.1 Acutalibacteraceae bacterium
ACCTTCTGAGCCATTTTTTGCACCTCCAAAATATGTGGTTCGGCGGAGCAATTGAAAAGTTTTTTGCTCCTCCCACGGGGAGCCGGAGCTCCATACCCAAAGGGGTATATAATTAAAGCGAAAACGCTTAATTATCACGTAACACTAACTTAATCGGCAACGGGTTCAACCTGGTCAAGTTCAAGCTCAACCAATGTTTCCTTGCCGAACAAAGCAGAAACTGTAACCTTAACCTTATTGTTGTCAAGATCGATTTCTTCAACAGTTCCTGAGAAACCTTCAAAGATTTCATCAATGATGTTGACTGTGTCGCCAACCTCGTAACGGACTTCGACAACCTTCTTTTCAACGCCGAGTCTGTAAACCTCTTCCTCAGTAAGGGGAACGGGCTTACCTTCCGGACCTACAAAACCTGTTGCACCGCGTGTTCCGCGAATAACGAGCCAGGCTTCGTCGCTGATTCTGGGCATATCGTTGTCGTCAAGGAACGTTGCAATCTTAACCATAACATAACCGGGGAAGATCTTACGCTCTACCTCACGTGTTTTACCGTCCTCACGGACTTCAACAACTGTTTCAGTAGGGATTTTAACCTCGAAAATCTCATCCTGCATCTTACGGTTTTCTGCAACCTTCAGAATGTTTGATGCTACTTTGTTCTCGTAGCCTGAGTAGGTATGCACAACATACCATCTGGAGTCATTAGACATTGCCTTTCCTCCGTTTACTCTGATTATTCAGCTGCTGCTGTGCTTGATCCGAGAATCTCTGCAGCTGCTGCAGTTGTAGCTGTTGTAGCTGTTGTTGAAGCCTCTGTTGTTGTAGTTGTTCTGTTCTCAGCAACGTTGCGGAGTGCATCGATACCGTTTGTAAGACCAAAGTCAACAACGAAAACTGCAACACCGATTACAGCGATACAAGCTATTGTGATAGCTGTTCCCTTAAGAACTTCCTTTGCTCCGGGCCAAGTAATCTTCTTGACTTCGCCCTTAAGATCTTTGAAGAAGCGTTTGATTACCTCAAGAATATTTTTTCTGTTCTTCTTGGGCTTTTTAGCTGTCTTTTCTTTTTCAGCCTTGGCAATCTTCTTTGCTGCTTCTGAACTTTCTTTGTTAGCCATAGCAGTTATTCCTCCCAGCTTACTTCGTCTCTTTGTGGAGAGTATGCTTCTTGCAGAATCTGCAGTACTTGTTCATCTCCAACCTGTCGGGTGAGTTCTTCTTGTTCTTCATTGTGTCATAATTGCGCTGTTTGCATTCTGTGCATGCGAGTGTGATTTTAACTCTCATTTTTCGGCACCTCCATTTAACCGGACAATCCGGAATTATAAGCCTCCCTCGTAACGGAACAAACACCCTGTAAGTTCCTAAAAGAGGGCACAAAAAAAGAACCCTCTACAAGAGGTACGGATATTTTAGCAGATACATCAAGTTTTGTCAAGTGTTTTTGTGCATCATTTATTAAAAAACAGTGGCTCTCACGATTTTCGCAATCAGTAGTAGAACTGCATTTTAAATGCCACAAAATGTGCGAATTGACTTTATTTCTTCTATTTGATAAAATGTGTCGTGATAAAAAATATTTTGCGTGGCGGAAAAAATATGATAAGAATCAATGAAATAAAACTTCCCCTTGAGGGCACAAACGACGACCTGCTTGCAGCAGCGGCGAAAGCACTGCGTCTGCCGAAAAGGAAAATAACGTCCATGACTGTTGCAAAGAAGTCGCTGGATTCGAGAAAAAAAGAAAATCTTTTCTTCGTTTACAGCGTTGATGTTACGGTCGTCGATGACGAGTCGGTCGTGCTTGAAAAAAGTAAAAACAAAAAGGCGATGCTCATCGAACCGTTCTCGTACATTTTACCCGAAAATAAAAGAAAAAGCAAGCTGCGCCCGATTGTTGCAGGCTTCGGCCCCGGCGGAATATGGGCAGCTCTGACTCTTGCACGTGCAGGCCTCTGCCCTATTGTTCTTGAAAGAGGACGTGACATTGACGCACGAACAGCTGATGTTAACAGATTTTGGCAGACAAAAGTTGTTGACGAAACATCAAACGTTCAGTTCGGTGAGGGCGGTGCAGGTACATTTTCTGACGGCAAGCTGACAACAGGCATCAAAGATAAGCTCTGCCGTAAAGTTTTCCTTGATTTTGTCGAATTCGGTGCTCCCGAGGAAATTCTTTACTCCTGGCGTCCGCACATCGGAACAGACAAGCTCGGTCAGGTCGTAAAGAATATGCGCGAGGAAATCAAAAGACTTGGCGGCGATGTGCTTTTCTCGTGTCAGCTGACAAACATTATCATTGTCAACGGTGTTGTTCACGGTGTGACATATATAAATGAAAAGGGAGAAACAATCGACCTTGAAGCTGACAGTGTAATTCTTGCTGTGGGGCACTCTGCAAAAGATACGGTTGAGATGTTGTATAATAAAGGTATTGACCTGATGCAGAAGCCTTTCTCCGTCGGCGCAAGAATTGAACATCCAAGAACGATGATTGACCGTGCACAGTACGGCGACTTCGCAGGACATCCTGCCCTCGGTGCTGCTGACTATAAGCTCGCATGTCATCCCCCTCACGGCAGAGGCGCATATACATTCTGTATGTGTCCCGGCGGTACGGTTGTTGCGGCCGCAAGTGAAAACGGCGGAGTTGTTGTAAACGGAATGAGCAACTTTGCACGAAATGAGGAAAATTCAAACTCTGCACTGCTTGTCGGTGTTGAACCCGAGGATTTCGGCAGTGAGCATCCGCTTGCAGGCTTCAGACTTCAACGCGAAATTGAAGAAAAAGCGTTCAGGTGCGGTGGTGGTGATTTCACAGCGCCTGCACAGCTTGTAGGCGACTTTTTGCAGAATGTGAAGTCAACACAGCTCGGAAGTGTTAACCCGTCCTGTCCTACAGGCGTTAAGATGGGCGACATCCGCGAAGTTCTGCCAAAGAAGGTTACTGACACAATGGCAGATGCGATTGTGAAGATGGGCAACCAGCTCAAGGGCTTCGACCTGCCCGACGCAGTGCTGACTGCTCCCGAAACACGTTCATCTTCCCCCGTTAGAATTCTGCGCGACGAATTCTATCAGGCGCTCAAAGTAAGGGGTCTCTACCCCTGCGGTGAAGGTGCAGGCTACGCAGGCGGTATCGTTTCCGCGGCAGTTGACGGCATCCGTTGCGCACACGCAGTTCTGAGTGATGAATTCTGATATGTATAATGTATAGTAAAACGGACTGTCTCACTGAGGCAGTCCGTTGGTTTTCTGTTTAAATTAAACCTCACGGATGTTGTTCACCTTTCCTGTATGCTGCCATAATGCTTTTAAAAATATCTCCGTTTGAAGGTGGGGTCCAGGTGATAGCATTTGCCCCTGCTTCAATCGTCGCCCTTATGCTTTCATCCGTCGGTCCTCCCGTTGCGATTATCGGAATATCGTGGTGCTTTTTTCTGATTTTCCTTATTATATCCGTAGTTTTTGCTGCTCCCGAGACGTTGATTATGCTCGCACCTGCTTCGATCCTTGCGTCGATATCCTCATCTTCCCTGACAACCGTTATAACTGTCGGAATATCTATCGACTGAGCAACGGAAGCAACAACTTCATTTGATGCAGGAGCGTTCAGCACGACACCCATCGCGCCCTGCATTTCGGCATAGGTTGAAAGGCTGAGCACACGCGGACCTTTCGTAAGCCCTCCGCCTACACCGACAAAAACAGGAATATCCGAAACCTGCAGAATCGCCTGGGTAATTACAGGCTGAGGCGTGAAGGGATAAACGGCAATCACCGCATCCGCATTAACGTTTTTAATTATAGCAACATCGGTTGAAAAAACCAAAGATTTTATTCGTTTGCCGAAAACCGTTATTCCGCTGCATTCACGGATAACCTCGGGTACTCTGAGGGAAAACTTTCTCAGTGTTCCGTCAATCGGCTTGGGATAGACCTTTGCCACTTCGTCACTTCCTTTTATATTTCTGTTTTAATAATAACACATAATAGTTAAATTCTTGTTAAGTAACTTTTAACAAAATATCCGTTATTTGTTAATATACATCCTTACTCTTGAAAATTTAGTCAAAACATAGTAAAATTACTCTAATATGTTATTAGCGAGGATTTTTCTATGCTTTCAGAAAAAATACAGAAAATCTTACTTGAGGTGCAGAAACCGGGACGTTATGTCGGCGGTGAACTTAACAGCGTTGTCAAGGACAAGGACAGCGTCGCCGTGCGTTACGCTTTCTGTTTCCCGGACACTTATGAAATCGGTATGTCTCATCTCGCAATGAAGATACTTTACTCCGTTGTCAACGAACGTGATGACGCGTGGTGCGAACGTGTTTTCGCTCCCGATAACGATATGGAAGAAAAAATGCGTGAGCAGAACGTTCCCCTCTGGGCACTTGAAAGCGGAGACGACGTCAAAGATTTTGACCTGATCGGCTTTACCTTGCAGTATGAGTTGAGTTTTTCCAACGTTCTTAATATGCTCGACCTTGCAGGTGTACCTCTTTATTCAAAGGACAGACCTGATCTTACTCCGATCGTTGTTGCAGGCGGTCCGTGTGCATGTAACGCAGAGCCAATGGCAGATTTTATCGACATTTTTATGCTCGGTGACGGTGAAGAAATAACAGACCTGCTCATCTCCCTTGTCAAAAAGCACAAGGAACTCGGCTCGTCAAAGATTGATTTTCTGCGTGATGTTGCTCAGCATAAGGGCTTTTACGTTCCGTCATTTTATGATGTTGAATACAATGAGGACGGCACAATCAAGAGCGTAACAGCAAAAGAAACTGCTCCTGAAAAGGCAGAAAAAGCAATTGTTTCGGATATGAACAAGGCACACTATCCCGAGAAGTTTATCGTTCCGTCGATTGAAGTCGTTCACGACAGGGTTACGGCAGAGATTTTCCGCGGTTGTATCCGTGGCTGCAGATTCTGTCAGGCAGGTTTCCTCTACAGACCTATACGTGAAAAATCACCCGAGGTTGTCGAAGAACAGTGCAAAAAGCTCTGCGAAACTTCAGGTTATGACGAAATTTCGCTGTGTTCACTCAGCACAAGTGACTACACAGGGCTTCAGCCTCTTCTCAACTCCATGCTCGACTGGACAACAAAGGACAAAATCAACATCGCGCTGCCCTCTTTGCGTGTTGACAACTTCTCCGACGAGCTTATGGAAAAGCTCGCAGTTGTACGCAGAAGCTCACTGACCTTTGCGCCGGAAGCAGGTACACAAAGACTGCGTGATGCTATAAATAAAAATGTAACCGAAGAAGATGTTATGTCCACGGTCGACAAGGCATTTATGGGCGGTTGGACTGCGGTCAAGCTCTACTTTATGATAGGTCTTCCGACTGAGACTCTTGACGACGTTGCAGGCATTGCACAGCTCGGCCAGAAGGTTGTTGACGAATTCTACCGTCTGCCCGACAGACCAAAGGGCAAAGGCGTTCAGGTAAGCATCAGCGCTTCTTCCTTTGTTCCGAAGCCGTTTACACCGTTCCAGTTTGAGCCTCAGGATACTCAGGAAATGCTTGCTCAGAAACAGGAACACCTTATGGCAAGCGTCACAACAAAGAAAATCAAGATCTCCACACATACAACGCAGACAAGTTTTATGGAAGGTGTCCTTGCACGAGGCGACAGAAAACTTTCAAAGGTTATTGAGCTCGCGTGGAAAAAGGGTTGTAAGTTTGACAGCTGGGATGACCAGTTCAAATATGACAAATGGATGGAAGCTTTTGAAGAGACAGGTATCGACCCTGCCTTCTATGCTAACCGCCGCCGTGATTATGACGAGATTCTTCCGTGGGATCACCTTGATTACGGTATCAGTAAAGCATTCCTTATAAATGAAAACAAAAAAGCTCACGAAAGCGTGACAACTCCGCACTGCCGAATCAAGTGCGCAGGTTGCGGTTCAAACAAACTTAACGGAGGTAAATGTGATGCGCTCAGTAAGGCTTAATTTTTCCAAAACAGGCAGAGCGATTTACATCTCTCACCTTGACGTTAACAGAATGATGACCCGTGCCGTGCGTCGTGCAGGACTCCCGATGTGGTACACGGAAGGATTCAACCCTCACCCGTACATCGCGTTCGCCTTGCCGCTTTCTCTCGGCCAGTCGAGTGACTGTGAATATATGGATATCCGTATAGAGGGTGATATGACCGACGAGGAAATCAAAAACAGGCTCAACGCCACTCTTCCGGAGGGTGTCAGCATTCTTTCCGTCGGTGCTCCCGTGCACGATGCCAAAGATATTGCTGCTGCACAGTATTTTGTCAAAATCGTCTTCGCAACTCAAGCAGAAGCTGAGCTCTTTGCCGAAAAAGCAGATGAATTGACAAACAACCCTGAGCTGATTGCAGAAAAGCCGGGCAAAAAAGGTCATCGTAAAATCATGAAGCAGGTAAACCTTATCGACTTCATTTTCGACAAAAAAATCACCTGTTCAGGCAATATTGTGAACCTTCAATGCTCTCTCGCAGCAGGAAATACCAACAATCTCAACCCCACATTGTTGGTTGAAACCATTGAGAATTGTGTTGAGCTTCACCACAAGCAACTATATATTGTACGAAAAAAACTTATCACAAAAAATAATGAAAATTTCCGCTGATTTTTTCAAAAAAACCTTGCAATAATCTAATGTTTGTGATAGTATATTAGAGCATTTCTGACCACCAAGGGGCAATTATGTCTTTTGGCGGGGTTTAATGCCCAACATTAAAGCGGACGTTCCTCTGAAGTGTATCTTGTATGAACGCCTGAAATTCTATGGGAGGTGTCTGTAATGGACGCACTTAAGTTAATCGCACAGGACAGCCTCAAGTCTGAGGTTTCCGAAGCAATCAAAGTCGGTAACACTATCAAAATCTGGGTTAAAATCCGTGAAGGCGAAAGAGAAAGACTCCAGGCTTTCGAGGGTACAGTAATCGCTCGTAAGGGCAGTGGTGTTTCCGAGACCTTTACTGTTCGCCGTGTATCTTACGGTGTTGGTGTTGAGAGAGTCTTCCCGATCCACTCCCCCAACGTTGATAAGATCGAGCTTATCAGAACAGGTAAGGTTCGCAGAAGCAAGCTCTACTATCTGCGTGACAGAGTCGGTAAGGCTGCAAAGGTTAAGCAGCAGATCGGCTGATAAACTAAG
>JAZNCK010000158.1:0-3435 GCA_045587505.1 Acutalibacteraceae bacterium
TCAGCCATTCATCTATTCCTCCTTTTTTAGCAGGTACTTAACCACCATTCGGTGTAGGCATCGGGATAGTTGGTTTTGAATCCCGCTATGCCCATATCGCATATCTGCTGCCACCACTCGGGATAATCGCCAAGATTTGAAAACACTTTGATCCCCATAGACTCAAACATTTCAACGTCCTCTTTAGTGAACGCTTCGTTATTGAGACCCACTTCCCAAAGATCGGAGCGTTTAACGAAATCCATTGTTTGTTCATTTATAAAACGGATATTTGCACCCAAACGCAGTCCCTCAGGCTTTCCGTTTTTACGGTAATGTTCCTGCATCTCTTCAAGCACTTCCCAGTCACCTGAGAAGAATATGTATTTTGAAACGTTTTCAGATTTTGCAAGAATTTCATCCATGCGGGGACACATACCCTTGCACTTGAATTCAACCTCAACGGTGAGGTCATAGTCAACAGTTGACAGCCATGCATCAAATTCGGGGAAGGTTATCAGATGGGTCACTCTGTCTTCAACGTAATCGGGCGGTGTGATCATACGTCTTCCACCGAAATGCTCCGTCCACGGATAAGGAGGATATTTAAGTTTAAGTGCATTACGATAAGGAATATCAAATTTCTTTATCTGCTCAGCTGTCATATCCAGTAGAACGTCACGGTGCTTTTCAAAGGTCATATAACCCATATTACCGTTATGAGTTATAATTATTTCTCCGTCTCCGCACAGTTGGATATCCAGTTCAATGCCCTCAAAACCGAGTTCTGCAGTTTTTCTGAATGCTTCCAGGGTGTTTTCAGGAGCAAACTGTGTCACACCCGTATGTGCAATTCTCATCGGCATTCCGCAATATTCTTTTTTCATCATTTTTACTCCTTACTTTTTATTCTGCAATAACAGCCACAGCCTGACCCGCTTTGAGGTTAAGAGAAAATTTTTTGTTTTCAACCGCAACGTCGCAAAGATATTCATTGCCGTCAGCGGTGATGATATATACCCTGGCTTTGTCAAATTCAGCATCGGGAACATTCCACTCGCCGTCTTTTCCGTTTTCGGAATATGCGATAAAGATTTTGTTATCTTCCGTTAACGGCAGAATAACGTCGTAACCTTTTTTCAGTTCAATGCCGTTCTTGGTGATTGAAAGTTCATTTCCGCACGTTTCAACACCATCAGAGAAAGTCACTTTATAACCTTCTTTGTCATTACCCGTATAGCTGAGCCTCTTATATCGGTTAAGATATGTATACGGTACCTGCATTGTGCAGAACTGCCTGATAAACATCGGCACCCATACGTCTTTTTCAATGCCGTTGTTCATCCAGATATCTTCGCCGTGTACCGTACCGTAAAACACATTTCTCAAAGGCTCGACGTTGAGATATCCGCTGAATTCACCGGCCTGAATATTGATGCAATCGTCGATTGTCATATTGCTCATCCACCAGACGGCAGGGATTCTTCCCAGCGTGCGGATAGGTGCATCGCGCCAGTCTGTATCAATAATTTCAGCACCGCATTTTTCGTAATACTTTCTTATGGGGTGGTTACTCTCGGAGCGTAACGGCATTTCACGGTAAGTATATTCACTCGTAACGTCAATTCCGAGGCTCATAATATAGTCGAGCATCTTGTTTCTTGCCTCATCCTGCTCATGCATTTCTGTTCTTGGTCCGAAATTTTCCGCAATGCAGAAGTTATCGAGATGAACCGTGCCCGCCTCTCTGACAGGAATAACCTCACAGAATCGGTCAAAATATTTTTTGAAAAGTCCGCTTTCCCAATACTGCTTATATGATGTTTTATATGCATTTCTGCCGTAAAAAACCTCAATAACCGCCGGAGTACCGTCGGGATACTTTGTTATTGCGCTTGCTTCAACAAATTCGGGATGTGATTGATTTGCATCATATTCGTCGGCAAGGTTACCGTGAACACTTACTACCGTGTTGTATTTTTCAGCTTCTTCATAAAGCCACATAAAGCTGTCTCTCGGCGTAGCATCGCAGTCTCGCTTGAGATACGGATTAATAACTTCCATTTCGGGGTAACAGTCATCATGTCCGAGTCCCTGCCAACCAACAAGGTAAACAATCTTCTTTATACCCTGCGTTATGTTATCCATCATCCTGATTATTTCAAGTGCCTGTTCAAAAGTGATAAGAATCTCGGATGTTTTTTTCTCCCAATCGGGTTTTGCAAGAAACATCTTCATCCACAATGTTTTTGAATAGTCATAGTTGAATTTTTTCTGATTCATTATTTACCCTCCCGTTTGGCATACTTTTATTTTGTATAAATCGCAAATCGAATTAATATCTATATTATAATATAACAAAATATACAAATCAATACCGTAAAGTGTATTATTTTTGTGTTGTTTGATTAATCCAATATAAAAAACTTCTGATTGGTGAAGAACCTGTTGTAATCTGAAATATATTACCGTTTCTTCAGAAATCTCGTAAAAATTACCTTTCAAAAAAGCTGTCTTTGTGATTCAAAGGCAGCTTTCGACACATTATATTGATTATGTTGTCATAGAATGTGTATGTTTTCTTCGAGAGGTGATTGAACGCCAACTTCACGGGCAGCTTCCATCTTGAACTGGTCAAGAGCGGCTCTTGCCTGAGGAACTACTGAATTGTTCTTTGACATTTCGTTTACACCCCTTCACATTCAATTTGCGTTTGCTCTATTATTTTTCCAATCCATTCGGGGTTTATTAATGTTAATTTTTTGATTAATTTGAAAGTTTTGATCTATAGATATCCTGCATTACGGCAGAAATATCATACCTATAATGCAGAGAGGTGTTCGAGCAACCATAATGGATATAACGGCTGCCATCGGTATATCCGCTGAAAAACGCTCTTCCAAATCACAACATATTTTTTTGAAAAATCATGCGAAAAAGTTTGATTTTTTTAAAATTCATGCTATAATACCTAAAAATAAATACGGCTATGAACGACACACGTTGCACCTTTGAGTGCGTAAATCTGATTACGGTACACAGATTTACAGGTGTGTCTTTTTTTATGCCCAAAAGGAGTTTTTTTATTATGCCAAAAAATCAATTTCAAAGAATGGTGTTCGCATTTATTACTGTTGTAATCACCGTTCACGCTTATGTATTTTACAGCCTTTATGTTATTCATGGCAATATGTTTATGCAGATTACGGGCGAATCCGGTGTGCTTGCCGCTATCAACAAAATGGGCGGTGTGCCCGTGTTCGGAAAACCCGTTTCCATATGGGCGGTTGTGCTTATCGAATTTGTGCTTGCATATACCCTTGAAAATCTTTTGGGTGCACCTTTGTCTTTCAGGTTTGCATGTAAAAATTTCGATCCGAAAACAACTCATCCGGTTCTTTTTGAAACAACAATCATCAGCGCAACTGTAGCAATCAAGTCGGAGGCCAAGCGGTC
>JAZNCK010000159.1:0-39504 GCA_045587505.1 Acutalibacteraceae bacterium
TTCCGTGAACAAAGAAAGCAACAACAAAGAGAACAATAAAGGCTATATCAGCGTTGAAGCTGCAAAGCAGAAGGCTCTTGACGATGCAGGTGTTAAGGCTGAAGATGCAGTTTTCGTAAAGGCATATTATGATGCGAATGACATTGTTCCTCATTACGATGTTAAGTTTGAAGCAAACGGATATGAATACGAATATGAAATCAAGGCATCCGACGGCAGAGTTATCGAAAAGGATGTTGACAGAGAGGTAAATCCTGTCAGCAAGCCTTCAAAGCAGGACGAATACATCTCAGCCGACAAAGCGAAGGCTATCGCTTATGAGCACGCTTCGGTAAAGGCGGCAGACGTGAAATTCTCAAAGGCTGAGCTTGACCGTGATGATCTGATAGCTCATTATGAGGTTGAGTTTGTTGCAGGTAATTTCGAATATGAATATGAAATAAATGCAGAATCAGGAAAGGTCATAGTTTTTGATAAAGAATTTAATGATTAACAGTTCAACGGACGTTGTGATCTGAAAAAATACAAGATCGTGTAGAAGAAATTAAAATTATTTTTATCATTACAATTCTTGATTCCGGAAACACGACATTTCACCGGAATAGGAGGCCGTGCAAGCGGTCTCCTATTCCGGTGATTGGTTAAGGTGCAATTTTACACTTGACAATAATGATGAAGTGTTTTATAATACCGTTGAATTTAATATCGATTTGAGAAGATACGGTTTGAACAGTTGTAAACTTAGTAAATGAAAAGGGAAATCAGGTCCGAATCCTGAGCAACCGCCATTACTGTATTTGATGTGTGGCAATTCTGTAACGGAAAAGTCATGCATCATAAGTCAGAACACCTGCCGTATCCTATCAGGTTTAACGCAACTTTGGTGAGAAGAGTGCAACCGATTTATCGCTGTATGGTGAACTTTGGTTTTGCATTCTTTTTGTTTTCTGAAGTGTTTTGCCGTGCCGCGTTCAGTCTGTTGTACTCTTTTAACCTTTTGGTTGAAAGGGTATTTTTTTTGTTCAAAATCAGTGGCCACTGTTTTGATAAAATTTTAAATTAAAAGGAGTTTTCAAAATGAAAAAAGTTTTAGCCCTTGCTCTTTCTTTGCTTATGCTTCTTGGCTGTACAGGTGTAAGTGCATTTGCTAAGAACGATGATGTGACCGTTTATGTTTCCGTCGCAAACAAAGGAGAATTGGTTGCGGCTCAGGTTGAAGTAACTGTCGTTGATATTGATAAAGACGGTGTGCTTACTGTTAATGATGCACTTTATGCTTTGCACGAAGCTGTTTATAATGGTGGAGCTGCTGAAGGCTACGGTTATTACGTACATAAAGAATACGGTCTTTCGCTTGGCAAACTCTGGGGTAACGCAAGCGGTGATTTCGGATATTATGTGAACAATGTATCGAGTTGGGGTCTTGCAGATACTGTCAAAGACGGTGATTATGTGAATGCATTTGTTTATGCTGACACAAAGTTTTATTCGGATACATATTGCTTTTTCAATGAGTACAGAGTGTCCGCAGATAAAGGAGACGAAATCGAACTTACACTCAACGGTGCAGGTTACGATGCAAACTGGAATCCTGTAACCGTACCTGTTGTCGGTGCAGAAATCACTGTTGACGGTGTAGCTACCGGTGTAAAAACGGATGAAAACGGAAAGGCAAAGATAAAACTTGATAAATCAGGTGATCATATAATCAGTGCTGTTTCCGAATCAAAGACGATTGTTCCTCCGGTATGTACTGCAGAGGTCAACGGAATTTTTGAAATGATAATCAATGCAATTGTCGGATTTTTCAGAAATGTTTTTGAGTTCATTGTTTCCATTTTTGCATAAGAAGAAGTAATGAAAAAGTTTTTGATATTTGCTCTGAGTTTGCTTTTGGCGGTGGTGGGGTGCATCCCCATCACTGCATCGGCCGGAAGTGCAGAGAATTGCATAAAAGAAATTCTTGATTATAATCTCCGAAAAACATCTTCTGCATCTGTTCAGGAGTGGATTGACGGATATCTGACTGAAAATGCAGATCAGGGGACGGAGTGGTACATTATTGCTCTGAGTAACTACGGGAATTATGATTTTACGTCGTACAAAAGGGAACTCGGAAATTATCTTTCTGAAAACGAGATAGGTTCTGCTTCTTCACGTCTTAAGTTTTCGATTGCTCTTATTGCTACGGGAGACCGAAGCTCTCCGTATATAGCCGATTCGCTTGAGAATTCTGTCGGCGAGCAGGGGATAATGAGTCTGGTTTTCGGACTGCACATACTTAACAACGGATACACCTGTGAAAAGTATACGCTAAAAACGTTGACCGATGAATTACTTTCGCTGCAGACGGCAGACGGCGGATGGTCACTTACAGGTGCAATCGGTGACGTTGATGTCACTGCAATGACAGTACAGGCACTAGCACCGCAATATCGAACAGACAATTCGGTCAGAAAAGCGATAGACGAAGCCCTTGCGTTTTTGTCATCACGGCAGAATGAAAACGCAACGTATTCAAGCTACGGTGTGAGCAACCCTGAAAGTGTATCACAGGTTATAATTGCACTTTCGTCACTCGGAATTGATGCCCGTAAAGATGAGAGATTTATTAAGAACTCAAACAACCTCTTTGATGCACTTGAACTTTTCAGTTTAAAGGATGGCGGTTATTGCCATCAGGAGGGGAAAGAGACGAATGAAACTGCAACAGTTCAGGTTTTTTGTGCCGCTGTTGCATATCAAAAAATGAAAAAAGAAGAACGGCAGTTTTATATTTTTGACAAGAAAAATACTGTGACGACCGAAAAAAGGACGGAAGAAGCTAAAGAAAAAACTACATCAGTAAGCACAACAGAAAAGGCTGAATTTTTTGAAAAATCATCGACACAAGATACTGTGAAGACCTCTTTGTCGATTCAACAACACGAGCTTGTTTCTTCATCAATGCAAACACAAACAACAACAAAAACTGCAGAAAAAGAGGAACACAATAAGACGGATAACCAATATAAAATATGGGTAATCACAGCAATTATTATTGTTGCAGGTTGTTTTTGTGCAGGACTGACAGTGAAAAAGAAAATAAAGCTCAGAGGCTGTGTTATGGTTTTGGTTGCCGCTGCTTGTGCAATCTTGTTTGTGGTTTTTGCAAACGTGAAACCTGAACAGAATACTGATACTTATGCTCACGGAAAAAACACGACCGGCACAGTTACAATCAGTATCAGATGTGATACAGTAAAAGACGAAAAAAACAGTAAGCTTCCTGAAAACGGGATTATACTTGACGAAACAGAGTTTCAGATAGACGCTGATGATACGGTTTATGACGTTCTTTTGCAAGCGTGCAGAGAGAATGATATTCATTTCGAAACAACAGGCGCGGGTGAAACTCTGTATGTAGAAGGAATCTGTAATCTTTACGAAAAAGATTACGGTGATTTGTCCGGATGGATGTATTTTGTCAACGAAAAATCTCCGTCGGTAGGTTGCGGAAATTATAAGCTCGCAGACAAGGATGAAATAGTCTGGTGCTACACCTGTGACCTGGGTGCAGACCTGAGCTATTGACAGTTTCAGAAAAGTAAACTTTACTTATCCCGAGCAAGAAAATAAAGTTCTTTGTGATATCCAATACCACTAAGCTAAGAGACAAACCGGGTTCATTTCGAAACTCAGTTTGTCTCTTAGCTTAGTGGTGTTTTCTGCAGGGTGTTTTTTATTATGTCAAAGTACAAAAGAAGACGGTTTTTCTGATATTATCAACTATCTTTTTTTCTGCACCTTTTTAGGTGAGATGCCGTAGACTTCCTTGAATTTTTTAGAAAAATAATTACTGTCGTCAAAGCCACAGATTTCTGCAATCTGAGTTATGCTTTGACCTGTCGAACTTCTGAGAAGCTGTTCGGCATACTGCAGTCTTAATGAGTTGAGATATTTTGAAAATCCCAATCCGGTTTCTTTTTTGAACAGCCTTGAAAAATGCTCCGGACTGACAGAAAACATTTTTGCCATAGAAGAAAGCGTTATATCCGATGAAAAATTTTCTCTTATATACCCTACTGCCTGCTCAATCATCTTGTTTCCGTGATCAATATCAATGCAGGACTCAGCATTTCGCATAAGCAGATAAAACAGCGAATGCGTGTGGCAGGAGATCACTTCATCAGAAAAAGAGTCGTTGAGTGTATATTCGGTTTCTATTTTTTCAAGAGTTTTTCTGATTTCATCGACTATAAAAGGATTTCTGTAAAGGTAATTCCCTGTAGAAACACTTGACTGCATAGAATCAGGTATATACTTTCGTTTGCAGTTTATAAGTATTCTTGAGTGTTTTATGTTATCATATTTCGTGTGATGAATTATACCGTCAGGAATTATTACAATATCACCTGTCTGAACATTGTAGACCTTGTTGTCGATAATATAGGTGCAATTGCCGTCCTCAAGAAAATAGATTTCATAAAGAGAATGGTAATGGGGCCACGAAACGCCCTCTTCGGCAACCCGTTTATTCATGCCGTGGTGAAAGTAAAAATTTTCAGCAGGATCAAATTTAAAAAGATTCATATTATGCACCTTCATTCTTTCCCGATAATATCACTTGACATCAAAAAAGTCAAGAAATCGATTAAAATGTGTCAAAATATTCAAGGAAAGCATAACAAAATAGATATATTATATTGTTATAAGGAAATATAAAGGGATGATATGCATGAAAAAAGGAGTAAAGATTATCCTTGTTGTTGTTCTCGCAGCGATAATCGGTGCAGGCGGTTTTATTATTTATAAAAACACACAGGGCATTTCCTATGATATCTCATCAGTCGAAAAAATACACAATGATGTTGAAATTATTTCTGAAACCGAAGACGGCGTTACTATAAGAAAGAAGAGTGGCGATGATTTCAAGGTGCTGATGTTTACCGATACACACCTTAACGGTAAAAAAGCAAAAGACAATCTTACCGTTACATACATTGTTAAAAATATAAAAGAACAAAACCCTGACCTTGTTATTTTCGGAGGCGACAACGTTTCCTCAGGCTTCAACAGAAAGAGAACTTCTGAGCTTGCGGAGCTTATGGAAAATTTGGGAGTTTATTGGGCGGCAGTTTTAGGAAATCACGAGGGTGAAGGTTTTCTTGCGGTTTCAAGAGAGGAAAATGTTAATATATTTTCATCTTACGATCACTGCCTGATGAGAAAAGGTAAGGATGATATTGACGGTAACGGAAATTACACCATCAGCATTCTTAATCCCGACAACACGCTCAAAGAGGTGTTTTTCCTTATGGACTCGGGCAGCTATATGACCGACGAAAGCAAAGCAGAATACGGTGTTACAAAAGACGGCGAAGTTTACGACGGTGTAAAGACATCACAGGTACAGTGGTACAGAGATACGCACGATGATATCGAAAAGGAATACGGCAGATTCAAATCCGTAACGATTGTGCACATTCCTCCCTATCAGACCGAAAAAGAATACAGCGAAGATGATTTCCTTTACGGTGAAAAAAGAGAGGGTGTCTGCGAATCCGGTTTTGATTCAGGTCTGATTGACGCAATGAAAGAAAAAGGCAGTGCGCAGGCAGTTTACTTCGGACACGACCACGTCAACAACTTCGGTGTAATGTATGACGGTATTCTTTTGTCATATATTCAGCCGTCGGGATACGGTGTTTACAATATGGAAACCAAGTTTGATTCCCCCGAAAGCGATTGGATTCAGGGTGCAACGCTTCTTAATATCAAAACAGACGGTACTTACACTGCCGAAAGAATATATAATCACAAATAAGGTCAAGGAGATGACAAAATGGGAGAATTAAAAGAAAAATTTGAATCTTTCAAAAACAATCCTGATGTTGCTTTAAAAGAGCAGGTCGGTTACGTGTCGGGTGTTTTCGGCAACTGTATGGGACAGGACTGTGTAAGTACATATACTGACCAGTTTATGTATGACTATATGGGGCTTAATTCGGGTCATATCGTTGCAATGAAATCTGCAACCACGGGCGTGAATATCTTTATTGCACCAATTGTCGGTGCTCTTCTTGACGGTAACCGTTCAGGTAAGGGAAATGCAAGAACTTTTATGCGAGCTTCTGCAATACCATTTACTCTCGCTTCAGTTCTTCTTTTTGTTGTTCCGTCCTCTTCTGTAACATTCAATTTTATCTGGAGCTTCATACTTTTCCTGACGTTCAACATTGCCGATACTTTTTTTGATGTGGCGCTTTCAACTCTTTCCGTAAGAATGACTGCCAACGCAAAATCGAGAAAGAATTTCTACACAGTTGCACAGGTTGCATCCACTCTCGGTTCAATGCTTCCGGGCGGTCTCGTGCCCATTATAATTGATATGATGGACGGAGACTACAATTCAGAAAAATGGGCATTTTTCTCCGTCGCTCTTCTTTTCGGCATACTCGGTCTTTTTACGATGCTTGTGCCTTGTATGACACTCAAGGAAAGAAATCTTGTTCTTCCGCCCAAAGACAATAAGAAAGTTAAAATTGACTATAAACTTATTTTACTCAACAGGCCTCTTCTTCTGCTTTGCCTGAGCCAGTGTATCGATTCCGTAAGACAGGTATGCTACAACTCACTTCCTTTCTTCTATAAGCAGACTCTCGGCAATTACGGTATGAAAACCTATGTTGAAATCGGAAGCTCGGCACTTTCTTACGGCGGACTTTTTTCCGTTCCGTTTATCGGCAAAAAGCTCTCTTCAAGAGATATTGTTGTTCTGGGTTATTTACATACTGCAATCTGCTATATTCTTCTTCTGATCTGCGGCTACAAGAACCTCTGGATAGTAGGTATACTCATAGCACTCGGCGGTCTTCCGAATGCAGGCATGAGTGCCGCAAGACGAATCCTTCTTGCCGACTCAACAGATTATATGGAATGGAAAAGCTACAAGAAATACGGTGTTGCTCAGCGTAATGAGGGTATGGTCTTTGCGTTCAACACAATGGTTTCAAGAATTTCAGCTCTCTGGAAGGAGCTTCTTGTCAACGGAGGTCTTGCGCTTATCGGCTATCAGAGTGCACAGAAGGTCGGCGATCAGATGGTTGAAGCTATTCAGACTCCCGAAACATTGCACGGCATTTTCCTGCTGGTTGCAATCCCCGGAATTATCGGCAACCTTGTTCCTGCAATTGTTATGATGTTTGATAACTTCACGGGCAAGCGCAAAGAAAAAATTATGGCAGAGCTTGAGGTAATCAGAGCCGAGTCAAAAGCAAGGCTTGAAGAAGCTGAAACAGTGTAAGGAGTCAGAATAATGGTACCAAAAAAATGGGGTCAGGGACAGCTTTTTGCTTTCTCCGCCCTTGACGGCGATGCTTTATTTACCGATGATTTTGCAGGCACACTTTCAGGTGATAAAATCGGTATAATATTCGAATCTCTTTGCCGAAGGACTCTTTTTTTCGGCAATCTGAGTAACCTGGCTGAGCCTGACATTCAGTGTGTGACCTCCGGTATGATTGAGCTCAAAACGTTTACAGGTACATTCAGTATACTGTTTGCTGAGAGGCATCTTGTTGTCGGCACTTACGCAGAAATCGCAGATGTTTTAGTAAGATGTGACGGTGAATGTAAAATCATCAGAAACGGTGACACAGAGATACACTACAGTAACGACGGCGAATATACGGCTATTCTCAGAATGAAAGGCAGATTTGCCTTCGCTTACGGTAAAAGCGAAGCTGAGGTTGTT
Source organism: Acutalibacteraceae bacterium (assembly GCA_045587505.1). Lineage (GTDB taxonomy): Bacteria > Bacillota > Clostridia > Oscillospirales > Acutalibacteraceae > CAG-488. Next base: position 7,736 of record JAZNCK010000159.1, read on the forward strand.
GCCCTTTGTGAAAAAGGCATTAACCTTGACCTTGATGAGCTTAAGACAAAAAAACTAAAGCCCTATGAAAAAATTCTTTCGGGTGATAACAGGTATGCTCCGCTATACGCCAAATGCATTAGCGTGATGCGAAGTCAGCTTTGTTCACCCGAGGGAAATATAAAAAGAATATGGTCAACTCCCGACCGTCTGCCTCATCGAAATATGTGGCTTTGGGATTCGGTCTTTCATGCCATCGGACACAGACATCTTGACACAAAGATTGCTCAGAATTTGATTCTTGCTCTGTTTGATGTTCAGCGTGAAGACGGGTTTATCCCTCATATGTCAAAGCCTGATTTTATTTCTGATATAACTCAGCCTCCCGTTATCGGTTGGGGCGCCTGGCTTGTTTATGAAAAAAGCGGAGATAAAGATTTTCTGAAAGCAGTTTTTGAAAACAATAAAAAGTTCATGCTCTGGTGCCGTTATAACAGAAGAAAAACCGAAAAAGAGCTTTATTCCTGGCATACCAACCCTGAGCTCAATAACCGTTGCGATGAATCGGGAATGGACAATTCACCGAGATTTGATACGGAAAGTGACCTTTATGCTGTTGACTTCTCCTGTTATATAGCAAACGAAACCCGTTATATGAAGAAAATTGCCGACGAACTCGGTGATAAAGAAAATTCAGATTTCTTTGCTGAATGGAACAAAAAAGCGAACACTGATATTAACAGTATCCTGTGGTGTGAAGAAAACGGCTTCTACTATGATTTCGATATAACCGCTGATCGCTTCAGTAAGGTAAGCTCTGTTGCTTCCTTTTTGCCGATTTTTGCGGGTGTATGTGATAAGGAACAGTGTGCAAAACTCGTTGAACATCTTAATAATCCCAAAGAATTCGGCACGGAATTTCCCGTTCCGAGCATATCTAAAAAAGACAAAAGCTTTGGTACAGATATGTGGCGCGGTCCTGTCTGGATTAATTATAACTATATGATTTCAAAGGGACTTGCAGATTACGGACACCACGGTTTGTCACAAAAAATCAAAGATAAAACGCTTGATGTTATCAATGAGTGGTATAACCGTACGGGTACCGTTTACGAATTCTATGACAGTGAAAACAAGATTCCTCCTTTCCGCTTCAACAGAAAAGGTAAAGTTTATGAGCCTTATGATTTCAGAGTGAAATATCAGGCAATCAGAGATTACGGGTGGAGTGTTACTCTCGCGTTTGATTTAATGAATGAGCAGTAAAAATAAGCACGGCCTATATGAAAGTCGTGCTTTTGTTCGATGCTGTCGTTTTTTTATTGTGTTTCGACAATTAATATGATAAACTGAAAAATAATAAAGAGTATGGTTGGTGATTATTGTGCAATTCGGTTTTACTTCCACATCCTTCCGTCAGATTAAAAGTCTTGAAAAAATAGTTGAAATAGCTGTCCGTGCCGAAATCGACTGTATCGAGTGGGGCGGAGATGTTCACGTCAGAAGCGTTGCAGATGCAAAACGTGCAAAGAAGCTTTGCGACAAGACCGGTATACGTATAAATTCATACGGCAGTTACTATCGTGTGGGCAGTAAAAATGCCGATGAGTGGAAAGAAATCTGCGAAATTGCAAGCACTATGGGTGCACGGTCGGTACGTGTCTGGCTCGGCAGGGCTGACAGCGAAAAGACTGATGAAACAACCTACAAAATAATAGTTGAGGACATGAAAAACATCTGTGCCGTAGCGAAAGAATACGGACTTATCGTATGCCCCGAATGTCACGATAATACCTTTAACAACGATACCGATGCTTTTCTGAAAATTCACAAGGATGTCGGTTGTGACAATTTCAGAACATATTTCCAGTCACGTTATAAACGTCTTGAATATGACCTTGACCGCATTGAACGTACACTGCCGTACATTGAAACCGTTCATATTTCCTATTCCGAGCAGAGCCGTGAGCAGTTTCCGAGATTTAATCTGAGCTATATAAATGCTTTGCTTGACAAGATAAAACAGACGGGTTTTGATGGCAATATACTTATGGAATACACATATCTCTGCGGATTGTTCGGATTCCCTTCTTCTATGATAAAGGATATGAAAAGACTTAAAAACAAGGTGAGTGATCCAAAATGAAAATTGCACTTTTCGGTAGCAATCAGCTACAGTTTTCCAAAGTTTATACTCCTGATGTGCTTAAAAAATTAGGTGAGTACGGTGAGCTTTCACCGAGAATAAATCAAAATAATATTGAAGAGTACAGGGATTTTCTCAAAGGCTGTGAGATTGCCTTTTCAACCTGGGGTATGCCGCAATTCACAAAAGAGGAAATTGCCGAGTATATGCCTGACCTCAAGGCTGTTTTTTACTCTGCAGGTACAGTGCAGTATTTTGCTCGTCCGTTTCTTGAAAGCGGAATAAAGGTTTACTCTGCTTTTGCGGCTAATGCTGTTCCCGTTGCTGAGTACACCGTTGCACAGATTTCCCTTGCTGCAAAGGGCTTTTTTCAGGCGGCTAAATGTTACCACATTCTGCCTTTGCGTTCACTTGCGTTTGCCCAGTTTTCAACAGGTTGCTTCGGTTGTAAGGTCGGTCTTGTGGGTCTTGGTGCAATCGGCAAAATGGTTGCGGAACGCCTTAAGGATTTCGATGTTGAGGTTTATGCCTGCGACCCGTTTATTCCTGAAGAAACCGCAAAAGAGCTTGGCGTAACATTGGTCGATATGGAAACACTTTTCAGCGAGTGTGACATAATCAGCAACCACCTTGCAAATAAACCCGAGCTTAAAAACATTTTCAACGGTAAACTTTTCAAAAGAATGAAAAAGCATTCCACTTTTATTAACACGGGCAGAGGCGCGCAGGTTGCGGAGTATTCTCTGGCGCTTTCACTTCTTCTTCATCCATCGCGTACCTTTGTGGGTGACGTGCTGAAAAAAGAGTTTTTCCCGTACATAAATCCGCTTTTCTGGGTGCCTAACGCAATTCTTACGCCTCATATTGCAGGCAGCATAGGTAACGAGCCTCAGCGTATGGCTTATTATATGATGGAAGAAATGGAGAGCTTCCTTTCGTCAAGTCCCACACGCTATGAGGTAACACTCGAAGCTCTTGAGAGGATGGCATAAGCCTATGACATTTTTTTATGTGTTGCTTGCCGTGTCAGCGGTTGTTGTAACATTTACGGCAGTTGAGATTGTTCATTTGCTTCGCATAAGGTCTGTTCCCGACTTGCCTGACAAAGCAGATGCTGACAGATATTCTCTCAATATTAACGGAAAAAGTTTTGAGGATTTGTATTTGTTTCTTGTCGGTAAGCAGACTGAACCTTCGTTCAGTGAGGACGAAGTGTTTCGACTTCTTTCAAAGCAGGCGGAATATATGAACAAGCGCTTTGACTGTGCGGATTTCAGAGCACAGATGCTTTTTAAGATTTATAAGGACTGTCCGCTGAGTGACCGATGCTCGGCTCTTATTAAAAGCACCTTTCTCGACTTTAAATACTTTATGGATGAATCCGGTGACGACAGTATGTGCTACTGGTCAGAAAATCATCAGATTCTGTTTGCAGTCAGTGAGTATCTTGCAGGTCAGGAATGGCCGGATGAGATTTTTACAAATAACGGCAAAACAGGTAAAGAGCATATGCAGACAGCAACAGTCCGTATTGATGCCTGGATGCAGCAACGCTTTGACTACGGCTTTTCCGAATATTTAAGCAATAACTATCTCGCCGAGGATATTGCACCTATGGCTAACTTCATAGCCTATGCCAAGGATAAAAAACGTACAGAGCGTATGAAAATGATTATGGATATTCTCTGGCTCGATGTTGCACTCAACAGCGTTAACAATCGCTTTGTTGCGGTTAGTTCGAGAATGTACGGCAATAACAAAGCGGCAAACAACATCGGCAACAGCATACAAAATGCAATGAATATCCTGTGGGGAAAGGAAGCAACTGAAAAGATGTTTTCCTGCCCCGATATTTCCGAAGCGGAAAGAGAACTTATTAAAGCTTCATTGACAAAAAAGACGAATTACATAGTTCTGTGTTTTACCGATGCGGTTGAAAAAGGACTTTACACTCTGCCCGAGGCAATAAAGGATATTGCAGTTTCGGATGAAGCCTTTGTTTCAAAGATGAGCTGTGGCCTGTCGCCTGACGATATGGTTAATGAAAAGTTAATAGGACAGAGTGATGCTTGCATTATGGCGCAAACAGGTGCTGAAACCTTTACAAATCCTCAGGTAATCTGCAATACGCTTGAATACATGAGAAAAAACAAGCTGTATTCAAACAAATTCCTCAGTTATTTCAAATTCCTGAATCTTACGGTTTTACGGTGTGTTAACTGGCAGAAATTTGCTCAAAAGCACAGCATTATGCCTCACGGAATTGCACTTGGCAGAGGTAATGTTTACACGTACCGTACATCCCGTTATTCACTGTCAACCGATGTCGCGAAGGATGTCGGTGTATGCGGTGCGCAGGATCACGTGTGGACGGCAAATATTGCCGAAGCACTTACACTTTTCACGACTCATCCCGCAGGTGACGGCAACGGAAAATACGGCGCTTCTCCCGGATACTGGGTGGGCAACGGCAGACGTCCGATGAGCGTACAGCACGAAAACGTAAACATAACTGTTTATAAACTGCCACAAAAAAAACGCCTTGGCGAAAGTGCCGTGTGCGATCTTACGCACGCTTATATGCCCCGTGATTTATACGATGAATTTGAGCTTGACGGTAACACGGTTTTTGCAAGAAAAAACGGGGTTTTCGTTGCTTTGATTTCAGACGGAAAGTTGGAATTCAAGCCTTACAATCCCGACTCTGCCAAAGGCTTGCTCAAGGGCAGAGCTTTGCCCGACGGTCTGACCCTCGAAAACGGATTCGACCTGTATCGCAAGGGTGGAAAATACCACTCGTACATAACCGAACTTTCCGATTCGGATACAGAAACATTTGAAGAGTTCAAACAAAGAATAAAACAAAACAGATTCGTTTTCGGCGACGGCTGTGTCAGCTACAGAACAGCTTGTGGTGAAATAGATGTATCTTTTGACGGTCACTTTACGGTTAACGGAAAAACGGTGAAAACTGAATTTGACCGTTATGACAGCGTTTTCTGCAAGGCCAAAAGAAAGGATAAAACAATCCGTGTCTGCACTCCGTTACACAGCCTGACGGTTGATTTCGGACAGGCATTACGAATTTCGGAATAAAACTAGATTAAACTCAAAGGATGGCGGAGAAATCTGTCATCCTTTCTGCTATATTTAAAAACTGATTCTGTTTAAGGGGTACGTTGCTTAATAAGCAAGGAAACATTTGACACCCGCCAAATATACAGCTACAATATATAATATATCAACATAACGGAGAACAATATGAGTAATATTATAGAAATAACAGATTTTTTTGCGCCTGAGTTAGATGTATATGCACGGTTAACAGAAGCTCAGTTATTGAACAGAGAGTTCCCTGAAAAAGGCTTGTTTATAGCAGAAAGCCCAAAGGTTATTGAACGTGCCCTTGATGCAGGGTACGAACCGGTCTCATGTCTTATGGAAAAAAGACATATTGAGGGTGAGGGTAAGCCTATACTTGACAGAGTCAGAGATGTGCCGGTTTTTTGTGCGGATTTTGATATTCTGACACAGCTGACAGGTTTTAAGCTTACAAGGGGTATGCTGTGTGCAATGAAACGTAAACCCTTGCCTGACATAAGAGAAATATGCGAAAACAAAAACAGAATAGTTATCCTTGATAAAGTTATGAACCCGACCAATGTGGGTGCGATAATCCGTTCGGCCGCGGCGCTTGGAATGGATGCAATAATCCTCACTCCGGGCTGTTCTGATCCGCTGTACAGACGAGCTGCAAGAGTCAGTATGGGCACAGTGTTTCAGATTGAATGGACGTTTTCAGCCGATGACGGTTTTGAACGGATCAAGGATCTTGGTTTTAAAACGGTGGCTATGGCACTAAAGGATAATTCTGTTTCTATCGACGACCCGGTGCTGGCTGACGAAAAGAAGCTCGCCATCATTATGGGAACTGAGGGCGATGGACTTTCTGATCAAACCATTTATGACTGCGATTTTACCGTAAAAATTCCAATGTATCACGGTGTCGATTCGCTGAACGTAGCTGCTGCTTCCGCAGTGGCGTTCTATCAGCTCGGCAATAAAAAGAACGATGTATGAATCCGTACAAAAGACATAGAAATGCTTTAACTAATACATAGTTTTATGCAAATGACGGACCGTCTGTTTTAACAGATGGCTTGTTTTTATGAATCTTCAACAAAAAGTATTTACATCACTGCAATAAAATGTTAAAATAGAATAAATAAATTTTCTCAATCAGCGAAATACGTTGTTGATTATGAAAAGAGGTTTTCTGTATGAAAGATCTGATCCGAATTTTAATCTCGATTGTGTTGTGCTTTTGTCTTATGACACCGACTGTTGCTTTTGCATCAGGCGGAGAGAGGACTTATAATTCTGTTCAGGAATACATTGAGGAATCACAACAGGACACAGGACTGTTGGTGAAAATTCAGCTTTCAAAAATGCTGAATGCTCTGAGTAATTTTTTCCTGAATGATTTGCTCGGCACGGCATTGAAGACGGTTATTCCTGATTCGGCAGCGGTTGAAGATTATGAGAGCTTCAACATTGATGAATACGATAACTTTTATGCAGGAACAAAAACTTTTATAGATGAGCCTCAGGGCGATAAAGTCTGGAGTCTCGGCTACGGCAAGGCTTCGGTTCTTCCGGCAGATTTCGGCACGAAGAGCTACGCAAAAGGTGCGTATCTTCCGTATGTTTTCGGTGATTCAATGTACACCGACGAAGACGGTAAGGAAGAGGATCTTATGGCAAGAGCAATCGTTATGAATGATGGCTCAGGCAGGGGAAATGTTGTTTTTATTTCACTCGATGCTATGGGTTTTGCGAACGCAGATGTAAGGCTTGTCCGTGAAGCACTTAAAGAAGTTGCGAAGGAGAATAACATTGTCAGCATAAATGTTTCCTGTACACATATTCATACGGGAATCGATTCTCAGGGTGTGTGGACAGATCCGATCGGATGTATTGTCAACAACGTTTTGAGCAAAAACGTAAAATACGGAGTTGAACGTTCCTTTATTGAGTCGGTAGTTGCAGGATCAAAAAAGGCGGTTGAAGCCGCACTCGACGATATGACAACAGGTAAACTCTACTATTCACAGTATGAGCTTGAAGAATATATGCACGACAGAACTGCTCCGATTGCACTTGATAAGAATCTTTATAAATTAGAGTTTGTTCCGTCAGATGCAGAAAAAATTCCGACAATTGTTGCGACATTCGGTTGCCACCCTGAATCTGCAAGCTATGACTGGGCAAGTGCTGACCCTGATAAACCTCTTTCTTTTGATAAAAAATTCACTGCAGACTTCATCTGGTATGCAGAAAAAGTTATAAACGATGCAGGATATAATTTTATTTTTATCCAGGGTAACGTTTCAACGGTAACCTCAACCCGATACCGTACGGGCGACGGAGTTGAGCAGAGTGCACACTATTCAGCTGTACGTTACGGATACGAGATCGGTTATATTATCCTCGGTCTGAGTATGACACGTGAAGAAAGAATTGCGCTCAATGAGGCAACCGGTGACAGACTCGGCATTGCAGAATACAGCGAAGCGCTCGAAGATTATACATTATGGTACGATGATTTAGACACCGTAGAGGCACAGGAAGTAAAGCCTGTTCTGAACATCAGACTTCAGCAGTTTACGGTTCAGATTGATAACAACATCATCGCGCTTCTCGGTAAAACATCTGTTGCCGACAACTTTGTTCTTAAAGATGATATGGGCAGATACTACACGGTTTCCGAAGTCGGCTATCTTGAAATCGGTGACAATATGAAAGTATATATGAGTCCCGGTGAAACTTTTGGTGAGCTTCTTCTCGGCGGTAACGGTGCGAAGGGCTTTGACCTCGGTCCGATCAGAGAATATACAGGCGAAGACATTATCATTATGGATCTTATGAATGATGCTGCAGGATATGTTGCAAATCCGGCAAATTATGTTATTGCAGGTTTACAGTACAACGAGATATCGGGTGCTTTTGACAGTGACACATGGTGCCTGATTTCTTACGGAAAAGGTGCTGCGACAACATTCATCGGCAATTTCTACGAGATTTATGACAGCGTAAAATAAGGAGTGATCGCTATGAGCAAAAAATTTAAGAAAATTATTTCAGCAGTGTTGGTTATCGCTATGCTTCTTACCGGCACCACCGTTGCAAATGCATCTGACGGTGCAGCAGATAACCGTGAAATCATCTTTGTTACAAACGCTCTGAACTCAGTTCTGAATGTTGTGTTCAAGGGATTCAGTGCATTGTTCCCGAAAAACTTCCCGACGGTAGAGGATTATTACGCAGGTGAAAGCGAAAACTTCTATGACGGTATGGATGTTTTTCTTGATGAACCTGATGCAGGTGCAAAATGGTATCTCGGTTTCGGCAAAGCAAGTATGGTTCCCGAAAACCTCAGCGACGGTTCAAAGGAATACTACACAGGTGGTTACTTCACTCAGAAGATTAACGGTGTATACGATGACCAGGGTGCAAATGCAGTTGCACTCAACGACAATTCTGGCAGAGGCACTGTTGTTATGGTAAGTGTTGACGGTATCGGTGTGAACAACGCTGATGTGCGTGCAATCCGTGCAGAAGCTGAACGCAAACTTAAAGAGATAGGCGTTGCAAGTAATATCGCTGCAATCAATATCAATGCGACTCATTGCCATACAGTTATTGACACGCAGGGCTTTGGTCTCGAACTTATTGCAAAGGTTTTCCATAATATGCTCTCGGTGCTTCCCTTTATGAGAGAGATCCGCAGTATTGATGCAGATTTTTATCCTCTTATGATTGACGGTGCGTCAGATGCGATTGTTGAAGCATATATCAATATGGAACCGGGCAACTTGTATTATTTTGAAACAGCAGGTATCGGCAGAAGCGAGAGAAACGGTACATATCCCGATGACGAATACAGTTATCTTTTCAACAAGAGATACGATAAAGAGGGTTATCAGCACACATTCGCTTGCTTTAAGTTTGTTCCTGATGATGCAGAGTCTGCACCTACCGTGTTTGCAAACATTGGCGCACATCCGACAACAATTAACAGAGCAACAAAGCTTCTTTCTGCAGACTTCCCTCATTATATGGAGCAAAAGATCAATGAAGCAGGAATGAACTTTGCTTTTATTCAGGGCGCACAGTCACCGATTTCAGTGAACAAAGGCGGAGTTGAAACTCCGGAAATAATTGATGAAGTCAATTCGGAAATTGAAGCAGATCCTCGCGTTAAGGATTACGAAAGTGCAAAGATGCTCGGTTACGAGTTCGCAAGACTTATCATCGAAGCAGAGAAAAACGCAACACCCGTTGCACCTGTTATTAACGTGAAAATGGCAGAGGTTACGGTTCCCCTTGATTACGGTCTTATGCAGCTTGGTGCTGTTTCTGCACTTCTCGGAACAACAACAGTGAAGGATGAAAATTCACCGTGCGGTTATTCAATCATCAGCGAAGTCGGTTATCTTGAATTCGGCACAGACATCGTTATGGTCACTGTGCCGGGCGAACTTATTCCTCAGCTCGTTTACGGTAACGTTGTTGACAAGACTGAATCTTACCTCGGCACGGATTGGGAAGTTGATATTACTACCGACCTCATCGATGACAGCAAGACGGTTCTTGTAATGGGTCTTTGCAACGATGCTATCGGTTATATCGTGCCTGATAACGATTATGCTCCGTTTATCGCGGATTCTATCTGGAACACAGATGCAGGTGAAAAACTTTTCGGCAAGCCGCAGAGACATTATGAAGAAATGCTTTCCGCAGGAAGTAAAGCAGGTTCAACAATTATGGGTGCGGTCAACACATTGGTAACTGAAGCTAACTAAAATATTTTTTAGGAGTTGAGTTTATGGCAAACCATACCGAAACAAAATCAAACGCAAAAGCATTTGAAGAACTCCGTCAGTTAGAAAAAAAGCAACAAGAGAGTGAAGAAGCAAAACGCGTGGTCAACAGACGATATGTCGGTTCGAAAGAAACTCTCGGTTTTATCATCTGGGATGCTGCACAGAGCTTTCACATAAACACATTTGAAAACCGATTTCTTACAAGTATTGTCGGTATTGATCTCGGCTTGCAGACACTGGCAAACGCAATCAAAAGTGTGTGGGACATTATCAATGATATGATTTTTGGCGCGATAGTTGATAAAACCCGTACCCGTTGGGGAAAGTTCAGGCCCTATCTTATGTTCCTTGCGTTTCCGGGTTGTGCTATTACCTGTCTTTACTGGTTGATGCCACACATTTTTGCGGGCACGTCCGAGGTGCAGGTGTTCAAATTTATAGTTTATCTGATTCTTATCATTCTGAAAGAAAGTGTCGAAACTTTCCAGATTATTTCACGTAAAGGTCTTATGGCGACCATAACGCCGAATCCGATTGACCGAACAAGATTGATTACGATTGCGAACTTTGCATCCGGTTTCTTCGGTGAAAAGCTGCCTGAACAGTCGGTAACAATCCTTATCGATGTTTTCCGCAAAATGTTTGTCAACCATCCGATGAAGCTTTCAAAAGCGTATACCGGACTTTTTGTCGGAATGGGTGTATTCACTACAGCTGCTGCGAGTATTGCTTCCTTCTGGTTTTTCTACAATTCCAAGGAAAGAGTTATGCAGTCCGTCAAGACACCGAGCGTTCTGGAATCAATCAAGTCTGTCATCAGTAATAAGCCGTTGTTACTAATAACACTTTCTGATTTCCTCAGCGGTTTTGCCGTTAAAGGAAGTCAGGACGACTATTACACAGATGTTCTTCACTTCTCATCAATGACGATTGTTGCAGGCTTGCCTGCGGCACCGATAAGTCCTCTGAGTTATTCCTGGGTGCCGTGGATGAGAAAGCGATTCTCAAGCCGTTTGCTGTACATAGTTGCGAAGGAAATCGGCAACATTCTTTATGTTCCCGTATTCATTTTCGGCTGTGTCGGTATGAAAGGAAACTATTCGGGCGGTATGTATCAGAAGGTCGTTCCGATGGGCATTGCAATGGCTATCTGGGAAATTATCTGGACACTGTTCTTCGGACTCAAGTCCGTTATCGGAACAGAAATGTATAACGAAGCAATGGACTACTGTGAATGGAAAAACGGTTACCGTACAGAGGCAATGGCTTCTGTTGCAAGCGAAATTGCAGCGAAGATTTCACGCAGTGTAAGTTCGGTTGTTACAACGACAATCAAGAAGATTATCGGTTACGAGGCTGATGCCTTCCGTACAGGTAAGGAACAGACGGATAAGGTTAAATTCTTCCTTTTTGCTATGTTTACAATTATTCCTGCCGTTACGGGTTCACTTGGTATCATCCCGATGCTTTTCTATGACCTTGACAACGAGAAGAAGGAAAGAATGTACGCTGAGCTTATTGCAAGACGTAAGCTCGTTTCTCAGAAAATCGGTGCAGATACCGATAACATCCTCGGTCTTGCTTCGAAAAACGAAACGGTAGAATAATTTCCCGGGAGAAAACTATGGAAATAAGATATATCACACCGGAAGAAGCTGCTGATTTTCAGAAAGTTTCTGCAGCATCTTTTATCTGGAAATTCAATGCTGAAGAGGACTCCACCATCAATGTGCCTGTTCTCGCAGCATTCAACGAAGGCAGACTTGTAGCAGGTGTTGAGATGTACGACTACAGAACAAATTATTGTGGCAACATCCTCAATACTATTGTGGTAAGCGGAGTCTGTTCACAGCCTGAATACAGAAGAATGGGTGGCGTCAGAAGGATTTTTGAAAAAATCGGAGATATTGCGATTGAAAACGATTGGACTGTCGGATTTCTGCATCCGTTTTCAATCGAGTATTACGAGAAATTCGGTTATGCAAACCTTAACCGGATGTTCAGCATAAAAGTGCCTTTTGAAAATCTGGGGCACATTCCGTACAGTACGGATGTTGAGCTTTATACCGGTGAACAGTTTGAAGAATTGCGTGCTTTGCACGAAAAATGTTCATATAAGGAAAACCTTACGACGCTTCGTGAAGATAAAAAGCACTTCTGCGAAACTCCGCTTGAGAGTGCAGACTATACCTATATTCACAAGAATAAATCGGGCGAAGCAGACGGATACGTGCGTTTCAAGGTAACCCGTCCGGACAAACTTGTGGTCGAGGAATTATACATTCTTACGCCCGAAGCACTCAACGGTATTGTTGGATTTTTACGCAGCTATGACGGCATTGTTAAGAATCTGGTTGTGCGCCATCAGTATCCGTGTTCGCCTTTTGCCTGTCTTACCGACAGGGTGAACAATGTGACGTATGAGCACGATGCAGGCGTGGCAGGCAGGATTTATAATATGCAGAAGCTCCTTGAGAATAATGTTTACCCAAAAGAATACGGAAAGTTCAGAGTCAGATGTTGCGATGATCTTGAGCAGAACAATGCAATTTTTGATGTCGAATATCAGGACGGTAAAGCAACGGTGACACGCAGACAAAACGGAGACTACGATATTTCTCTTACTGCACCTGCTGCAGCAAGGCTTTTGCTTGCAGGCGAGGGTCATTCTGCACAAACTGCCGTTTACATTGACGGGGTTGAACTCAATGGTGATGCAGAGGCGTTTTTTAAAGCATTCCCGGCTCGTCCTACGCGTTTTACGGACAGCTGGTGGTCTGATATCTGAATAAACTTAAACCTGCTTTCCGCACATTAGTGAAGGAAGCAGGTTTTATTATAATTTGCAACGAATGAAGACGGTATTGAGAGCGTTACAAAAAACAGGGAGTGTTCAATCGGAACACTCCCTGTTAATGTTTAGGCTTATTTACCTGTAATGATATTTGAAATTGCTTTAATAACTGTCCTGACAGGAGAAAGAATCAGATCAACGAGGCTGCCACCGCCAAGAACAGCAAGAGTCCCTTTACTCATCGTATACGTGATTTTTTCAAAAACGGGATCAAGGGGTGAGGGCTCATCTTTGTTAATTTCTTCGTAACCCTCAGCACCGACTTTGTGGAGAATTTCATCAAGTCTCTTTTCTGCTGCTTCAACTCTCGGCTGGTCAGCGATTGTCATTTTAAGAACATCCTCTGCCTCTGCGATTGCAGCGTTGAGTTCTGCCTTATCCTCTTCGCTGAGAGTTGTCTGATCAACTCTTCTTGCATCGGGCAGTTTCCAACGGCGAAGTGCCTGTGTATAACACGGACCGTTGTACTGCGGATACTTTTCGGGATCTGAATGAACGTCTGTTACTTCCCCGAGAAGGATAGCCTTTGCAAGGTTAAGAACAACATCGTTGTATCCGACCTCATGATGCTGGTCAAGGAAAATCCAGGTGTTTTCAGGCAGAATTGCTGTTGAAGTGTCCACCATATTGTCAGGTGAAACGTGGTTGTGTGTCGGATCTGAGCAGTATGTGTTCTTCTCGTAATCGACATCATTAAGCGTCTGATCGTGTGCAGCACCTGTTGCGCCAAGCGTGGTTGAAGTAAGGTTGACGATACCGTCAGAGTTTACCTTTTCTGCTGAAGCAACGATGTTGAAATATGTATACATCTGCTCACCGAGGTCAAGGTTTGCACCTGCAATAGAGTTAACCTTGACACCGTCTGCAACGGCATCAAGAAGATTCTGCTTAAGGTTGAGTCTTGCCTGCTGGAAGCTGTCTGTTTTTGCCTTGAGCACAGGCTTGTCAGAAAGGTATCTTTCGGCAAGAGCCTCGTATCTGTAAGACGGGAGCATTGCCCAGAACTGTGGGCAGTTGACCATAAGTGTGTCAATAATCGCACTGATTGCACCTGAAAGCAGTGCGTCAACGCCTGAACGGGGGACGATGTGAAGAATTGTGTTGATAAGGTAGCCGAGTGTCGGTGAACCTTCGGATTCTTCGAAAATCTGAGCGATGAACTGATGATAGAGATAGTCGTCCTCAAGTCGCCACTCTCTTGACATCATATCTGCAACGATGTCTGTGCCGTCAAGGCAGGCAACCGCGTTAACAATCTGATCAAGGTCTTCGTGACCGTATTTTTCAAGATATGCGGTAAGGATTGTACCACCGAGGCTGACCGGGAGGAAAGAAACCTTATCGTGACCTGTCTGCTCTTTTACCATTTCAACGTATTCCTTAAGCTCATCAGCTGATTTCATCGGGTCGCCGACAAGGTTGAAGGTAAAGAAGTAAACATGGTCTTCACCGATTTCGTCAACGAGAGGCTTCATCGGAACCATTCTGTATGTCCAGTCAATATCATCCTGAGTCATATATTCGAGTGAATGATTCCATCTCTGTGTTTTAAGATTTTCGATATGGTTACCGTTTTCATCACACTTCTGGAACTTGAAGATGTCAGAAACAAGGTTATAGGCAACTTTATCAAGACCGATATTTGTCTGCAAAACAAGTGTTGCAAGAACACTGGCCACAGCCTTGAGGATTGCGCCTGTTGAAAGTGCCGCCTCATTGAGAATGAGAAGCGTACCGCCGACGTGGTTATCGTTATACATATACGGTTCGTCGTTCTCATCGTAAAGGTATGTCGGGGAATGGTTGATACCGGGCAAAACAATTACGGGTGAGTGCTCACATTTACCGCCACAGTCTGTTTCTGTCAGTGCCGAAGCACTCATAGCACCGGCTGAAGCGAGCATAGAGATGCAAAGTGCCATAGCAATCACCTTTTTAACCAATTTTTTCATTTCCTGTACTCTCCTTATGCTGTTATTCGCTTATGAGACATTCTGAAATTTCCTCAGCAGATATTCTTACGGTTTTGATTTCCTGAGGCTTCCAGTCCATTGTAAATTCTGCCTTAAGGGCGGTGAAGTTGACCGTAGCTGTGGTCGGTTTGCCGTCCGTTTCGATTATTCTCATAATCATACCGTTGCCGTCTTCAGCAGGTTTGATTGCCGTGACGATAATGTTTTCTTTGTCGATATCCAAGGCTGAAAGCGTTTGCGGAAGTTCACCGTCGTGATGAGTTTCCTGATGTGTCTGCAAGGGATTGTTAAGAACTTCGGAAGCCTTGAAAAGCTCTGAATTTTTCTTTGTTGTATGCGGAACGATTTCGTAAGTGAACTCCTGTTCGCACTTGTCAAGAAACTCCATTTCACTGTCACGGCTACGCTGGCCGAAGTGGTCGAGGTAAGCGCAACTTCTCGCAATCATCATTCTCAGGTCGTTTCCGATGGAGCAGAAGCTGTATTTGCTTGTGTTAAGCAGGGCAAGACCTTTACCGTTTTCGTCACAGATGTCACACCACGCGTGTGACGGTTCTTCCTGACCGTTGGCAGGCTTTTCAATAAAACCGTAAGGCATAGAATATGTAACACTTTGGTTATTGACAGCTGCCTTGAACGAAAGTTTTACGGATTTATACTGCTCGTCAAGATCAAGAACAGTTCTTACTGTCAGCTTCTCACTGCCTTTGTAAAGGGAGTAGTATCTCTTAAGCACGGAGTTGCCGTATTTGACCACGGACTTGAGTGTTGCTCTGACAGGTCCGTTTTCGATAAGCTCGAGCGTACCGTTGCCGAAGCTGCCGATATCTATATTGTAGTCAAAAATTCTGTGACCCCACGTGTCGTTTGCCGAGTCGTCACAGACAACAGCCTTACCGAGAAGATCTTCTGCAAATTCAATGTTGCCGTCTTTGATGATATATGAGCTGACTGCACCCGATTCTTTATCAAATACAACTTTAACCTTGCTGTTTTCAAGTGTGTTTTCTGTTGCAACAAGGTCGGTTGTATATTGTTTGTCTTCATCTGAGTCGCGGTGGTAGAGATAATAAACGGCATATCCGTAAGCAGGAATCTCAGCTTCAAAGATAGTTTTCTGTACGTGGTCACCGTCAGTGTAAGGTGCACGGACTTTCTGCAGAGTGACTTCTTTGCCGTTTGAGTCAAGCACCTTTGAAACACCCGCGTCACCGAACTGACCGATAGATTTTACGGGGAAGGAATGAGGGTTGAAAACAACCATAGGAGAGCCCTCGCCCTCTCTGTACCACATTCTTGCACGCATTTCGCTTGTGTCGGCGCTAAGGAAGTCTGTTGTTTTGATTCTCCACGAAATTCTCTGTGCCGCAAAAGTGTTTACACCTGCTGCTGATTCACGTGCGTATCCGAATGCGTTTTCGGCATCAATGTATGCTTCCTTAATAGAGCAGCCTGCAAGAATGTCGTGGAACTGGTTAAACATAACCCTTTCCCAAGCAGCTTCAATTGTTTCGCGGTGAAGCGAAGACCCTGTGATAAGGTTAGCAAGAACGTCGAGCTTTTCAGCAGTAACAAGCTCTGTTTCAGCTCTGCGGTTGAGTTCCTTTATCTTGCTGTTTGCACTGTAACATCCACTTGCGTGATGCTGTAAATCCTCTGCGACAAGAGGTCTGTCAACAGCCTTGGTTTCCTCAAAATATTCATCGGGAGTGGAATACTTGAAGTTTCCGCCAAGGATGAGATTTTCTGCATTTTTCAGATGTTTCTTTGACGGTCCGCCACCGTGGTTGCCCACGCCGAAAAGCACCATCATCGGCTGATTTTTATTGTAGTAGTGTTCGTCAAGACGCTCTTTGTGAACATCTCCGCCGTAACCGTCGGGAAGATGAAAGGTGGAAACGACACTTCCGTCGGGACTCTGCCAGTCGTGAAGATTTTCGAACGGAAGATTCGGCTTTTCAAGTCGGTTATCGGGACGCTGATAGATATAATTGTCAATTCCTGCTTTCTTCAGAAGCTGAGGCAGCATACCGTTGTGACCGAAAGAGTCGACGTTGTATCCTGTTTTTACACTGAAACCGAAGTTTTCTTTAAAGAACTTCTGCGAATACAACAGATGACGGCAGAAAGCCTCGCCTGACGGAATATTACAGTCGGGCTGAACCCACATACCGCCGACGACAGCCCAGCGGCCTTCTTTGACTCTCTGCTTGATTTCCTCAAACATTTCAGGTTCGCCGAGTTTTATCCATTTGTAATAGCTTGCACACGCACTTGTGAAAGTGTAGTCCGGGAACTCATTCATTCTGTCAAGTGCAGAACGAAATGTTGACTTCACCAAAGACAGTCCCTCAGGGAATCTCCACTGCCAAACGGGGTCAAGATGTGCATTTGCTATAAGGTAGAATTTTTCGTTCATCGTTATCACTCCTATGCCTGAATTACTTTTATGTATTCATCAATCTGTTCCTTTGTCGGGGAGTAGTCTGCTTTTGAACAGCACGGAATCGTCGGTTTACTGCCGTCCGTACCGTGGAATGGTGTGTCGTTGTCGTTTTCATATTGCTTACGGCATTCTTCAAGACGGAAATCAGGAATATCATAAGGCTGACCGTTATTGATAATCGAACGGTGAGCAAGGATAGCGACACTTGACATTGCCACAGCGGAATAAATATCATACGTATGCTCGGGTTGTCTGCCTTCACGCAGACAGTCAAGGAACATTCTTGCAACAATGAAATCGCCACCGCCGTGACCTGCATTTTCTATCAGATCCTCGTCGCTATCGTTCCAGGACGGCTCGTAAAGATTGTTTTCTTTTTTACCCTCGGGTACTGACCATTCGTCGTAACGAAGCATAACCTGTCCGTCCATACCGCGGAGGTTTTCAATCTGTCCGTTTTCACCGCAGAAGCGGTAAGCGTTATGGTGTGCTCCGAATCCGGCACAGCCCGTAACACGGAAAACTGAGCCATCGTCGTTTACTGTTGTTATAATTGCCGCACGGTCACCGACCATTCTCGCAGTTGCTTTTTCAGGCATCGGCGCAAAGGTAGGCACTGCACTTACTCTTTTCGGAGTTGCACCCGTTACCCACATCAGAGGTGCAAGGGAGTGAGTTATATAATACGAGCGTGGCAAGAAGTTACGCCAATGCTCGGGAAAGTAGACATATCCTTTAAGGAAGCCGGTGTCTTTGGGGTCAACCGGGTGGTTGTATTCACCTTCCGCAAAGATGATTTTGCCGAGAGTACCTCCGGCGCAGACATGTTTCATTTCACGGTTGAATTTCATCTGAGGATAATTCTCCGCAAGCATATAAATTGAATCGCTCTTTTCGTAAGCACGGATAAGCTCAACACCCTGAGCCATCGTGCCGTTACTGATGCATTCACAAAGCACGTGAATATTCTTTTCAAAACATTTTATTGCAAACGGTGTGTGCTCGTGGAAATAGTTTGCAAGAACGACTGCATCAAGGTCCTGCTCAAGGAATGTATCAAAGTCTTCGAATACAGGAACATCCCTGCCCAGTCTTTCAAGACCTGCAGCTGCTCTTTCTGCATTGAATTCACAAAAAGCAACAATCTCGCAGTCGTTCTGAAGCGAAAGATTCTCTGCAATATCTATACCTCTGCCCATACCGAGGACACCTATTCTGAATTTTTTCATAAAACTGCCTCCAAATGGATTGTAAGTTAAGTTTATCAAAAGTAAGAAACAATAACAATAGAAAAAATAGATAATTTTATCCTCTGTTTTTTGTTCAAAACAAAGGTTGCCCTCACAGTTTTTCTGTGATATTTTATTTTTAAACAGACACACAAAAAACACATGGCAGATTTATTATAAAACCGAAAGGAGTGGTAGATATGAAAAAAGTACTTGTCTGCGACGATGAGATAAAAATACGTGAAACCATTTACGACTATCTTACCGCAAAAGGCTTTTCGGTAACTCTTGCCGAAAACGGAGAAAAAGCAATATGTCTTGCTGAGAAAAACTGCTTTGACCTGATAATTCTTGACATTCTTATGCCCGGAACTGACGGTTTTGAAGCGTGCCGACAGATAAGAAAAACCTCACAGGTACCCATACTGTTTCTTACGGCTCTCGGGGAAGAAAAGGACTATCTGCAGGGATATTCAAGCGGAGCAGACGATTATATCGTCAAACCGTTTCCGCTGTCCGTGCTTGTTGAAAAGTGCAATTCAATCATTAACAGATACACCGGTGAAAATATGCAACGTGTTTTATCCGTTGGTGAAATCGCACTGAATAAAGACAAATTCATTGTCAGCGTAAGCGGTGAAGAAATAAAGCTCACAAATAAAATGTTCAGCCTGTTGTCACTGCTTCTTGAAAACCAAAACATCATACTCTCGCGTGAACAGATTTTAAGCAAAGTCTGGGGTTGGGATTATGACGGCGACGAGCGTGTGGTGGACACTCATATCAAAAAGCTCCGCAAAGCACTCGGTAAAGAAGCATCGCACATACACACGGTTATCGGCAGAGGCTACGTGTTAAAGGAGTGATAAATATGACGAAGAAGAAAATAATTATTTATATTCTTGTGGGGATTCTGGTTCTGTATTCCTGCGGTGTTGCAATGATTATTCTAAGCTCACTTGAAACGGAAGCTAAAAATATGCATCAGTATTTCAGCTATCTGCAGAATCTCGAATTAGTTGAATATCTCGACGGATATATCTTTGATTTTCCTGAAATTCATAAAAAAGCTGATTTGTCTATGAACATTCCGTCATATTCAAAACTTTTTAAACCCGGTTATTCGTATGCTTTTTATAACGAATCCAAAGATATTGTTTTTGAAAGCAGCAGTACGGTCTGGTATTACGATTTCGACAAAAGAGAAAATTATTACATTCCTCTTGAAAGATACATGACACCAAAAATCAAGTCAGAGATTCTTAAGTTTCAGAAATCAAATGATTTCGACAGCATCAGACTTACACAAATGGAGGTTAACACAGACTCGGGCGTTTATAAGCCTGTTTCACTGACTTTTACCAACGGACAGGAAATCAGAACTTTTACTGTAAGCAATCTGCCCCGCACACAAACTTTTCTTGAAGCAGACGGCAAATTTATATGCCGGCTTTACGACTTGGATGAAAAAACATCAAGCCACAGAAACTGCCTCAAAGCACAGTCTGAAGTTAAAAAAGCCATTGAAAATGCTCGTTTTTCGGATGGAACAACATCGTCGGGTGGCGGAGGTTTTTTCAGTTTTCACAGCGGTGAGTTAGATTACTATATGAGCTTTGAGGATTACCATTTTGTTGTATGTGTTCGTTTCAATCCGTTGTTGATGACGGTAACAACGAGCAATTTCAGATATCTTTTCTGCACAACAACCATTCTCTTTGCCGTTGTCGGTGCCGTGATTCTGATTTTTGCCGTTAAAGTTTTCAACAAAAATCAGAAAATAAAAGAAAACCAACGTGCGTTTACCTCAGCCGTTGCTCACGAGATGAAAACACCGCTTGCTGTTATTCAGAATCAGTGTGAGTGTATTCTTGACAACGTTGCACCCGAGAAAAACGAGCAGTATGTCCGTTCAGTCTACGATGAAGCTGTCAAAATGAACGGTATGGTTCAGTCGTTTCTTATGTTCAACCGCCTCTCGGATACCGAAAGCATCAAAACACATAAATGCTGTCTGAGCGAGATTATTCAAAACGAAAACTGCAAGCACGAAAGCTTTGCCTCAGCAAAGAAGATGATTTTTAACGCAGATGTTCAATCGGATGTTTTTGTAAACGGTAACGATGAACTCCTTTCAATTGCAGTCGGCAACTATCTTTCAAATGCAATCAGACATTCATTTGACGGGACACAAATCGAAGTAAAGCTTACTGCAGATACCAAAACCTTTACCTTTGAAGTTTTCAACGAAGCCGAACCGATTGACATCACGAAGGATATATGGTCTCTTCTTACAAAGGGTGACCTTTCCCGTGGCGGCTCAGACGGCTCTTCAGGAATGGGACTGCCTGTATGCAAGAGAATCTTTGAACTGCATAAAATGGATTACGGTTACAAAAACGAAGAACACGGAATAAGATTTTTCTTCAAAGGAAAGACTTTTTAATTTATTTGTGCTATAATCGAAGCAGAAAAACATAGAGGAAACAGATTTATGCACAAGGTTACGGTAAACGGGAAAATTTTTATTGCAGAAGACTCAGCTTTGCTGTCCGATGTTCTTATGAAGTCGGGCGGCAGGGTCAGCCATCCGTGCGGTGGTAAAGGTATCTGTAAAAAATGCCTTGTCACCGTTGACGGAAAGCCCGAGCTTTCGTGCCAATATGTTATCCGTTCTGATATTACGGTCAGTTTATGTGATGAAGATGAGATAGTCTCCGAAACAGGTGCAGTTGAAACAGCGGAGAAATCTGCAGACCTGTGTCTCGCTCTCGACATCGGCACAACCACCCTTGCCCTCGCTCTCGTTTCCCGTGACACGAAAAGCATTGTAAAAGTAACAACCAAAACCAACCCTCAACGCGTTTACGGTGCGGACGTGATGTCCCGCATAGAATATTGTCGTAAAAACGGTGTTCACGAGCTTCAGCGGACACTTATTGATGTTGTTAATTATATGATTGCGGAGCTTGACGCAGAAAATCTCGATATATTTATTTCGGGCAACGTGACAATGCTTCATACTCTTCTGGGCGTTGACTGCTCGTCAATAGGTGTTGCACCATATACACCGTCTTTTCTTGAAAGCAGGGCAGTCAGCGGAGATTCTGTCGGTCTGCACACAGCAACCGCAACGACACTCCCTTCAATTCATTCGTTCACGGGTGCGGATATTGTTGCAGGTATGAATTATGTCGGTTTTCCGCAGAAAGGGAACTATAATCTTCTTGTTGACCTCGGTACAAATGCCGAAATTGCGCTCTTTGATAAAAATTCTGCACTCTGCGCCTCTGCCGCGGCAGGACCGTGCTTTGAGGGTGCGAATATTTCCTGCGGAATGAGTGCAACCGCAGGTGCTGTTTATTCTTACCTCAACGGCATGGCAGAAACAATCGGTAATATGCCTGCCAAGGGTATATGCGGTACAGGGCTTGTTGACGTTATTGCCGAGCTTGTCAGAAACGGTACCATTGACGAAACAGGATATATGGAATGTGAGAGATTTGAGATTGCAGACGGGACTGAAATTACGCAGTCGGACATAAGGCAGTATCAGCTTGCAAAGTCTGCCGTGTACTCTGCGATAGTTACACTTATAAAACAAAAAAACATCGTCTTTGACGATGTTGAAACGATGTATATTTCAGGAGGTTTTTCAGCAAAAATCAATGTTGAAAATGCTGTTTCAACAGGACTTTTGCCACGCGAGCTTAAAGAAAAATGTGTTGCAGTTAACAATTCAAGCCTTCTCGGAACAGTGAAGTTTGTATGCGAAGGGAACGACATTGATGAATTTACACACAACGCAGAATACTCCGATCTTTCCGCAAGTTCCGAGTTTTCGGAATTGTTTATTGAAAATATGATGTTCTGAAAGGCTGTCATTGACAGCCTTTCATTATTTTTTAGTTGTCAGTCGGATTGCTGTTTCGTTTGCTATAAATACTCCGATACAAAGTGCCAACAGCACGAACGGTGTGATTTTAAAGGTTGTTCCGGTTGCAACATATCCGAAAATAAGCTGAACAAGGAAGCCGATACCGTATGCACCGCCCATGTGGTAACCTGTCAGGTCTGCCGAGTATGTTGTGCCGAAGCGTTCGGGCACGCTGTGAAGAATACTCGGGAAAATCGGGCCGAAGCCGATGCCGATAAGCAGAAAACCTGCGAGAGAAAACTTGCCCAGAGGCAAAGCGAAAACGATAATGCCGACAAACGCTGTGATAATACCCGCTTTGATGAGTGCTTTGTCGTTGAGTTTGATTGAAGCAAAGCCTGCAATAATTCTGCCTGTCATAATTCCACCGAAGTAAAGTGAAACCCACGTTGCGGCTTCATCGGGAGGCAGGGAGAAGATGTTGACTGCATACGTTGCACCCCAGGTACCGATCGAAAACTCCATTGAACAGTACAGTCCCATCGAAAGTATGCTTGGGATAACGCCTCTGATTCTGAGCAAATCGAAAAGCTTTGCACTTTTCGCAGTTTCTTCTGATTGCGTATCTTTTATACTACTTTCAATCTTGTCCCACTTTTTGATTGAAAACAGAACAACAACTGCGATTGCAAGCTGAAGCAGAGCAACGATTCTGTAACCGCCACGCCACGAACCCTCTTCGCCTGAGAGGAACATGGACATTATAAGCGGACTTATTGTCACACCGAGGCCCCAGCAGCAGTGAAGCCAGTTCATATGCCGTGCTTCGTAGTGAAGCGAAACGAAATTATTCAGACCTGTGTCGATCGCACCTGCTCCGTAACCGAGGACAATGGCAAAAAGCATCATCACAACAATATTCGGAGAAAAACTCATACCGAAAAGGGCGATCACCGTCAGTATTGTTGAGAAAAAAGTAACCTTTGCCGTACCGAATTTGCGAAGAAGCTTGCCCGAGACAAAACTGACACCACCGGTACAGACACCTGTAATTATGCCGTAGAACGAGGCAAAACTTTCTGCCATACCGAAATCTTTGTGAACTACCGGCCACGCAACACCGAAAAGGGAATCGGGTAGGCCTAGTGAAACGAATACGATGTATATAACAATGAGTAGTGCTGCCATTTTGTCTCCTTATTTGTATTGATAAACTCTTACATAATCGACGATGAATTCTGCTGTGTCACCCGGCTCCATATTCATCTTACCCACGCCGTGACGGTCTGCATAAGCAACACCGTTTTCACCGGCAACCTCGCAGGACAGGATGAGATATTCAGGGTTCTGCGAAACACCGCCTTTTGAAAGTCTGCCTGTTTCAACACCGTTGATATAGAAGATGTATTCATCCTTGTTCCATTCAAGACCATAAGTGTTGTATTCCTCATACGGATTGTTTGCAAACCATTTGCCGATGCTTGCACCTTGCTCAGCTTCGCCATAGCCGTCGTAATGAATACCGCTGACCACTGCGTCGCCTGCACCCCACCAGTTGTCTTTATAATACATTGATTCAAAGATATCAACTTCAGTGCCGTCCTGACCGCTGCCATCAACGTTTTCTACCTTTGTATTCATCATCCAGAATGCAGACCACATTCCCGTTGCAGGAGGCAGAATCGCACGGCATTCGAAGTAGCCGTAACACTGTTCAAACTTACTCTTTGTGGTTATACAAGCGGTGTACCAACCCTCCTTGTAAACTTTTGAACCGGGTCTTGATGCAAAATAATCTTCATAATAATTCTCGGGAGGATCCTCAAAATAGGCTGTAGTGATGACAAGATTACCGTCTCTTACATCTACCATATCCTCGTGCCAGTAACCGCCCTTGCGCTCGACTTCCCACCAATTGTGGTTCCACTTTGTCATATCAAGCTCTGTTCCCATAAACTCATCTTCCCACACAAGTTCAAAGCGGGAATCAAGATTAAGCTCCTGACCGCAGGGGATCATGGGAAGGCTGAAGAGTTGCGGAGCGTTCTGCGAAAAAATCATAAGAAACGCAACGAAAGCACGGATAATCTTCGATAAAAATAAAGTCATACAAACCTCTCCTTACGCGAAAATATTTACGTATCAGAGTATACATTATTTATTTGCTGTTTTCAATCTTTTTTCAACCGCTTCGAGTTCAGGCAGAGAGGGGATAGCACCGCACTTTTCAACGCAGAGACTTGCAACAGCGTTGCCGAAAAGTGCAAAGTCACTTGCTTCGTCAATCGTGACACTGTCGGGCATTTTACCGCATTGCGAAAACTTCAGAAGAAATCCGCCCCAGAAAGCATCACCTGCGCCCGTACAGTCGACAGCGTTAGCGCTGAAGCCTTTTATGTATCTTTCTGCGTCTTTTGTGCGGATATATGCACCGTTTTTGCCCAGAGTAACGACGGCAATTTTAATACCGTTTCGTATAAGAGTATCAGCTGCCTTTTCACAGTCTTTTTGACCTGTGAGCAGTTTTGTTTCTTCGTCGGATATTTTAATCATATCAACAACTTTTACGGCGTTTCTCATTTCTTCTTCTGCCGTCTTTTCGTCTGCCCAGAGTGATGCCCTGTAATTAGGGTCGTAAGCAACGGGGATGTTATTCGCTTTTGCAAATTCTGCCGCATAAAGGGTTGCAGAACGTGTCGGCTCATCGGTCAAGGATACGGAGCCGAAGTGGAAAACCCCGGCTTCTCTGATTAAATCGGCAGGAATGTCCTCTTTGGTCAGCATTTTGTCTGCACCGTGCTTACGGGCAAAGGAAAATTCCCTTTCTCCGTCGTCCTTAATGTCAACAAAGGCAAGAGTTGTAAAGTAGTTTTCGTCAAGAATAAGTGCAGAGCAGTCAACACCGTTGTCTGTGAGCGTAGTTTTCAGAAATCTGCCGTGCATATCGTCACCGGCTTTGCCGATAAATACAGATTTGCCGCCGAGCTTTGCAACAGCTACGGCGACGTTTGCAGGTGCACCGCCCGGGTTCTGTGCAAAAATTCGCTGTCC
Source organism: Acutalibacteraceae bacterium (assembly GCA_045587505.1). Lineage (GTDB taxonomy): Bacteria > Bacillota > Clostridia > Oscillospirales > Acutalibacteraceae > CAG-488. The sequence continues at coordinate 33,177 of JAZNCK010000159.1, forward strand.
CTGACCGTTTATGCCTTGAGAAGTGAAATCTATGAGTATTTCGCCGAGTGAAACTATATCGTACATTTTTATACTCCTTTAGAAAAAAGCACCCACCGTAGTGGTGAGTGCTTGATTTTTAGAATCCGTTGTTGAAGTACTGTTCCCAATAATTCTGGGTTGTCTGTTCCTGTGTTTCAGATCCTGTGCCGGTGTCTTCAACAAGTGTTGCCGTAACGTCAAATTCCTCAATACGGTAATTATCATCAACGATTCTGCAGAGTGTGAGCGTCAGCTTGTCTCCGACCTTACCGTTTTCGATTTTGTCAAGAAGCACGTCTGCCGTGTCGAGCTTTTCACCGTTGACAGCGATAATAAGGTCATAAACTTCAGCTTTCGTATCGGCAAGTGAACTGTCAGAATTGATCTCTCTGATGATAAGTGAACCTGCAGGAAGATCCTTGAGCTTGATAATCATTGCAAACTGCTGATACTGCATAGCAGGTGTGTAAGAGATACCGAGCTTTGGTCTGTTTGTAACGTAACCGTTTGAGATAATGTCGTCAATAATCGGCTTAGCATCACTGATGGGAATAGCGAAAGCCATACCTTCGTAACCTGTACTTACAATTTTTGCAGAGTTGATGCCGATAACCTGACCGTATTCGTTAAGCAGGGCACCGCCTGAGTTACCTGAGTTGATCGGTGTTGTGTGCTGGATACAGTTCATCTCGTATCCGCTTTCACTGCTGATAGGACGGTCAATTGAAGAAATCATACCGTCTGTAAATGAACCGAAGAATTCCATACCGCCGGGGTTACCGATTGCGTAAACCTTCTGTCCTTTGCGAAGTGTTGAAGAATCACCGAACACGGCAGTTGTAAGGCCTGTTTTGGCAATCTTGATAACACCAAGGTCAGTTTTTCGGTCAAATCCGACCATAATACCGTCATACGTGTTTCCGTCAGCGTCCTGCACCGTTATGGTATAGCTGTCATTGGCGGCTTCGCTGATAACGTGGGCACAAGTTAAAATGTATGTGTATTTACCACTCTTGTCCTCGCTCATAACAATACCGGAGCCTTCACCGACAAGTGAATTTGATGAATTGGAAAGGAAAGACTGTACCTTGCCGTAAATAAGAATACCGACATTGATTTTCTCTGCTTTTTCCGCAATATCAATTGTATTAAGGCTTTCGGAATTTTTATTGATTGACGGGGTGTCGCTGATATTGAGTGTGGTATCGTCTTTTTTGGCAGGGGAATCCGCATTGTTATTACCCGAAAAACGAGGATAAACACCGATGAGAACAGCAACGCAGACAACGATTGCGATAACAGCAATCAGAAATCCTTTGAAGCCTTTGCTCTTTTTCTTTGTTTCGTGAACAGGTTCGGTGTTCTGTGAAGATGAATAATAGGTATTCTGCGAATAATCCTGGTTTGAATAAGGACTGTAAGCAGGCTCCGCTTCCACTTTCGGAACATCATCTTCGACAGGGTCACGGAATTGGCTATAATCACCGCTTGTCTTCGGTGGCTCATAAGCCGTCTGACGGTAGGTGTAGGCGTCGTTATTTACATTCTGTTCGGGTGAGCCGAAATTCTCCTCCGTGGGATTGAAATTTCTCTCGTCACTCATATATTTTCCTCCTATCTCTTGCGAGACTGTTTTAGATGTTATTGGGAATCCAGAAAGCAAATTCGGTGTATTCACCGACCTTGCTGTCAACGCGGATTTCTCCGCCGTGAAGTTCAACGATGCTTTTACAAAGGAACAGGCCAAGACCTGCACCCTTTACATCAAAACTTCTTGAACGGTCAATTTTATAAAAACGCTCAAAAACTTTAGGCAATTCATCGCGCTCGATACCTTCGCCGCTGTTACGTATGCTGACAAAGGTTTTTTCGCTGTCTTTGTAATCCTTGATAAAAATATATCCGCCGTGAGGGGTGAACTTGACAGCATTATCGATAAGATTGTAGATAACCTGCATTATCATATCTTCATCAGCGTTGACGTTGATGCTCTGCATTGTGTCAAGTCCGACAATTTCGATTGCCTTGTCGTTGATTTTTTTCTCAAAACTTAAAAGTGTTTTAAAAATATCTGCACTGATATCGAAGGATCTGAGGTTTATCTGCATTTCACCTGCTTCAATTTTGGACATATTCAGCATACCTGTCACAAGACGTGAAAGACGCTTGACCTCATCAGAAACAATGCGCAGATAATAATCGTGCTTATCTTCGCTGATCGTGCCGTCAAGAATACCGTCGATAAATCCGCCTATGGAGGTCATCGGTGTTTTTAACTCATGAGAAACGTTAGCAACAAAACTTCTACGTGAGCTTTCCTGGGCGGAAAGGGACATGGCCATACTGTTGAAGGCCTGTGCCAATTCAGCGATTTCATCATTACCCTTGACGCGGACCTTGTAGCTGAAGTCACCTTCGGCATAGTGACGGATGGCGGTCGACATCTCCTTGAGTGGTCGTGTGAAACGGTAAGAGAGGTAATATACCATAAGGAATGATACCACAAGTGCAAGAAGTGCAGCTGTGAGAAAAACTTCCATTATCCTTTTTGCGTAACTGTACCAGCTTATTGTAATCGGCTCGGTAGCAAAAACGATTGCTACGGGTTTACCGTTGAAAACAATCGGAGATGCAGCGGTAAGCTGATTGTTGATAAACGTGTTTCCAAGACGCGATGTATCGGTAAAGTTACCTTTGGCAGCTTGCTGAATTATTTCGGGGCTGATGTGATAAGGGTCGTGTAAAAGGCAGTGATAATTACCTGCAAAACTGAACTTTTCATCAATCATTTCTTTACATACGACGACGTCACCGTTCATATCTGTTATGAAAATGTCCGCGTCAATAGCCTCGGACATTATACGCATCGTGTTACAGATGAGCGAAAGAGGAGAAATGTCCGCTTTGCCCTCCGGGTCGTTGAAACGGACAAGCACGTCCTGGGAATTCTGTGCAATTATATTTGAGTTATGTTTGAGTGTATCTATCTGCTCTGTATTCCAATGACGGGTTACAAGAAAAAGGTAAACCGTACAAAGCAGTATAACACTTGCAAGAATAACCGATGTTATAACCGTCAGATATTTCCGGAAAATCTTTGTTCCTTTTTTTAGTTTGCGGTTGCCCATAGACTATCAGTCCTTGGTTTCAAATTTGTAACCGACACTCCAGACGGTTTTGAGTTCCCACTTATCAGAAACATCTTCGAGTTTTTCACGGATTCTCTTGACGTGAACGTCAACAGTACGACTGTCACCGTAGTAGTCGAATCCCCACACTTCATCAAGAAGTTGGTCACGGGTGAAAACCCGATTCGGGTTGCTTGCAAGGTGGTAAAGAAGTTCCATTTCCTTAGGCGGAGCTTCAACACGGTTGCCTTTTACCTTGAGTTCATAGTTTGTAAGGTTGATAACAAGATTATCGTAAGAAACCTGCTTGATTTCTTCGGCAGCTTCTGTCTGTACGGAATTTGAAGTACGGCGAAGAACTGCCTTTATTCGAGCAAGGACTTCCTTTGCCTCAAACGGTTTTGTGATGTAATCGTCAGCACCGAGTTCAAGTCCGAGAACCTTGTCGAAAGTCTCACCCTTGGCTGTGAGCATAATTATGGGTTTGTTGGAATATTTTCTGATTTCACGACAGACCTGCCAACCGTCAAGCTCGGGAAGCATAATATCGAGAAGCATAAGGTCAGGCTGCTGTTCTGCGAACATGCGTACGGCCTGCATACCTGAATGAGCAAGGCTTACGGCATAACCCTCTTTTTCGAGGTAGAGGCGAAGCAATTCGCAAATATTATTGTCGTCATCAACTACAAGAATTTTTTCTGTTGCCATAGTCTTTCCCTCCGTTTAAGCCGATGATAAACACCGGTTTATGTTTTCAATTACTATTATAAGTCTTATTTTGTCTAATTTATGAACTAATCAAAAATAATTTTAGAAATTTTTATCTCTCGGGGAATTCCATAGAAATTCTGCCGAGTTTTCCGCCACGGTATTCATCGAGGAGCATAACTGATGCTCTTTCGGTGTTGACTTCACCGCCACTGATGAGCATACCTCTTTTTCTGCCGATAAGTTCAAGAATTTCCCACGACTCCAGATCTTCAAAGTCAGAAATTTTATATCTTTCTGCAAGCCTGTCGGGGTAGCCGACACGCAGAACGTCGATAAGACGCACAGCCATAGTTTCAATATCAAGCACGGTGTCTTTTACAGAACCGATGAAAGCAAGCCTGTCGCCGACAACGGGGTCATCAAATTTCGGCCAGAGGACACCGGGTGTGTCGAGCAATTCGATTCCGTTACCGATGAAAAACCACTGGTTACTTGTAGTAACACCGGGTTTGTCTGCAACTTTTGCACGGACTCTGCCTGCCATTTTGTTGATAAACGATGATTTGCCTGTATTCGGGATACCGACGACCATAACACGTAAGGCTTTGCCTACCATACCGCGCGCATTGTTTGCTTCAATTTTGTCGGCAAGAACTTTACGAACAAGTGTATGATAACCATTGAGTCCCTTACCTGTTTTGCAGTCGACAGCCAGAGCTTCTGCACCCTGCGACTTAAAATATTTTATCCAGTCCGCAGTAACTTTTTCGTCTGCCATATCGCATTTATTAAGAAGAATTATGCGTGGTTTACTTGCGGTTATTTCCTCGATTTCGGGATTACGGCTTGCGAGAGGAATTCTTGCATCAAGAATTTCTGTTACGCAGTCAACTCTGGACAGACTTTCCTTGATAAGTCTGCGTGTTTTTGCCATATGACCCGGAAACCATTGTACGGTTTGTCTCTGAAAATCGCTCATATTTTTCTCCTATAGCAAAAAGAGGACTGAATATCAGCCCTCTCAATCATCAATTTTTGTAAATTCGGGCATAATGCGATACTTCACAACACCGAGAATGTATCTCTCGTCGACGCAGCCGACCATTGGCGAACGGCTGTCTGTTGAGTCGTTACGGTTGTCACCCATAAGAAACAGTGTGCCTTCGGGCACGAGCAGCGGAAAAGTTATACCCTCTGAAGTGTGGGTAAGGTCTGCGATATACGGTTCCTCGAGTAAAGTACCGTCTACATAAACCTCGCCTTTTTCAAAGTCAATATCAACAGTCTGTCCGCCTTTTGCAATAACACGCTTGACAAGCGGCTCGTCAAACGCATTCGGCTGAGTGCTGATAACGATATCACCGTGCTCAATTTCTGTATTAACAGCAGAAACGAGCAACCAGTCACCGTGACTGAGGGTCGGATACATTGAATTGCCGTCAACACCGACAAAACGCACGATAAATGTGAACAGGATTGAGATCATCACCATTGCAGTCACAAAAATCGAGACTGTGTCATAAACCAGGTGTGCAAAAGTATATTTTTCTTTTTTCTGTTCTTCGTTTTCTTCAATGGGGGTTGTGTTTTCCATAATTATTCACCGGGGTAAAAATTTTCGTAAATATCAAATTCTCCAAACGGAAGAATCCTGAGCTGGGCCTTGCCGAGAATGTATCTTGTGTCGATGAATCCGACACCGCTTGTGCGGCTGTCAGAGGAGTGGTTACGGTTATCACCCATAACAAACACTTTGCCGTCAGGCACAACAATGGGGAAAGTAACGTCAGACGAAGTACGTGTCAGTTCATTTATGTAGGGTTCGTTGAGCTCAACACCGTTGATAAAAACCTGACCTGACGTAAAGTTGATGTCAACTGTTTGTCCCTCAGTTGCAATAACACGCTTGATAAGCGGTTCGTTATGGATGTTCGGCTGTGTTACGACGACAATATCTCCGTATTCATAGTCACTCTTCGGCATAGTGATAAGCCAGTCACCGTTCTGTAAAGTCGGAACCATAGATGTACCGACAACGCTTGTCGGACGGCAGATAAAAGTGAAGACAACGAATATTATGATAATTGCCGTAGCAATGGAGCTTGAAAGATCAAAGACACGAAGCCATTTTGTCCTGTGTTTTTTAGCCTGTTCAGGCGTCATTCCGTCTGAAAGGTATTCGGTACGCTCAAGCTGAACGCGACGCTTGCTTAATAACATGGCAGTACCTCCGGAAGATATATGATAAAGAATGATTTAAAGAAGAAAAAGGGTATGGCGAAGCGAAAGCCTCCCACACCCTCACGGTACGTTGTGTACCCTCAGCTCTTAGTTTATCAGCCGATCTGCTGCTTAACCTTTGCAGCCTTACCGACTCTGTCACGCAGATAGTAGAGCTTGCTTCTGCGAACCTTACCTGTTCTGATAAGCTCGATCTTATCAACGTTGGGGGAGTGGATCGGGAAGAC
>JAZNCK010000160.1:0-30011 GCA_045587505.1 Acutalibacteraceae bacterium
TCTTTCTCCGCTTATGCTTGCGGCGGCAATTCTTATAAAACTCAATCGTGACGGCCCTGTACTGTTCAAACAGAAAAGGCCCGGTCTTAACGGTCGAGTGTTCACGGTTTATAAGTTCAGAACCATGTCTGTAAAAACTCACGATGAATCAGGCAGAGAGCTTGCGGATTTTGAGCGTATGTCAAAGATTGGCAGTTTTCTGCGTAAATCAAGTGTGGATGAATTGCCACAGTTGATCAATATCCTTAAGGGGGATATGAGCTTTATCGGACCGAGACCGTTGTTGGTTGAGTATCTGCCCTTGTACACTCCCGAGCAGATGAGGCGTCACGAGGTAAGACCCGGAATTTCAGGTCTTGCTCAGGTAAACGGCAGAAACGCAATCTCGTGGGAAGAAAAGTTTCGTCTTGATGTTGAGTATGTTGACACAGTCAGTTTAAAAACAGATATACATATATTCTTTAAAACGATAACAAATGTGTTGAAGCAAGATGGTATAAACAGTGCCGAAAACAACACTATGGAAAAATTCACAGGTAGCAAAAATAAAACGTAAAAGGAAGTGTAAGTGTTGAAAAAAATACTGTATGTTGCGACAATTACAGAACATTTTTATTATTTCCACTTACCTTATCTCAAGATGTTCCATGAACTTGGTTGGCAGGTTGATGTTGCAAGTCACGGAGATGTTGAACTGCCGTATTGCGACAACAGATATGAAATTCCGATCAAGCGTTCTCCTGCGGACAGGGAAAATCTGCAGGCATACAGAATGTTGAGAAAAATAATAAATGAAAACCGTTATGATATAGTGCATTGTCATACTCCTATGGGAGGAATCCTTGCACGTCTTGCTGCTGCATCGCAGAGAAAAAACGGAACTAAGGTTTTATATACGGCTCACGGATTCCATTTCTACCATGGTGCACCGAAGCTTAACTGGATGCTGTATTTCCCGATTGAGTACACGATGTCATTTTTAACAGATTGTCTTATCACCATAAATGATGAAGACTATAATTGTGCTGAAAAATATCTCCCTGTAAAAGATATCAGAAAAGTTAACGGTGTCGGATATAACAGTGACAGATATTATCCGATTTCAAAGGAAGAAAAGCTCGTCCTGCGACGTAAACTCGGTTATTCCTCAGATGAGAAGCTCCTGATTTATGTTGCAGAAATGAACGCAAATAAAAATCAGGCAATGCTTATAAGAGCATTGAAATCCGTCAGCGAAAAGTGTGAAGATGTAAGACTTCTTATTGCAGGTGCGGATAATTTTAACGGTGAGTACATACGTCTTGCAAAAGATATCGGCGTTGCAGATAGGGTCGATTTTCTCGGCCACCGCGAAGATATCAACGACTTGTTGCATATCAGTGATATAGCTGTCGGCTCAAGTTACCGCGAGGGCCTGCCCGTCAATGTTATGGAAGCTCTTGCGTGTGGCCTGCCTGTTGTTCTTTCAGATAACAGAGGGCATCGGGTGCTCGGTGTGAACGGAGAGAACGGCTACGTGGTCAAGGTGAATGACTTTGAAGCAATGGCAGAAAAGATTACAATGATTCTTAATGATGACAGTCTTTACAGCAGACTTTCGGAGAATGCGGTTGAGCTGATCAAACCGTTTTCAAAAGAGAGTGTTATTGTGGAGTTAACGCGAGTTTATAACCAATATATAGATTGAGGATTTTATGAATTTATTTAAGTTCGACTTTTATGAAATTGTTGTCTGGGTCGCAACGATAATAATGTGTGCTGTAGCAGCGGCTTGCCGTCGTGCGCCTCTCCGTCGTCCGGGGGGGCTCGGTCAACCGTTGCCGAATCCTGTTGCCGTAATTCTGCCGATTGTATTTTTTACGGTTTTTGTTGCGTGTCGAAAAACGATCGGTGACACCTTTTTCTATATGCATTCGTTTAATCTGATGCCTGACTATAACCCCGTAAAGATTGAATACTTTTTTACAGGAATGTTTGGTTTCTTTCAGAATATTATCCGAAATATGACAGATGAGCCACAATGGCTTATTGCTTTTGCTTCAGTTTTTTCTATTCCTGTACCTCTTATCATCCTTTACAAATACTGTCCTCGCTTTGAGATGGCAATTTTTATGTTTGTTGCGTTCAGTTATCTTGGCGGTGCGATGAACGGTATGAGACAGTATATGGCGGCATCGATTGTTCTGCTCGGAACGAAGTATCTTTTTTCGATGAAAAAAGGAGATTTTATCAAGTACGCAATTTTTGTTCTACTTGCATATTGTATGCACAACAGTGCTATTATAATGCTTCCGCTATATTTTGTTGTCCGTCGCCGCGCGTGGCAGTTAAGTTCTTATCTTATTACCCTGGGCAGTGTTATTCTCGTTATTGTTTTTGATACAATTTTGCCGACTTTTCTGTCGGTACTTGAACAGACAAGCTATTCGAATTATTCAGAAAACGGATGGTTCACAAGCGGTCAGGAGGGCGGAAGCAGTTTGCTACGTCTTATGTTCACCTTATATCCGCTGGTGGTTGCTTTTTTAAACAAGGACAGGCTGAAGATGCTTGGGCATATAGGGGATATACTGACCAATATTGCTTTTGTTGAAGTTGCGATTTACATCATTTCGATATACAACTGGATTTTTGCACGAATTGCCATATATCTTTCGATATATTTTATGCTGTTCACGATATGGGTTGTAAATTATGCTGTTAAACCCAAAGACCGTACACTTTTTGTTTTGTTAACAATATTTATCTTCTTTTTATATTCCAGAATGGATTCATTCACAATTTCAATGTATGAATCAGATTATTTCTTCCCGGGAAGAAAACTTTTCAGGTGAGCTTTATGAAATACTTTTTATTCAACCACGTCGGCAGTTTTAATCATGGCTGCGAGGCGATAGTCAGAGGTACCGTTAACATAATAAGCAATGCGGACCGTGATGCAAGTTTTGTTCTTTCTTCTTTTGCTCCGGAGACGGATGCTTCGATCAAAGAAGTTGAAAAAAGAACTTTTGCAACAAGAGAACTGACTTCATTTGAAAGAATTATATCTGCAGTTAATGTGAAATTTCTGAAATCAGAAGAATATGCTTTGAAAAAAATGTATTCGGATATTGTCTCACAGGCACAGGACTGTGATGTCTGCCTGTCTGTCGGTGGTGACACTTATTGTTACGGTGACAATCACGGTATTCAGGTGCTTACAAGAGAGTTGAAGAAGTCAGGTAAAAAAGTTGTTCTCTGGGGTGCTTCGCTCGGTGAAGAGGACCTGACTGAACAGAAACTTCAGAGTCTTTCAGACTTCGATGCGATTTTTACAAGAGAAACATTGACTTGTGATTTGCTTAAGAGCAAGTGTGCAAACAGCAATATATTCCTCAATCCGGACCCGGCTTTCTGTATGGAGAGAGATGAGGTTGAACCGATCAGGGGCTTCACAAAGGAAAATACACTCGGGTTAAATGTCAGCCCTTTGGTCGAAAGCTATAATCCTGAAATCACACAAATTACAAAAGATTTTATAAAATATATTCTTGATAACACGACGCTCAGAATTCTTTTGATTCCACATGTTGTTGAAAACGGGAATAACGATTACGAGTATATGCTTGGTTTATATAATGATTTTAAGGATAGCGGCAGGGTAGCGATTCTGCCCGACAACCTGAACGCAAAGCAGTACAAGGGTTATATTGCACATACAAGATTTTTTATCGGTGCAAGAACTCATGCAACAATTGCCGCATACTCAAGCGGAGTGCCGACGGCAGTGCTTGGCTACAGTGTGAAATCACGAGGTATAGCAAAAGACTTATTCGGCGAGGAGTTTTGCGTAATTAATTCACGGATAATTGAAAGTGCAGAACCGCTTATCGGAGCGTTCAATACACTCGTTGAAAAAGAGCAGGAGATCAAGGAAACACTTATGAAAAAAATTCCGTTGCACCTGCGTAATGCTATGCAGATGGGTGAAAAGATTATAAAACTTTAAAAAAGAGGTGATGGCGTGAAAAAGAAAATTCTGTTTGTTATTCCGTCTCTTCGCAGTGGAGGAGCAGAGAAAAGTCTCATCACGCTGTTGTCGCTTTTTGACTATGACAAATATGATGTCGATTTGCTTTCTTTCAGAAGGGACGGTCTGTTCTTTGACAAAATTCCGCAAGAGGTAAATGTTATAAAAGAAACACAGAACTATGAAGCCTTTGACGGAGATGCAAAAACTGCGATTAAGTATTTTATAAAAAAAGGTAAGATTTTTTCGGCAATTGACCGATTGAAATATATTCAGAGTTACAAAGAGCCTGATATTTCGCTTCGTGAAGAAAAAAAATGGGCTTTACTGAAAAAACAGTTGCCGGTATTAACCGAACATTACGATTGTGCGATCGGCTATCTTGAAGGCAATGCAAGTGACTTTGCGTTGAATACCGATGCAGAGAAAAAGATTTGTTATGTTCACAGCGATATCAGAAAACTTGATATAAACAAGAAAATTAGTGCAGAACACTTTAAAAAAAGCAATCTGATTGTAACTGTCTCACAGGCTTGTTTGGATTCACTTAAGGCTGAATTTCCGCAGATGGAGGAAAAGTTTGCGGTAATTGAGAATATAACAAGTCCGAGACTTGTCCGCCGGTATTCGGAAGACGAGTGTGATTTTGATAAAGAAGACGGGAGAACTGTACTTCTGACCGTCGGAAGATTTTCTCCGCCAAAGGGTATTGACCTTGCAGTAAGGGCTTGCGCAGAACTTAAGAAGCGCGAAAGAAATGTTGTGTGGTATCATATCGGAATGGGTGAATTGAAGGCGGAAATAGAATCGCTCATCCGTGAATTTGATCTGGCGGAAGATTTTATTCTCCTGGGTGAACGCTCAAATCCGTATCCGTATATTTCAGGCTGCGATATCTATGTTCAACCGTCAAGGTATGAAGGGAAATCAATTGCAATTGACGAGGCTAAATGCCTTGAAAAGCCGATCGTTACAACAAATTTTACAACGGTTGCTGATCAGATTACAGATGGGGTTAACGGCCTTATTTGTGAAATGAACGAATACGATATTGCAGATAAAATTGAAAAACTTATTGATAATAAAGAATTGCGTAACAAGCTTTCCAAGAATCTTTCTGAAGAAAAAACAGGCAATGAAGAAGAAATAGACAAGTTTTACGCACTGCTTGATTGAAAGGAAAACGCAAATGGCTGTTTTAATAATAATACTTCTTTTGGTTGCTTTGATTATTTTAGGTTTTGATTATCTCGATCTCTTTGTTAATTGGCTCGGCAGAATCAAAATCGGCTCAATCAGCGATAAAAGAGAATGGAAGCAAGCAACACAGTCGGTCATTCTCAAATGGCTTGAGTCAGGTACACCGAAACTCCCTGTTAATGAGAATAAAAAGTTCAGGCTGATTGCGTTGATTAAGAATTTCAAAAAAATCGAATCAACAGCATATTGGCAGGATGCCGCAGTTCTTAAGGCGGCAAGTGTTACCGATGGCGGCGAAGAGGGTGCTTTTGCACTTGTGGACAGATACATTGATTCTGAAAACGGCAAGTGGAAAACACCGCCCCAAAAAATTGACTGCGCTATGCTTGCCTATGAAATGCTTTGCAATGATGTTATTGACAACGAAAAAATCCGTCCTGCAATGGATTATGTTGCAGACACTCTTTATAAACTCTGTAATGAACACGGAACTGTACCGTACAACACTCAGGTGAAAGATATCCGTTTTGTTGATACAGTCGGTATGATCTGCCCGTTCCTTATGAAATATGCAATTGTTTATAATGAGCCGAAGTATGTTGATATTGCACTTGCACAGATTAAAGAATATCGCAAGTACGGTTTTGACAAGGACACCCGTATGCCGTGCCACTGTTTTAATGTTAAGTCTGAAGCACCTCTCGGCATTTACGGTTGGGGCAGAGGTTGTGCCTGGTGGGCAATAGGCATAACAGACAGCCTGAAAACGCTTATGACAAGCAAAACCTATAATATAGAAAAGGTTACACTTTTAAAATATTGCATTGAATTTATGTCCTCGGTAAAGGCTTATCAGAGAAGCGACGGTGCGTTCGGTCGTATGTTGTTCACAGCCTCGCTTGAAGACAGTTCAGCAGGAGCAATGCTTGCTTATTGTTTTGCTGTTCTGTATGAAATTACCGAAAATGCAGAGTATAAGGTGGTTTGTGAAAGAGTTCTTGAGCACCTTAAAACCTGCACACGCAGAAACGGTGTTATTGACTACGCGCAGGGTGACACAATGGGCATAGGCTTTTATTCTGACAGTCTGCGTGTTGTGCCTGCTGCGCAGGGATTTGCCGTGACTGCAGCACAAGAAATAAATTTTTGATCCTGAGAGGTGAAGCCGACATGATTGATATCCATTCTCATATTTTGAATGAAATTGATGACGGAGCACGTGACCTTGAAACAGCTGTACAGATGTGCCGTGTGGCACAGATGAACGGCATCAAGCATATTGTTGCAACACCACATACTACTACGGTGGATAATATAGAACATTTTCTGGAGACGAGAGATAACAAGCTCCGTATTTTACGTCAGGTAATTGAGGAAAGAGGAATAGACGTAAGGCTTTATCCCGGTGCAGAAGTTTTTGTTGATGACGATATCTTCTTTGCTAATGAATTGAAACGTCTGACGATAAACAACAGCAGATATATTCTTATTGAATTTGCTTTCAGAAATGTTAAGATAAGAAAAATTTACGATTATCTTAACGAGATTATAAATGCAGGACTTGTGCCGATAATTGCACATCCTGAAAGATATGAGTTCTTTCAGTTTGACTATGAAGCAGTGAATTCTCTTATTAAAAACGGAGTGATTTTTCAGATAAATGCTTCCAGTCTTGCAAGTTTTGACGGTTTGCAGGAGTTTGAACTTGCATACTCATTGGCATACAACGGGTCTGCGTATTTAATCGGAACGGATGCACATTCCCCGGTACACAGAGCAAACAATCTTTCAGAAATGATGAGATATTTTCCGCCGGATATCAGCCAATACAATATGCAGGTTATGGTGCATGACGCAGGAAAAGCAGTGCTGACTGACAGTCCGCTGCCACAGATGGAACGCAAAGAACTGCGTAAGCGTGGTGGGTTTTGACAGTTGACATAAAACATCGGATAAATTATAATTAGTCTGTTGACTATCGATAAATTTCGACGGAACTCCGTCGGGAAGGATGGTAAAATATGCAGGAACTTGATACCAATAAAAATATATATTATAACGAAGAGGGCGGCGGACTCGATATGGGTCGTCTTGCACAGAATCTCCTGAATAAAATCTGGGCAATTCTGCTTGTAGGTGCGATTTTTGCCGTTGCGGGTCTTGCTATTGCAAAGGCAACGTATGTTGAGGTTTATTCTTCATATATGACTCTCGGTTTTATGGAAACGAAAATGGTTATCGTCAAGGATTATTCAGGACGTAAAGACGCACCTGTAGAGTATGAAGAAGAAACTACGTTTTACGGTGCATCCGATGCTAAGAGATACCAGTATCTTCTTAAAAGTGAAGAAATGGTTACAAAAATTCAGACCAAGCTTAAAGAACTTGATCCGAACAGCAATTATTCCAATTCGTTTATCGAAAACAGTCTTGGTATAGAAACGATTGAAGAAGGAATCAACGGATTTTTCCAAATCAGTGTAACAAGCTCGGACAAGGCATACTGTGAACGTGCACTTGATGTTGTTCTTGAAGAGTTTCCGGAATATGTCAGCAGCTTTGACAGTACTATTTCAATCAAGGTTATCAAAAGCCCGACAAGTCCTGTTGTCGGAAACAGTGACGGTGCTACCCAAAATGCAATTTACGGTTTTATAATCGGTGCACTGCTTGTTGCGGCGATTGTATTCTTTATTACAATTACAACCAATACAGTTACTTCTCTTGAACATCTCCGCCGTGAGGTTAATGTTAAGGTACTCGGTTCAGTTCCTCTTCTTGAAAAGCAGGTTGGTCTTTTCGGCAAGAAGAAAAAGACGCCTCAGGGTTCACTTCTTATTACCGATTCGTCAAAAGTCAGCTTTGCTTTCGTTGAAAGCTTCAAATCAATCCGTACAAAAATTGAGAACGTCAAGGCTGAAAAAGGCTACAAGGCGTTTGTTGTTACAAGTACCTACGAAGATGAAGGTAAAACAACAGTTGCTGTTAATATTGCCTGCTCTCTTGCTCAGAAGGGTAAGTCGGTTCTCCTTATCGACAGTGACTTGAGAAAGCCTGCTGTTCTTCACGCTGTCGGTGTTAAGTCTGACACAAACTACGGTCTTATTCCGATTATCAAGGGTACTTCAACTTATGTTGATTCTATCAAGTTTATCAAATCTCTCGGTATTTTCGTTTTGCCGACTGGTGGTATTTCTCTCAAATCAACAGAAGTTCTTGACACGGAAAAAGTGCGTAACGTTATTGAACAGGCAAGACGCGAATTTGATTACATCATCATCGACTCACCGCCGTCAAATGTTGTTACGGACAGTTTGGTTATTGCACCGCTTGCTGACGGTATTATCTACAATATCAGACGTGATTACGCTAAGGTCAACGACATTAACAGAACTCTTGAAGAAATCCGCAGTGCGGATATCGATGTTGTAGGCGCAATCTTTACGATGAGTGGTAACGAAGAGCACAGCAGATACTATAAGCGTAAGGGTTATCTCCGTTACGGTTACTACGGCAGACGCAGAAGAAAGAGTGGCTACGGTTACGGCAGTGGCTACGGTTATGGCAGTGGCTACGGTTACGGTGGCGGATATGGTTACGGTGGTGGCTACGGTTATGGCAACGGCTACGGTTACGGCTACGGTGGTTATGGCTACGGCTACGGTGGCTACGGTTACGGCCCCGGACCGTCATCCTCACAACATGATAATAAGAAGATAGATAAATAAAACAGAATCACCGCAGACCTCAAATCGAAGTCTGCGGTGATGTTTATTTTATAATATCTTTTATAACCTCTCCTGCTATAATCAATCCTGCGACGGATGGTACAAAAGAAACACTTCCGGGGATAGGTTTGCCGTTTTCAGTCAGACCGTGTCTGATGGGTTCTTCTTCAGAATAAAGGACTTTAACTTTTGTTATTCCACGTTTTTTCAGTTCATATCTCATAACCTTGGCAAGGGGACAAACGCTTGTTTTGCTGATATCAGTGATTTTAAAACGAGTCGGATCAAGTTTGTTCCCTGTACCCATACAGCTGATAATCGGTACACTGGCAGCTTTTGATTTTTCGATCAGCAGAATTTTTGAGGTTACCGTATCAATTGCATCAACAACATAGTCAAATTGAGAAAAGTCAATACTGTCTGCATTTTCAGCATTGAAAAATACTTTTTCTGCACAGACAAGCACATCGGGGTTAATGTCGAGGGCATGTGCCTTTGCGACCTCAACTTTATCATGTCCGATTGTCTGTGTTGTTGCGACAAGCTGACGGTTGATGTTTGTTTCGCTGACAATGTCTGCATCGAAAATGCTGAGTTTTCCGACTCCTGAACGCACAAGAGCCTCAACGGTATACGAACCGACACCGCCCACTCCGAAAACCGCAACATGAGCATCTTTCAGCTTGTTCAGAGCATCGGCGCCGAGTAAAACTTCACTTCTGTCAAAAATACCCATAACAACCTCCGAAATTTTACTAAATTATACCAATATTTTTTTCTTATTTCAAGTATACAGCAAACCATATTTATGTTATAATAAAAAAATGCTAAAAACGGATATTTAATGTATTTTAGACAAAAAGATTATAAATACGGAGGAAAATCCCAATGATTATGAAGAGACTCAGCTCAATGATACTCGTTGTTGTAACTCTGTTTCTTTGTTTGGCTGTACCTGTGGTTGCGGCTTCAGATTTAAAACTTACAAATGAGGTTTATCCGACGGAAATTGTTGAGGGCAACACTTTTTCAGTTTACGGTATTATAACATCAAGTAATACAATCACGGAATTTACCATTGGTGTATATAAAACTGACGGTAGTGCTGCTTTTAGTCATACGGGGTCTCCCGGAACAAAGTCGTACGATCTTCATAATATAGATTATCTTATGACTTTTGCAAAGCTGAAAGCAGGAAATTATACATACAGAATCAAGGCTTCCGATACAGTTGAAAAAAATGTTTTACTGTTGGAAAAAAAGTTCAAAGTAGCAGCACGGGATCAGTTTGATACGCTGAAAATATCTTCTTACACTGCGCCGGAAAGCATAATGAAGGGTAGCACGTTTTCAGTTAAGGGTATAATTTCTTCGGATTATAATATTACAGCAGTTACTTGCTCAGTCAGAAACGAAAACGGTAATCTGGAATTTACTAAGACGGTAAATCCTGAAACGAAAACATACGATATCAATGAGCTGGACCAATATATGACTTTCTCACAGTTGGATGCCGGATCTTATGTTTACAAAGTTGTTGCAAGTGATACATATAACAAGAGCAAGGTTCTTCTTGAGAAGAAGTTTACAGTCAACGCCCCGCAACCGCCCGATCCCGGGTACGGTGAGGTCGTTTGGGATGTTATAGATCTTTCTTATTGGAACGAAATCAACTCGTGGAAAGAAATTGCAAAAAATGTCGATGCTGTTGTTTTGAGAATAGGTTACCGTGCGACGGGAAACAAAAAGATCGGTGCAGATGTAAAATTCCAGGAGTTTTACAAAAATGCAAAAGCACAAGGTATCCCTGTCGGATGCTACTTTTTCAGTGCGGCAGTAACTGTAGCCGAGGCTGTCGAAGAAGCAAAATATGTACTTAAGACTCTTAAAGATAATTCCTGTGTACTTGAAATGCCGGTTTATTTTGATATTGAAACAAAAGCTCAGGAGCAGCTCCCGAATGCAACTGCAACAGCAATAGTAAGAGCTTTTTGTGAAGAGATTGAAAAAGGCGGATTTTATTCCGGTGTTTATTGTAACAAAAATTTTGCAACAGTTGAGTTATTCCCGGATCAGCTTTCAGATTTCCATTTCTGGATAGCACAGTATGCATCTGAATGTGCATACGAGGGTCCTTATGGTATGTGGCAATACAGTGACAAAGGCTCAATTCCCGGCATAAAGGGTAATGTTGACCTTAATTTCTGCTTTTATGATTATCCTACGATTATAAAAGAACTCGGGATGAGTGGCAATAAACCTCCGGTTAATCCTCCGAAACCATCTGCGTCGTATAAGTTCAACAGTAAGCAAGGCGCTGTTCTTGATCTTGAAAAGAAGACTATTTCAAATGTTCCGGGGTCTTTGAAACCGGATGATTTTACAAGCAAATACCTGACTCTTTCTAACGGTGCGCAAGCAAGTTACACAAACACGGTTGCCGGTTGTATCGCAACGGGAACAACGGTTAAGATTACCGGCTCAGGTAAAACTCTCGGTGAGTTTATGATATCAGTTTCAGGTGATGTTGATATGAATGCAAAGATAAATTCCACCGATGCTCTTCTGACCTTGCAGTACACGGTTGAAAAAAGACGTTTGGCAGAAATCAGCAAACTGAGTGCTGATGTTACCGGAGACGGAAAAATCAATGCTACAGATGCACTGAAAATCCTGAAGAGAGCAGTTGGAAAATAAAACGGTTGAGGACTTGAAATGGAACTTGAGGATTTAATATATTTTATTGTTGAAATAATAGGTACAATAGCGTTTGCGACATCAGGTGCAATGGTTGCGATAAATAAGAGGGTAGATATTTTCGGTGTGCTTGTTTTAAGCTCGATTACGGCACTCGGCGGCGGTGCAATAAGAGACATCTTAATCGGAGCAACTCCGCCGCGGATGTTTTCGGACTACCGTTATGTTATGGTTGCCGTTGTGGTTTCAGCCATCGTGTTTGTGATTGCTTACATATTCCGCGAACGCTACCAACAAAGAGAAAAGACAGTTGACAGTGTCAATAATATTTTTGATGCAGTAGGTTTGGGACTTTTTACCGTAACAGGTGTTCAGGTTGCAATTGATTCGGGTTTTGGCCTTAATTCAATTCTTGCTGTCTGTCTGGGTGTTATTACAGGTATTGGCGGCGGTGTCCTGAGAGATGTTATGCTCGGTGAAATTCCGTTTGTTCTCAAGAAAAGGATTTATGCCCTCGCTTCAATTGCGGGCGGAATAGTTTACTACAACCTGCATCTTGCAGAAGTAAGCAGAACAATGGCAATTATAATTGCAGTGCTTGTAACGTTTGTAATACGAATTCTTGCAACGATATTCAAGCTTAACCTGCCGAAGGTCAAATTAAAAGATAACAAATAAAAAATAAGCAGTATCAATCTCAAACTGATTGATACTGCTGTTTTTTGGTCCTGAACTTATTTAACTTCAATTGCAGAAGCAGGGATGATATTACCCTTATCTGTTGTGATTGTAACTGTAATGCTGTCGCCCTTATTTACGAGGACAACGTTCTCTGCATCTGCAGCTTTGACTGAATAGTAACTGTCAGAAGAATCAAGTTTGATGTAATAAACGCTGTTGCCGTCGATAACAGCTGTTCTGATTTCAGTAACAGTACCTGTCGCAGTGATAGTATCACCGACAACACTGTCTGTCGGGTTATCAACGATTTCGTCTGTATCAACGTCAACCTTGATGTTATTCTTTGCAAGTTCTTTAACGTAGTTATCGATACAAGATGTAAGTGTTGTACCTGTTGCACCGATTGAATACTGACCAACGTTAATCATAGCGTAACCCTTAACGAGGCTGCTTGCATCCTTGAGAGACATAAAGTATGTCGGCTCACCGTCGATGTTAAGAAGGAGGGGGAAAGATGCACGGTAGTCATACTGCTGAACAAGACCTTCTGCTGATGACTGTGCAGAGGATTCTTTAGCACCTGACATTACGTAGTATCTTGCATCCTTTGTACGCTGGTTGATGAGAATGAAACCTGTGATTGACTCGTCGTTTGTAAGAGATGTAACACCTGTATACATATAAACGTCATCATTCATAGCAAGGTAAGAGTAATCTTCTGTTGTTGAGTATGTGTTCTTCTGGCCGAGGATGGAGTTCCAGAAACCTTCCTGATATCTGCCGAAGAAGTTGTACTGTTCATTAAGAAGCTGTGCAGAGTAAACACGGTCAATCCACTGAAGATCTTCTTTTGTGCGGATATCCTCAATAGAGTACTCAGTGCATTCACCTGTAACACCGTCAACAATGATTGCACCTGTAACATCCTTACCGCCGAACAGACCGATTGTCATATCGAGCTTTGCAAAAATCCAGTACGGATGACCTGATTCATCAATCTCAAATGTGGGAGTATCAAGAATGTAAGTAGGATATTGGAAACGGACGTGACGGATGACATTCTTATTGAAATGATCCGCTGTTGAGTACTTGATACCGCCCTCAACTTCAACAAGCTCTGCTTTCTGAGTTGTTGCATCAACGATGATGTAAGCGGGAAGACCGTTCTTTGTGTTTGTGAACCACTTGATGATGTTTGAATACTGCAAGCAGGCAACACGAACGGGAGTGTCTTTATAGTTAATCTGATAGTAGTTCGGCTGAACTGTGAACTGAGAAACAAGACCGAGCTCTGAAAGATCAGAAAGTGCACGGTCAGCCATAACAGCTGTTGTCGTTTCGTCAATTACGGGAACGCTTGAAAAATCAGCTTCTGCGACTTCCTGAGAGAAATCACCTGTCTGCACGTCGATAATCTTCGCATAACTTGAAGCACGGAAGAAAACAGAAGAAACAAGCATACCTATTGCAACAACTGCAACCAACACGCCGATAAGAATTTTCGGCACAAGTGACGACTTGTTAGCATAGGGCGAATAGTCGGGTGTACGTAAAGCTCCGCTGGTTACGTAGTTGATGGCGATGTAGAAAACAGCCATCGCACCAAAGAAGGCGTACATCATAACAGATTTAAAATTGAAAACAGGGAGCATAAAGTAATAAAGCACAGCGCCGAAAATAAGCGTAGCGATGATGTTTACAACAATTTTGAGTCCCTTCTTTTCGGGTGGGATAACGACGCCGGTCTTTTTGTCGGGTCCGTTTGAGGAACCTCCGGTGAAGTCAACCTTGATTGGATCCATAAGAGTCATCTCCTTAATTTTATATACCTTTAAAGTATACATTATAACGGACAAAAAAACAAGTCCTATTATATTGTTCTTAAAAAGTTAACAATTGATAGCCTTGATAAATGATAAGTATTAGGATATAATTAGTTATACAGAATATTAAGTCGAAAAAGCGAGGTGGAAAAATGAACGGCAATGAGTATACAATGCACTATGCTGACCAGACGGGCGGTCACAATTATTACCAGAACCTTTATAATATGTTTGGTGGCTATAATCCGCTTCTTGATAAGCACTTTGCTTCGTTGCGCAGACTTGGACTCATTTCAGGTTCAGTAATGCTTATCGGCGTACTTATGCAGACGGTTGCCGGTCTTGTCATTCGTTTCACACCGCTTGCAGACCTTTACCGCAGTGATGCTTTTTATTTTCATTCAATCAGTGCCGTTGCTCAGTTTTTCTATACTTTTCTGCCGTTTTTTGTAATTTATCTTTTTGCAAAGCCGACGGAAAAAAAGCAGATGAGTATTTTTGATCTGCCGAAGTCGAAGGAGTTATTTTTTCTGGCAGTCTGTGCAGGCCTTATGTTCTGTATGCTCGGTAATACGGCAACGTCAATTTTTTCTGTAATTATTTCACTTTTTGGAATCGAATTCAGTTCCGGAATGGAAGGCATAGAAGCACCGTCGGGTGTGCTTGGTTTGTCGATGTATATAATCAACTTTGCTGTTCTGCCGGCTTTGTTTGAGGAGTTTGCATTCCGATGTGTTATTTTGCAACCGTTAAGACGTTATGGAGATTGGTTTGCGATTCTCGCCACATCATTCTGCTTTGCAATTCTTCACGGCAATATGGTGCAGATTCCTTTTGCGTTTATAGCCGGTATTGCACTCGGTTATTTCTGTATTAAGACAAAGAGCATCTGGACGAGTGTTGCTATTCATTTCTGTAACAATCTTTTTTCGGTGGTTACCGGATTGTATCTTGAAATAAAACCCGAATCGAGCACTTTTTTCTACTACGTAACCTCATCTGCGATAGTTTTTGTAGGTGCAATTGCAGCGGTTATTTTTAAACTTAACTGCAATGTAAAACTCAAAAAAGATGCTACGGTTATGGCGAAAAATAAAGTGCTCAAGCGGGCTGCATATATTACTTCTCCGGCGATTGTTCTTGCGATTTTCAATGCTATTCAGACATCGTTATCTTTGACAAGGGTTTCAAATGCATTCGGGTCAATGGTACTTCTTGTTTCTTGTTCGGTTGTTTCTTATCTGCTTATCAAATGGATTCTTATTATTCGGAAGGATACACGGATTAAACCGCGCAAATTAAATACCGCAGTGCTTGCCATGATAGGTATTCTTACGGCATTTACGGTTTTGTCGGTATTCGGTATATCGGGTTAATTATGAATGAAACAGATTTTATGAAAGAGGCGTTACGTCTTGCGGATGAGGCGGCACTTGAGGGAGAGGTTCCTGTCGGTGCAGTTGTAACTCTCGGT
Source organism: Acutalibacteraceae bacterium (assembly GCA_045587505.1). Classification (GTDB taxonomy): domain Bacteria; phylum Bacillota; class Clostridia; order Oscillospirales; family Acutalibacteraceae; genus CAG-488. The sequence goes on from JAZNCK010000160.1 coordinate 15,613, forward strand.
GACAGAATAGTCGGCAGAGGACGTAACAGAAGAGAAAAAGATAAAAATGCTCTTGCCCATGCGGAGCTTGAAGCAATTGACGAAGCGTGCAGAACGCTCGGTGGATGGAGACTGTGGCAGTGTGATATGTACGTTACTCTTGAGCCTTGTCCGATGTGCACGGGTGCGATAATCAACAGCAGGATAAAGCGACTTGTCTACGGTGCATCTGATTACAAGGCAGGTTCATGCGGCAGTGTGGTCAACCTTTTTGACTTGCCGTACAATCATAAGCCTGAAGTGACTGCAGGCTTTATGCAGGAAGAATGTTCACAGAAACTTACGGAGTTTTTTAGAAATTTAAGAGAATCAAAGAATTAAGGCAGGGGGAGACCCTGCCTTGATTTTATGTGAACAGTTTGATTATTCCTACCACACCGGCAACAATTCCGACAGGCACCAGCAAAACTGCACCGCTTGCAAAAATCAGGCACAGCACGAGTACGGGTACAGCAAGAACCAGCAACACGGTTGCGATTATTTTTGTCAGACCCCACGTGATTTTAAAAAGGAGCTTTACTGTCCACAAGAACAGTGCGATAAAAACTGCAGTCAACAGAATTTCAATCATTTTATCACCTCATTATATTTTATGTACTGTTGTTTGTTGCGATTATATAATATACTATCTTTACAACCGACTGAATAACAATGTGTGAAAAAATAAAGCCTCAGAATTTGCATTTTGTGCAAATTCTGAGGTGCGGATGTGAAACAATCTGACTGTAAACAGAAAATCAAAGAACTATAATTCCGGTTGTTTTTTCTCTTCCACAGGGGAGAATTGCCGGTGAAGAAAGAGAGAATACATCCGTACACATATCTTCCAGCAGGAAAACGTGCCTGCCGTATTCGTCAAGTTCGTCAAAATCTGAGGCTTTTGTTATAATCGGGAGTGTTGCTTTTCCTTTGGCTTCTTTAAGGATTTCCTTGCCGTTATCATTTATGGCAAGGACACGGATGTACGGAGGATTACCCTTGTAATCATCAGCAACAAATCCCATAAAAGCGTGGAGTACGATCCTGCGGATTCTTGCGTGCGAATAGCGTTTTGTCTTTGCCAGTGCGTAAAGCTCGTCGAGAGTTCTTGCTTTCAGAGCTGCATCGTGAATACGGTGTTCAATACCCTCGCTTACGTCAGGTGAATTGCCGATAGCCTCAGCGGTAAGCTGGCGCATACAGCAAAGAATGCTGAATTCAAGTTTTTCGTTCAGGCAAGGTGCTTTTTCCTCCTGAAGTTCACGGGCGTAGATATCAGCTACTGTCTGCGGAACATACATTTCCCATTCGCGGTCGTTTTCACACATCATCCGGCGTATTTCTGAAGCCGATGCAAAGTTATCGCTGCGCATAAGAGAATCGTGTGCAGCGCCTTTACGACGGATTGTCATCGGAACGATGTCAGAGCCGAATTTATCAAGTGCGTTGAGATATTCAATACCGAGTGTGTTATTTGCACCCTCAAGAATGTCAAAGAATCGGTTACCGCACACTGCGCGCAGAGCTTCTGCTCTTGCACTTGCAAAACTGAGACCGACATCGAGGTTTTCCTTAAGTCTTTCAGTAACATCTTCGCTGTTGATTGCGTTTTTACAATCAATCAGTTCATCAATGTTGCCGCTTTCACTGCCGAAACTGAGCATATCAACGCATCCGAGTGCCTGAAGTAACGAAACAGCGCCCTCTGCAAATCGTTGTGCATACGATGTGCTCCAGAGCGTCGGCAATTCAATAACAAGGTCAATTCCGTTCTGCACTGCCATTTCAGCTCTTGCCCATTTCGATAAGATTGCAGTCTCACCACGCTGAACATAGTTGGAACTCATAACGGCAACGCAGTGTGTAAGCTCACCCAATTCTTTGCTTTTTTCAATCTGATACTTGTGTCCGTTATGAAAAGGGTTATATTCTGCAACAATTCCGCCGATTTTCATACTTTATCCTCCAAAATGTAAAATTTAACTTGAAAAACACAACCTATGTGTTTATAATATAACAGAAATCAATTTGATACAATATGTTGGAGGGAAAAACATGAAAATTCTTGTTATCAATGCAGGTAGTTCTTCACTCAAATATCAGCTTATTGATATGGAAAACGAGAATGTACTTGCAAAAGGTATCTGTGAGCAGCTCGGCAATGACAATAGTGCTTTTACACACAAGGTACCTGCTGACGAAAGCAAAAATATTAAGGATATGCCCGTTGCAATGCCTGACCACGCAACTGCAATTAAGGTTGTCGTTGATGCACTTACAAGTGCTGAAAACGGCGTTATCGCATCAATGAGCGAAATCGACGCAGTCGGTCACCGTGTTCTCCACGGTGCTGAAAAGTTCAGCGGTTCTGTTCTTGTGACAGACGAAGTTGAAGAGACAATCAAAGAGTGCTTTGAGTGGGGCCCGCTTCACAACCCTGCAAACCTTACAGGTATCAAGGCTTGCCAGGCTATTATGAAGGATGTTCCTCAGGTTGCTGTTTTTGATACAGGCTTCCATCAGACAATGCCTGACTATGCTTATATGTATGCTCTTCCGTATGAATACTATGAGAAGTACGGCATCCGCCGTTACGGTTTCCACGGTACATCTCACCGTTTCGTAAGCGGTAAGACAATTGAACTTCTCGGCAATCCTGAGCACAGCAAAATTATTACCTGCCATCTCGGTAACGGTTCATCAATCTCTGCTGTTGTTGACGGCAAGTGCTTTGACACAACAATGGGTGTTACACCTCTCGAAGGCATAATGATGGGTACTCGTTGTGGTTCAATCGACCCTGCTATTGTTCCGATTATTATGAAGAAGGAAGGCTTTACACCTGACCAGATGGATTCTGTTATGAACAAGAAGTCAGGTATGCTCGGCATCTGCGGAACAAGCGACAACAGAACAATCGAAGCTCGCGCTAAGGAAGGCGACGAGAGAGCAAAGCTTGTTGAGTCAATGCTCTGCCATCAGCTCACAAAATATATCGGCAGCTACGCAGCAGCTATGGGCGGCGTTGATGCAATTGTATTCACAGGCGGTATCGGTGAAAACAATCCTCAGTACAGAGACCGTGTTTGCGATAAGCTCAAGTTTATGGGTGTCGAAATCGACTATGCAGTAAATGATCAGATGAGAAGAGGTCCTGAGGGCGAAATCTCAACTCCGGACTCAAAGGTTAAGGTTTACGTTGTTTGCACAAACGAAGAACTTATGATCGCAAGAGATACAAAGGAAATCGTAGAAGCCCTTTAATATGAAGGTTTTCATAGATGCAGACGGATGTCCCGTGGTTGATATAACCGTCAGACTTGCGAAAAAGTATTCGCTGCCTTGCTACATAATCTGTGATACGGCACACGAATTTCAAAAAGACGGTGCACAGACTATTGTGGTTGAAAAAGGTGCTGACAGTGTGGATTTCAAACTTGTCAACCTTGTCACCGCAGGCGACATCGTCGTCACACAGGACTATGGTCTTGCCGCAATGTGCCTTGCACGAAAAGCTGTACCCCTGAGTCAGAACGGTCTTGTTTTTACTGATAAGAACATAGATGAACTATTATTTTCTCGCTATGTTTCAAAGAAAATCCGTAATGCGGGCGGAAGACTTAAAGGTCCGTCCAAGCGTACGTCTGAACAGGACGAGCGTTTTGTACAAGCTCTTGAAAATTTAATCAGATAACAGTGAAAAAGCGAGAAATAAAATTCTCGTTTTTTCTTGTTTTTATACTTATGATAAGTTATAATAATGGGTAATAAAAAGAAAAGGAGATTCATTATGGGAGTATTTATCAGAATTCTCACAATTATTCTTACGGTTTTTTCTTTTATAGGCTCAATCTTTTCTCCGTTCCACGTCTATAACAAGATTGAAACTGAATTTTCCGACTCAACAAAAGCATCGTATTCTGAGCAGTTCTATGAACTCAGTGAACTCTCTAATAACCTTGAAACATGGCGTGAGGGTATGGTTTCAGGTAACGGTATGCAGGGTGTTATTACAAGCGGTGCACCTTACAATGATACTTTGATTTATCAGAACATGCATTTCAATCTGCCTAATCAGAACATTCGTTATACCCCGGTTTCAAAGGATGAGCTTGAATATGTCAAACAGAGCATCACGGCAGGCGAGGATATTGTTGACACTCTGACTTATGATTTCGTTTATTCTTATCATCCGGGCGGAACACTTCGTGTCAAGCAGAATAAGCTTCTTCGTACAGGCTATGCAAGATATACGGATTACGAAACCGCCCAGGTTGGTGTGAGATATTCCGATATCTGCGGTACGTGGCAGAGAACAACCTTTACTTCCAAGGCTGACGGAGTTACGATTACCAAGATCGGTTCGTCATCATCAGGCAGCAAGGTCGATATCACACTTTCAATGGATAATATATCTGCTTATGCCAAGTTTGGTCAGGGCGATGAGGTTAACCTTAAGTATAAGAAGATCGTCGGCGATGACTGTGAATACATTTCATTTGTTGCACATTATCCGGACTACGAGAACAGTGAACTCAGAGAGGGCGGATATTCAACAACTGTTTATGTTGTAACGGAGGGTGGATCCAAAAAGGTAGTAGACGGTAAAAAGGTAAAGGATGCACAGTACTGTGCAGACACAAATCCTCAGATTAAAATCAAAGATGCTGACAATGTTTACCTTATTGCGGTTTCAGACAGAACGCATACAATGGGTGCTTATAATGATTTTACATCAGCTCAGAGCTATGAACTTGTTGACTCACTTGTTGCAAGAGCAAGGGCTGTTGCGGACAAGTATACTGTTGACGGAAAGTTCAGTTATGATGCAGCACTTAAGGCACACACAGACCTGTTTACTCCCGAGTACAATAAGGTAACGTTCAAACTCGGCACAACTGATTCCAAAAAGCCTAACGAGCAACTTGTTCTTTCACAGATTCTTAAAGATAAACTTAACTCCGATCTTATGGAGAGATTTTACTACAATGCAAGATATGCATACCTCTGTTGTGCAGGTTATGCGACACCGCGTCTTGGCGGTATTTGGATGGGCGAGTGGAATACACAGTGGGGTTGCCGTTTTACACAGGATGCTAATGTTAATCTTCAGGTTTCTTCAATGAACACCGGCAATATGGAGAGTGCATATCTTGGATTTGCCAACTTTATTCTCCGTCAAGTACCCGATTGGGAAGAAAATGCTTATGCAACGCACGGGTATACAGATGCAATTCAGGCTCCTGTTCATTCAGACAGCGACAAGGCAATTCTTATCGAGAGCAACTATGGCTATCCGTTCAGATACTGGAATGCCGGTACAAACTGGATGCTTCAGCCGCTTTACGAAACCCTTCAGTGCTACGGTGACGTTCAGATCCCGTTGAACGATCAGTTTGATCTTGAAAATCTCAGATCTGTACTTTCAGTAACAGAAGAAGATCTTGCTGATGCACAGATTGAAGCAATCAAAGCAAAGGGATACCTTGACCTCAGAAGTGAAATTCTTCTTCCGCTTCTTACAAAAGCTGCAAACTATTGGGAGCAGATGTTCTCTGCAGAATACTATACTGATGCAGACGGCAGAATCCACTACGAAAAGGGCAAGACACAGCTCAACGAGGGCGAGACATATACAATTCTCCCGAGTTATTCTCCTGAAAATAATCCCGCAAACTATCCGAATCCCTCTACTGCAAATACGGCTATTGATATTTCAGCTTGCAACAATACATTTGAAATGCTTATCGATATTATGAAGAGTGTTGATTCTGATGCTGATACAAGCAAGTGGGAAGATCTTTTAACAAAGGTTCCGCCGTATCTTTACGACGAAACAGGTGCACTCAAGGAGTGGGCAACAGTTGACTTTGAAGAAAACAATCTTCACCGTCATATCAGTCATCTCTATTGTGCATGGCCTATGTTCGAGACACAGGAAAATCCCGAGCTTTATAAGGCTTGTGTTCAGGCAATCGAAAACAGAGCAAGCGAAAACGAAGCAAGTCACGCTTTTGTTCACAGAGCTCTTATCTCGGCAAGACTCAAGGACTCAGCGAACGTAACAGGTGCACTTGTTGACCTTGTAAACCGTGGTATCTTCTATGATTCACTTATGACAAACCATCACTACAACCGCAGTAGTGCTTACTGTACGGATTTCGCAATCGGTTATCTCGGTGTTGTTCACGAGAGTCTTGTTTATTCAAATACAGGCAAGATCGAGCTTCTTCCGGCTGTTCCGCAGTCAGGCTTTGAAAACGGTCAGATTACCGGAATGCGTACAAGAACCCAGGCTGTCATAGATGATATGACATGGGATCTTGCAAAAGGCACGGTAACGGCAACTATCACATCTGAAATTGATCAGACACTTACTATTTACTGCGGTATCTCTGACAAGGAGCATGCAGTAGCTGTCAATGCCGGTGAAACGGTAACTGTAACATTCTGATAAGAAAAAGGAACCCGGCGTGAGTTCCGTTATTATGCAAAAATCCCTGAACGTGTTTGACGTTCAGGGATAAATTTTTATTTCAACGCGTCAACATAATCACACGCAGCGAGTGCAGCAACTGCACCGTCTGCGGCAGCGGTTGCAACCTGACGGATTTTCTTTGTACGGCAGTCGCCTGCAACAAAGATTCCGTTTACACCTGTCACGCAGGATTCATCGGCACTTGCGTATCCTCTTTCATCAAGAGCGATAACATTTGCAAAAGCCTCGTTCTGCGGGATAAGACCGATTGCGATAAAAAGTCCGTCGAGTTTGATGTGTGAAACATTACCGTCAGAGTTCTTTGTAATTTCAACACCGTCAAGTTCAGCATCACCTGTAAAAGCTGTGACTTTAGTACCTGTGATAACTTCAATGTTATCCTTTGCGTAAACCTGTTCAGCGAGTTTTTGCTCACCCGTGAGGAAGTCAAGGTCCTGCATAACATAAACTTTTTCGGCAAGGTCAGAGAGAAGAATTGCTTCCTGTAACGCAGAGTTGCCGCCACCGACAACGCCTACGGTCTTACCCTTATAGAAAGCACCGTCACAGACTGCACAGAAAGAAATTCCTTCACCCACGTACTTGTGTTCGTTTTCGAGTCCTAACATTCTGTGTTTTGCACCTGTTGAGATGATGACTGTTTTTCCTTCGAATTCACCTGAATCAGTTACAACGGTTTTGGTGTCACCGTCTTTGATTTCAAGTGCTTCACAAAGCTCAACATCAGCACCCTGTTCGAGGACCTGCTCAACAAGCTTGTCAGCAAATTCATTACCTGTAAGCTGGATGAATCCAGGAATATTCTCAACTTTTGGTGAGTAAGTAATCTGTCCGCCGAAAGTTGCTTTTTCAATAACGAGAACGCTCTTGTTTGCCCTGCGAGCATACAGGGCGGCGGTAAGCCCCGCAGGACCACCGCCGATAACTATAATATCATACATAAATATTATCCCTTATAAACAATGTTTTTTATGCACCGAGGAACTTTTTGATTGCTGAAACGCCTGCGTGCTTTTCTGCAACACCGTTCTTGATAACTACAAGTGTAGGAGCTTGCTTGATGCCAAGTTCTGTTGCAAGTTCTGCATTCTCTTCAGCAAGGAGCTTCTCATAGGGGAAGCCTGCTTTGTCAAGGAATGCACAAGCAATCTTACAGTTCGGGCAAGTTGCTGTTGCAAAGAGAATGTTTTTATCCTCTACAGCAGGAGCGTCTGCGCCAACGATTACATCAGATGTAACGGAAGCTGATGCGGATTTCTTAAGAGTTGACTTGCCGATATCGTAAACCTTACGGTCCTTGTATTCCTGAGTTTTACCGTCGTTCCAGTTCTTGACGGGACGGTAGTAACCTGTGATACGGCTGTAAACTTCTGCCTCTTCACCGCACTCAGGGCAAGTGAAAGCCTCGGCCGAGATATAACCGTGATTCTTACATACAGAGTATGTCGGAGAAATTGAGTAGTAGGGGAGTCTGTAGTTTTCTGCAATCTTTCTTACAAGACTTGCACAAGACTGCCAATCAGGAAGCTTTTCTCCAAGGAATGCGTGGAAAACAGTACCTGATGTGTAAAGTGTGTGGAGTTCATCCTGCATATCGAGAGCTGTAAAGATGTCCTCTGTGTAACCAACAGGAAGATGTGAAGAGTTTGTGTAGTACGGAGTCTGATTTTTCTCGCAGCCTGCTGTGATGATGTCGGGATAGTATTTGAGGTCATGCTTTGCAAGACGGAAAGCAGTTGACTCAGCGGGAGTTGCTTCAAGGTTATAAAGGTCACCGTACTGAACCTGATAGTCAGAGAGTCTTTCTCTCATATGGTTAAGAACGTCCTTAGCAAATTGCTGTGTCTTTTCTGTCGTCATATCAGCACGGAGCCACTTTGCATTAAGACCAACTTCATTCATACCGACAAGGCCGATTGTTGAGAAGTGGTTATCAAATGTGCCGAGGTATCTCTTTGTATACGGATAAAGACCTGAATCAAGAAGTTTTGTGATAACTGTACGCTTAACCTTAAGTGAACGTGCAGAGATATCCATCATTCTGTCAAGACGGGCGTAGAAATCAGCTTCATCCTTAGCAAGGTAAGCAATTCTCGGAAGGTTGATTGTAACAACACCGACTGAACCTGTTGATTCACCGCTTCCGAAGAAACCGCCTGATTTCTTACGGAGTTCACGAAGGTCAAGACGAAGACGGCAGCACATTGAACGTACATCGCTGGGCTCCATATCGGAGTTGATGTAGTTTGAGAAATACGGAGTACCGTATTTAGCTGTCATTTCAAAGAGAAGCTTGTTGTTTTCTGTCTCTGACCAGTCAAAGTCACGAGTAATTGAGTAAGTGGGGATAGGATACTGGAATCCACGGCCGTTAGCATCACCTTCAACCATGATTTCGATGAATGCCTTGTTGACCATATCCATTTCTTTTTTACAGTCTTTATATTTGAAGTCCATTTCCTTGCCGCCAACGATAGCGTTGAGCTCAGCAAGGTCATTGGGAACTGTCCAGTCAAGAGTGATGTTTGTGAACGGTGACTGTGTGCCCCAACGTGACGGAGTGTTTACACCATAGATGAAAGACTGAATGCACTGCTTAACTTCTTTGTAAGAAAGGTTGTCCACCTTAACAAAGGGAGCAAGGTAAGTGTCGAATGAAGAGAAAGCCTGAGCACCTGCCCATTCGTTCTGCATAATGCCGAGGAAGTTAACCATCTGGTTGCAGAGAGTGGAGAGGTGAGCTGCCGGTGCAGATGTAATCTTACCGGGAACACCGCCGAGACCTTCCTGGATAAGCTGCTTGAGTGACCAACCTGCACAGTAACCTGTAAGCATTGAAAGGTCGTGGATGTGAATATCAGCATTTCTGTGAGCGTTGCCGATTTCATCATCATAGATTTCTGAAAGCCAGTAGTTAGCAGTAACAGCACCTGAGTTGGAGAGGATAAGACCGCCTACTGAATAAGTAACGGTTGAATTTTCTTTAACACGCCAGTCGTTGATTTTAAGGTAATTGTCGATAATTGCCTTGTAGTCAACCATTGTTGCATTGATGTTACGGATCTTTTCTCTCTGGCGACGGTAAATGATGTATGCCTTTGCAACATCGTCATAACCTGCCTTGATAAGAACGGACTCAACGCTGTCCTGAATGTTTTCAACTGAAATCTGACCGTCCTTGATTTTGGGTTCAAATTCTGCTGTGACTTTCAAAGCGATAAGGTCGATAATGTCGGGGTGTGAATACTTTTCGCATGCTTCGAAAGCCTGGGAGATGGCTGTGCTGATCTTCGAGATGTCAAACGGTACTGTTTTACCGTCTCTTTTAATAACAGTATACATAGTTCGTCTCCTTTACTTAATTTTTCTTATTTCTTTGCGAGCGGGACGATTATAACACATATATTGTGTGCTTGTCAACCGAAAAAACACAATATATTGGTTGTTTTATGTCCCATAGTACGATATTTGGTACTAAATGTTGTGTTTGTCTAAAAAAGATAACAATATTTTGGTCATTTTACACCTCTGAGCACAGTATTTGGTACATTTTTCTGTGCCAGAGTACAAAATTCTACCATTTCTTGTGGTCTGAATGCGTGGAGCTCACTACCTATAAGGTTGCCTGAATCTACAAAACCTTGAAGAAAATACCGTTTTGCACCCACAATCCATTGTGTTATATCCGCAATGTCATCCGCAGTATGGAATTCCTTTACAACCGTCGTCCGGAATTCGTAGTCAACAGCATCACTTAAAAGAAAGCCGACACTTTCTTCAACCTTGCTGATGTCGTATTTCTCAAGACCGACCGTGACCGGATATTTTTCTTTGGAGTTTTTGATATCCATTGCAACGTAATCAATAAGACCGTCAGCGACGAGCTCTTTGAGTCTGTCAGGGTAAGAGCCGTTGGTATCGAGCTTGACAGGCATACCGGTTTTCTTTACATTTTCAATGAATTCTGCAATATCTTTCTGCATCAACGGCTCACCGCCGGTTATGCATACACCGTCAATAATTCCTTTTCTTTTATAAAGGTATTGAATGATTTCAGCTTCCTCCCAAAGTGCACTCTCATCGATTTCCGTCACAAGTGAGGCATTGTGACAGAACGGGCAACGGAAATTGCAACCACCCGTGAAGACTGTGCAGGCAACTTTGCCGGGATAGTCAAGCATTGTCATTTTCTGGAAACCGCAGATTTTCATATTGTCGCTCCTTTTAAACCGCATACAAATATATTATACCAAAAGAAATTGTGGTTGCATATTGGTATCTTGTTTGAAAAAAAGCGAGTTTATGTATGAAAATTTTATACGGCAAAAAAATTCAACAAAAAAACGTTGATTATTTTGTCAGCCTTGTTTATTTCATAAAAGTTGACACTCATTTTTCAATATGGTAACATTATCTTAATTATAAGTGCTTTTATAATATGAAAGCACAAAAATCGTAAAGGAGCGATTTTGATGAAAAAGATTTTATCAGTTATTATGGCAATTGTAATGGCTTTTGCTGTTATGGTACCTGCATTTGCTGCAGCAGGTAAGTGTGACTGCGGTGAAACACCGTCAGTTTATGTTGCGGCACTCGGCAGCGGCTATGTTATGCTTGATGAGGGTACTGAAAATGAGCGTGTGCTCTTCAGACCTGAAACAGGGGATATTCTTGAGATTCTGCTTCCGGTTATTCCTGCAGCAGTTGAGCTTATTGCAACTAAGAATTATGACAAGTTCGGTGATGTGCTTATCGGCTGTGTAAATGAAGCGTTCGGTATGCTTGCACTTGACGGAAACGGTGATTCTCACCCGAGAGTAACAAGTGAACAGTTCCATCCCGATACAGCAGAGCACGGCGGTGACCATTCATACTACTTCGGTTACGACTTCCGTATGGACCCTGTTGAAACAGCACGCAAGCTCCATACATATCTTGAAGAAGTGGCAGAACTTACAGGACACGACGATGTTAAAATCCGTGCTTCAAGTATGGGCGGCGTTGTTATGATGTCTTACATCCGTCTCTACGGCACAAAGAATATTGAAACAATAATCTTCCAGAACTGTCCTCTTCTCGGTACGGCTGTTGCAGGTGAACTCTTCAACGGCAAGTTTGAGATTAACAAGGATGCTCTTGTAAGATATGCAGAATGTGCACTTCCTGCAATCGAAATCGATTTTGTCAGCGGTATTCTCTACGCACTTTGCGAGGCACTTGATGCCGCAGGTGTGTTCGAGGCTCTCCTCGGTATGGTTGACGGCCTTATTGTCAATCTCAAGGATAGAGTTTTTGATGAGTGTCTTATCCCGATTTTCGGAACACTTCCGGGTATCTGGAGCTTTGTTCCCGATGAGTATTACGAAAGTGGTAAGGAATTTATGAAACTTGATCCTGCAACTCAGGCAGGTCTTATTGCTAAACTTGACTTCTACCATTACGAAGTTCAGTGTAAGGCAGAACAGCTTCTCCGCGGTGCTCAGGCAGACGGCACAAACATCTATATCGTAGCAGGTTACAATATGCAGAGAACTCCGCTTGTTTCAGCATATATGGAAACTTCAGACGGTACGGTTGATACGAAGTACGCTTCCTGCGGAGCAACATGTGCACCTATCGGTTCACAGCTTCCCGAGGATTACGTTCAGGCAAGATTTAACGATATAAACTACATCTCACCCGACAGAATGATTGACGCGTCAACATGTATGCTTCCCGAATGCACATGGTTTGTAAAGGATATGCTTCATTCAACAACTCATGACGGTCACGGTGTGTTCTATGATGTACTCTTTGCAAGTGAAGAGCAGCTTACCGTATTTGATTTGCCGGAATATCCGCAGTTTATGCAGAACGATACAATCAATCAGACTTTCGTACCTGTTGCAGAAATGAACAGTCCGATTGAGGATGCTTATAATATGATGCAGACGATTCCGAGTTTCCTTAATTTTGTAAAACTTGCAACAGCAGTACTTGAAACAATGGTTGAATTTGTTTTCAAAAACTTTGTTCCCGCTGTATAAGCGTCAATAAATCAGTGAGGGTTTAAAATGAAAGAAAAGAAACAGGTGTTCAGCTTCCTGCCGAACATTATATCAATGTTGTTAATTATTGCACTGCTTTACAAAAGAACAAATATGTTTGCAGTTGTCAATGTCGGCTTTATGTGTATATGCACAGTGCTTGTTATTCTGAGCCTGATTATCAGCAAAAAGCCGTCTAAAAATGTTCTCGCTGCTTATGCAACATCAGGATTTGCAGTTACAATGTATTACGTAGTATACGGTGCAGATGCAGGTTTCGGTGCGTTTTCAAACTGCCTTTCAGGTTGGAAATCTGCTGAAAACGCCCTTTTTGCGGGTGCAGGTAATCTCGGACTGCGTTTCCTCGGCAACATACTTCTTATTCTGCCGAGTGCAATTATCTGTGCATTACTTTTTCTTCTTGCGACAAAGAAATTCAAAAAAGCATCCTTGCAGAAGATCCTTTCTGCAGTTCTGAGTATTGTATTTGTGCTTACAACCGTTCTCTATCTTCTTACAATGAATCTTCGTTCACAGCCGAATGTTGAAAGACTGTGGGAGGGCCACGACGATTATCTCGGTAAGGTTGATAAGGCTTCAACAGACAATCCGAACGTGCTCTTTATCCTTATGGATGACCTCGGTTACGGTGACGTTTCTCTCAACGGTGCGATCTATGATACTCCGAACATCGACAGAATCGGTGAAGAGGGTGTCAATCTTGAAAACTTCTATTCATGCTATTCTGTATGTTCACCGGCACGTTTCGGACTTCTTACGGGCCGTTATCCGTTCAGAGGTTATGCGGATAATGTTATCTATCCCACAATCAGTTCAACCACGGAATTTGCTACAACACGACTTTTCAATTCCTTTGAAATGGGTGCAAACTGCGACGGTATGCTGGGTGATGAAATAACAATAGCTGAAGTTTTCAAAAACGCAGGTTACAATACAGGTGCATTCGGTAAATGGCACCTCGGTGATTACGGCGAGTATCTTCCCACCAACCAGGGATTTGATTACTTCTACGGCAGTCACCACGTTAATGATATGACACCGTTCTATCATGTTGTTGAAGAAAACGGTGAGTATGAAATTGTACACGGTTACGATGAACTCGAAGATCAGAGTATGGCAACGAAGTGGATTCATGAGGAAATCACACAGTGGGTAACGGATACAGTTAAGAATTCTGATGAACCTTTCTTTGCGTACTATGCTTCTCCGTGGCCTCACGGTCCTGTTTTTGCAGGTGACGATTTTGACGGCACAACAGGTATGGGCACTTATGTTGACTGTGTAACGGAGTTCGACTATTATCTCGGTAAACTGTTCGCAACGCTTGAAGAACTTGGAGTTATGGACGATACAATTATCGTATTCACATCCGATAACGGTCCGGCACTTGAAGGCTCTGTCAACGAACTTCGCGGCGGTAAGTACCTTGCTTATGAAGGCGGTCAGAAAGTTCCGTTTATGCTTCGTTGGGGTAACGGCGGACTTTGGGATGCCGGTACTGTTCTTGAACAGAGTGCAGTTATGGTTGACCTTTTCCCGACACTTATTGACCTTTGCGGTGTGAGTGTAAACGGTGAAAAGAACACACTTCCCGAGGACAGAACCATTGACGGTGTTTCAATGTTGCCGCTTCTTACGGGTGACAAGGTTATACACACCGAAGAGCATCCGATTCTTCATATGAAGCGTGAAAAGCTCAAGGCAATTCAGTACACAGTACCGACCGAAACCGTAAAAACAAATGAAAATTATAACAAGTACGACTATGCCGTTCTTAATGAAAACGAGAATGTGACGTTCAAGTATTTCAAAAATATCCAGAACGATAACTCTGC
>JAZNCK010000161.1:0-2030 GCA_045587505.1 Acutalibacteraceae bacterium
TTCATAAAATCACCCTTTCGGTATTATAAAGTAATTCTAACACTACAAAAGCAATTTGTAAAGAAGCATAATCAAAGCAGGAGTTTCCTCCTGCTTTGAATTTTAATATTTAGTTGTAAATTTTGATACAAAGCCCTTAAACTGTTTTCCTGCTTCTGAGCCGTGGAAGAATTCATCCTGTGAGGTTGTTGATCCTGCAACTACCACCGTACCGTCTGAAAGTGTACAAACACTCTTCGCATTGTCGTTTGTCTTACCGTTAAGCACAAACTTCTCGCAGGTCTGACCCTTTTCATCAAGATACATAATGAAGCCGTCATTTTCACCGCCAAGCTTTTCGCCACTAAAATCACCGTCAACAGAATCAGTGTTACCTACCACTACAAAACCACCGTTAATTTTTGTGATTCCGTTGATATAGTCATCGCCCTGACCGCCGACAAGTCTTGCCCAATGAACATCGCCATCCTCATTGTAACGGATAACATAACCGTCTGACTTACCGAATGTTGAGTTGTAGATGCCGTCTGCTTTCTTCTTTACGTTAAATGAACCTGCAACTACGCAACCACCGTCATCAGTAGCAATAACTGAATTATACTCACTGTTACCTGAGTTCTGGAGATAGTGCTTCCACTCGAGGTCACCGTCTTTTTCGAGCTTCATAAGAACCGTATTCATCGCACCTGCAGAACCCTTATATGAAAGTCCTGCGAAGTCACCGTCACTTGAAACAGTAACACAAGTTGCGAAAATATCGCCTTTATCATTTACATCCAGAGCTGTTATATTGTTTGACATTGAACCTGAAAGAATTCTTCTCCATTCAATGTTACAGTTTTTATCAAACTTGAAAACAAAAGCCTTACGTGCATTTGAACCGCCCTTGAAGAATCCGCTGTTTGATTCAGCCTTACCGCCGACTACAAAACCTCCGTCCGGAGCAGCTGCAACTGACTGAATGAATTCACCTGTTTCTTCTGCGCTGCCTGGGAAAACATAAGTCCACATATGGTCACCGTTTTTCTTCAGGCGAACAATCAATGCTGAATGTGCCTTTGACTGCTTTGCGGGCTCTTCCTCAGCCATTGTAAGACCTACGGCAATTATTGTACCGTCTCTGAGCACTGCAACATCATTGAACCATACATCTGCATCGCCGCCGAGATCATATTTCCAGAGCACATTACCCTGTGCATCATACTTGATAACGGCACTGTGACCTGCCCAATCCTTGCTTACACCTGCAAAATCACCGTCATATGACTGTGAATATGCGGCAACTACATAACCGCCATCATCACACGCTGCAACAGCGTTGAAGTTATCAACACCCTTACCTCCGAAAAACTTTGTATAATCACCTGCCATACCTGTTATGGTTACGTCTGAGTCTGTGTCCAGAGGAACAGTAACTGTAGGCTTGGTAGCTTCCGGTTTGTACAGATTTGGTTTTTCATTTGTTGTGTAGTCCGGCTTCTCTGTTGTAGGAGAAAGCATAAGCTTTCCGTTTGAGTCATACACTCCCGTATAGTAGAGAAGTGAACCGAACGAATTAGTCTGGTTTTTAGTGTAAAGAATGTTACCCTTTGAGTCCATCTTACCTGTTGTGTAAATCTCAAGACCGTTTGCATCCTTCTGCCCTGTAGAGTAAATCTTATGACCTTCTTTGTCAAGAATACCCTTGTTATCAGTAACGGTTCCGTCAGGAGCTGTAGCGCCTGTGATAGCAGTGACATCCTCCATCTGTACCACGTCGCCTTCCTGAATGAGGGAAAGACTGTCCGCCTCTTTATTGACCTCGTCTTCATTTTTCTTGCCGGGAACCTTCGCGTTAATCATACCCGGGATAAACACGATACCCAAAGCAATCGCAACCACGAGTAAAACTGCGACAGCAGCAATAATCGCCTTTTTATTTTTACCGCCATTCTTTTTTTTCTTTTTAGCGGCATCGCCTTCGAGAAACTCTTTATTCTCTTTTGTATTTTCTTTCTTCATTTTGCAACCTCCGAAAATTAATACTAATA
>JAZNCK010000162.1:0-10315 GCA_045587505.1 Acutalibacteraceae bacterium
TATCTACACCCTTGGTATACAGCCTGAAACAGTTATTTCGGGAAATGTCATTTATAATGTCGGTTGTGATGAAGGTGCTTACGGCTACGGCGGATGGGGTATCTACCTCGACGAAGGCTCAAGCGAAATGCTTGTTGAAAACAATCTTGTTTACGACTGCTCTTCGCAGACATTCCATCAACATTACGGAAGAGATAATATCATCAGGAACAACATCTTTGCTTTTGGTGGTGACGGAGCGTTTATCATCACAAGAAACGAGGAGCACAATTCGCTTACACTGACCAACAATATTCTGGTAACCGATGATGCGCCTGTATATGCGTTTGAAGTTAAAAAAGATTGGTTTGTTGACGACAGCAATCTTTACTGGGACTATGATCACGGTGGCAATGTTTATTCGGGCAGCACAATGAAACTGATTGACAGGGATACTCTTGTAATCATAACTGCACGCGGATATTTCAACAATGCATTATTTAAAGATCCCCTGTTCAGGGATGCCGCAAGCCGTGATTTCACACTTGCAGAGAACTCTCCTGCACTCGAAATCGGATTCAAGCCCTGGACATACGATGCGGGTACTCTTACCAAATTCAACTGACAACTAAACCAATAAGAGCCATGGTTTTCCGTGGCTCTTATTTTTTGGACTTATAGCTTGCATATCATACGGTCTTCAGTGTAACACGTCACAGAGTAAACAATAAAAGATCAGTTAATTATTGGTTCTAATCAAGCCCTTTTTATCATATCATTTTTTGAGGTGATATGATGGAAAAAGATGTCAAGGAAACTAAACAAAACATAAACCCTACGCAACAAAACAACTCAAAAAGTCAATCAGCAATTGAATGCAACAAGGTTATTTTTGTACAGATTGCAGTCTGTGCATTTCTGATATTTCTCGTTTTTCTTGCCTGGAAATTAAGTCCATCTACGTTCGAACTTATCAAAGCAGAATTCAACAGAATAATGTCTATCGATATGAGTACCGAAGAGTTGGTTGATTCAGCAAAAGATACGGTTCAGGGTGCTATGGGGTCAGTTGACACCGAAGAAGAAAAGCCTGAAGAAAACACAACCGAGAGTTCCGACGGTGAAGGCGGTGAAGACAGAGAAGCATCTGCCGTTGCAGTTATGGCAACTCTCGACAAAAACGATCGTATCACTGTCCCTCTTCACGGTCGTATAACATCACGCTACGGATACCGTACAAACCCGATTTCCGGAAAATACGGATTACACACCGGCATTGATATATCTGCCGGTGAAGGAACAAACATAGTTGCTGCATATAACGGTGTTATTAAAGATACGGGATACGGGTCCAAAAAAGGCAACTATGTTCTTATGGAACATTCTGACGGAACTAAGACTCTGTATTGCCACTGTTCGGAAGTGCTTGTCGATGAAGGTACTGTTATACGTGCAGGTGAAGTAATTGCACTCGTGGGCAGCACAGGTTGGAGCACCGGACCTCACCTGCATTTTGAAATTCATAACAAAAACGGTTGGTCAACCGACCCGTTGGATGTAATTGAAGAAAAAGACGGCAAAATATGACCTTTCGGTTTGCAAAACTTGTTGTAAATATAGACTTCTGGTTTGCTGCAATCATCACGCTGATGCTTGTTCTTGTTCCTGAAAGTAATGCTGCTGTTTGTTTTGCAATGTGTCTGTTGCACGAAGCAGGACATCTTTTAGCCATGACTGCCTGCGGAAAAAAAACAGAAAAAATCCAACTCGGATATTTCGGGATAAAAATAGTGACAGAAAAAAGACTTCTGTCACCCGTAAAAGAAGCACTCATCGCCTTTTCCGGCCCCTTTGTAAATCTGCTTCTGTTTTTTGTTTTTTATATTTTGGATAGAAATGACTATGCCGTTATCAACCTCGGTCTTTCGCTTTTTAATCTTCTGCCCGTAACAGCGCTTGACGGCGGACATATAATTTCAGCTTTTTTCCCCGACAGCAAAATACACAGGAAATCAAGTATTATCTGTTCAGTTATATTGCTCGTCACAGGAATTATAATCGCTGTTCACACAAGAGAAAATTTCACAATAATTATTGTTGCGTTTTACCTCATAATAGGCACATTAAGCGAAGAAAAAGGACGATTCTGAACAACGTTCAAAATCGCCCTTTATTTTTTAAGATTATACTTTCTTCTGATTCCCGGATGGAAACATACGTCACAGAAGAATCTTAAACCAAGGTACACAAACTCATATAAACACTTAATTGAATCTTTGAAAGACAGAAAAGACAAGCGTTTAATAAGCGTCGTAACGTGCTTTAAAAGCAAATCATATTCTTTTGCATCTTTACCGTAATTCTTTTTGAATATCGCATTCCACAAATAGTATGACTGCACCACATTAAGGTCTGTTTGCTTTATTTTTGAAAGATTGTCTGTCCGTGAAAGGAAAAAATCTATCTTTTTATAATCGTTCAGCTTTCTGACCGGATTCTTAACAAGACCGTCTGCAATCGCCTTTTTGCTCATTTCTGTTTTAGGAGAAATACAATATTGCAAGAAAGAACACTGCGTTGCTTTTATTTCATTAGCCAGTCGGACTGTATCTTTAAGCTGTTCTTCTGTCTCCCCCGGAAGACCGATTATAAAGTTCGCAAGAGAGATAATTCCGATTCTGTCACATATTTCAAAAGTAGGAACAATTTTATCATAAGGAATTCCCTTTTTCATAATTTTCAATTGTTCTTTGTTTCCACTCTCAATGCCAAAATCAACCCAACGACAACCGCACTCATAGCAACGTCTGAATTCCTCTTCACCAAGAATTCCAACTCTTGTCTGAAATCCCCAGAAGAAATCAAGTCCCGATTTTTCAAACGCATCACATACTTCATATACCTGTTCCTTGTTTTTGAAACAAAGTTCATCGCAGAAATACAGACCGTTAACACCGTATTCTTTTACGAGCACCTCAGCCTCTTGCATAAAGTGTTCCAGTGAACGGCGTCTGTAAGTACATCTGTGTGTCACCTGATTGACACAGAATGTACACTGTGACGGACAGCCTTTTGAAAGATATACATAAACAAGATTGCTGCAACCGTAAAGGTATTGGGAATATGCTCTGACATCAACAAGAGAAAAATCAAGCACAGGCAGCTTTGTAAGGTCGATATACTCTCTTTCCTGAGTCACAACTGCCTTCCCGTTCTCATCACGGTATGCGATACCTTTGATCTGCCTGAAATCTCCACCGTTTTCAAGAGTCTGCATAATTTCAAGCCAAGTTGCTTCTCCCTCGCAGAAGCTGAGATAATCAACATCTGCACCTTCAAAAACAATCTGCGGATCGCAGACATCACAGAAAGTACCGCCCCATACAATGGGAACTCCTTTATTGTGCAGCTTTTGGGTAACGCTTACCGCACCGTCGATATGCTTGACACTTGAAAGTGAAATTCCGACAATGTCCGGTTTATATTCATCAAAAACTTTTTCGATTTTAGAGTGAGACACCGAAAGATCACAGATTTTTACGTCGTATCCGTTTTCTTTGAGGTATGTAGCTATCGAAATCAGACCAATAGGAAGAGAAACCGCGTGGATAAGGTCGCAGTTGTACGGCATTACAAATAATGCTTTCATTCTTCTCACTCCTTTGATTTCTGATAGTATGATAATAGCATCCGATAGTTTAAATGTCAACTGAATATGAGAAACAGAACACCAAAAATTATCGGCTGATGTGCCATATATATTTCAAGAGAGTGTCTGCCTATAAATTCCAACGGTTTGCACGAAAAAGCGGAAAGAACATTCATTTTATCCGTCTTTTTCAAAAGAGAATAAATGAAATATCCCGTAAGGAATAAAAACAGCCACGGAAAAAGCGGAAAATAATCTGTTGACCTGAACTCGTTATGAGGAAAGCCGAAAAATGCCGTTGCCGTGTTTGCATATAATAAATCAGGCAAATGCAGAAGCTCGTAATCTCCGGCCCTGATTACTCCGTTCGGGACATTATATGTCAACATAAAAACAATGAAATTCACAACGATTCCGACTAACGGATGTATCTTTTTTAAAACAGATTCAAGAGGTATGGTCAGAAGCATCGATGCACCTATAAGACTCAGCACACCGTGAACAATGATCTCTTCCGGCATAACGACAGCCGTAACTGCCGTAAGCACAAGCGAACATCCGAAGACAATCAGACCTCTTTTCAGTTTTTTACTGCCAAGCTGAAAGCAAAAGCCTGAAATAAGGATAAAGCTCCAACATATACTTTGCTGAAAAACGAACCCTACTTCGGTTTTAAACCACGGGATTGATACGTCGAAAAGATAAACCAAATCCCACATCGTGTGGTAAACAACCATTGCAATTACGGAAATTCCGCGAATTATATCAGGAACGGTATATCTGTTTTTCTTATTCTTTAGCTTCATACCAACTCTTACCCGAACTTACGTCTGCCGTAAGTCTGACATTCATTTCGGTTGCGTTTTCCATTTCTTCCTTGACAATTCTGCATACTGTTTCAGCCTCGGATTCAGGTGCTTCAACAATCAGTTCGTCGTGCACCTGCATAATAAGCCGTGCCTTGAGATTTTCTTTTTTCATACGTTCGAAGACTTTGATCATCGCAATTTTGATGATGTCTGCAGCTGTTCCCTGGATAGGCATATTTCTTGCAACTCGCTCGCCAAAATTGCGAAGCATAGCATTTGATGCCGTAAGTTCCGGAAGGTAACGTCTCCTGCCGAAAAGTGTGCTGACATAGCCGTTCTGCTTTGCATCTGCAATAACCTTGTGCATATAACTGTCAACACCCGAAAACTTATTCAGATAACCTTTGATATATCTGTCTGCTTCTGCTCTGGTAACTCCTATATCCTTCGCGAGCGAAAAAGCACCGATACCGTAAACTATGCCGAAATTGACAGCCTTTGCACGTGTACGCATAAGCGGTGTCACTGCTTCAATAGGCATATTGAAAACCTGTGAAGCTGTAATCGTATGAATATCATCACCATCATTGAAGGCAGAAAGCATTCTCTCGTCGTCAGCGATATGGGCAAGAACACGGAGTTCAATCTGTGAATAATCGGCATCAACAAGCACACAACCGTCTTTTGCTACAAAGAATTTACGTAATTCTCTGCCAACCTCACTTCTGACGGGAATATTCTGAAGGTTAGGCTCTGTTGAGGAGATTCTGCCCGTCCTTGTTTCCGTCTGATTAAGTGTAGAATGAATTCTTCCATCGGGTGCAACACATTTTTTTAGTCCGTCACAGTAAGTTGATTTAAGCTTTGCAAGTGTTCTGTATTCGAGCACAAGTGCGACTATCGGGTAATCTTCAGCAAGCTCCTCAAGCACATCTGCGTTTGTTGAGTATCCGGATTTTGTTTTCTTCTTTGCAGGCAGGCCAAGCTTTTCAAAAAGTACCGTACCGAGCTGTTTAGGAGAATTGATATTAAACTGCTCTCCTGCAAGGTTATAAATCTTCTCTACGAGGCCGCTTATCTGTGTTTCAAGTACGGCACCGTATTCTTCAATACTCTGCGAATCCACAAGGAAGCCTGTTACTTCCATTGAAGAAAGCACCTTTGCAAGCGGCATTTCTATATTGTACATAAGGTCAAGCTGACCGTTATCAGAAAGCTCAGCGGATACTTTTTCCCACGCAACGTCAAGTGAGGCACATTCAAGTGCAACCGTGTCTTCCACATCAATTTCAGGCAGAACTCCGCCGTATTCCTGTACCATTCTTGAAGGATGATAATCACTTGCAGAAGGATTGAGAATATAGCCTGCAATCATAATATCGCTGACTTTACCGTTAATTTCCGTTCCGCGTGCAAACGCCCATGAATAAAGAGGCTTTATATCGTAGGTTATTTTATGCGTGTTTTCATCAGCAAGCATTTCGGCAAGCTGTGACGCAAAAACAAAGCTGTTGTTTTCGGTAACAAATACCCCGTCATCTGTCATGAACGCTACCCTGACTACTTCACCGTCATCGTAAACAGGTATAAAGCAGACTGTGTCACCGAGTTTAATTTCTGACAGTTCGTCAACGTAATTGACCTTTATTTTCACCGTTTCCTTTTCAGGCATTGCTGTCGGTACTGCACCGAGATTAAACGTTTCTATCATCTTGAACATTTCGAGAGAAGCAAGAAGTCTTGTTGCTGCACCTGCATCCCCTGCCGTAGGTGCGTAAACATCCATATCGGTATCAATCGGAGCATCAAGTGCGATTGTTCCGAGCTTATGGCTCAGGAATGCATTATCTTTATCTGTCTGTAGTTTTTCACGCAGCTTCGGTTTAATATCGAGCGTATCAAGGTTGTTATATATATACTCGATATTACCGTATTTCTGAATTAACTCTCCTGCGGTTTTCGGACCTACTCCTGCAACACCCGGGATATTGTCTGAGCTGTCACCCTGCAGAGCTTTGATTTCAATCATCTGTTTCGGAGTTACACCATATTCTTCTTTGATTTTATCAACATCATAAGCAACAGTCTGGGTTCTGCCCATTTTTGTTGAAGCGAGTAAAACAGTAGTATTCTCACTTACAAGCTGAAGACTGTCACGGTCACCCGTGGCAATGAAGCATTTGTCCCCCTCACCGGTCTGCACGCTGAGTGTGCCGAGAATATCGTCTGCCTCCCAGCCTTCTTTTTCGACAACCTTATATCCCATAAGACTCAGCAATTCCTTAAGCACGGGCATCTGCTCACGCAACTCATCAGGCATACCTTTTCTGCCTGCTTTGTATTCCGTGTACATCTTGTGTCTGAACGTCGGTGCTTTCAGGTCAAACGCAATCGCAACTCTGTCAGGCGTGCAATCTTCAAGCAAACGGTGAAAGATATTCATAAAGCCGTAAATACCGTTTGTGAATCTGCCGTCTTTTGTTGTGAGAAGTTTAATTCCGTAAAAAGCACGGTTAAGGATACTGTTACCGTCAATGACAAGAAGTCTCATAAAAAAGCCTCCGAAAATATGTATATACGATTATTGTACCATACTTTTGACAATTATGGTAGATTCGTGGTAAAATATTTTTTGGTGATTTTGTGAAGATTGGTAATTTAGAAATTAAAGGACATGCAGCACTTGCACCTATGGCAGGAGTTGCAGACAGAGCATTCCGTGAATTATGTACTTCGTACGGTGCTGCTTACGTTATAAGCGAAATGGTCAGTTCAAAAGGACTTACCATGCAGGATAAAAAGTCGAAAGAGCTTCTTTTTCTTTCCGAAAAAGAACGACCTGCAGGTGCACAGATTTTCGGTGACAACCCGGAAATCATGGCAGAGGCAGCACTCAAAACAATGAGCTTCAACCCCGAATTCATCGACATAAATATGGGGTGTCCCGCACCGAAAATAGCCGGTAACGGTGGCGGTTCGGCTTTGCTTAAAAATCCGCCGTTGATCAGCGACATTGTGGAAAGCGTTGTCAGGGTTTCGCCCGTACCTGTAACGGTTAAAATCCGTATTGGCTGGGATACAGAGACTATCAACGCCGTTGAGGTTGCCAAAAGAATAGAAGCCGCCGGTGCATCGGCACTGACAGTACACGGCAGGACAAGGACGCAGATGTATGCGCCTCCCGTTTACCTTGACGAAATTGCAAAAGTCAAGCAGTCGGTATCAATCCCGGTTATCGGAAACGGCGACATAATTGACGGCAAAAGTGCCCGAAACATGCTCGAGCATACAGGCTGTGACTTCCTTATGATTGGCCGCGGAGCTCTCGGCAGACCATGGATATTTGAGAGTGTTAATGCATATCTTGAAAAAGGAACTCAACTGCCCGAGCCCCCCATTGAAGAGCGTATGAGAGTGATGATTGAGCATATACGTATGATCTGTGAGTACAAAGGGGAAAAAGTAGGTATGCGCGAAGCACGTAAACACGCTGCGTGGTACATCAAAGGCATTCGTGGGGCTGCTTCTTTCCGTCAGGAAGTGGGTACGCTTTCGTCAATGGAACAGTTGGAGGAACTTGCACATCGTGTAATCGACTGCAGTGAATAAAAAATACATTATTTTTTGAATTTTTCATCCGTGAAACATTTCCTTAATTTGGTTAAAAACCAGGTGTAAAGTCTTTTGCTTTACAAATTTTCCACCGTTTTAAGGTGAAAGGCACGATTCTGCGTTAAGTTTTCCACATTTTCCACCGAGTTTTCCACAGCGTCAAGTGTGAAACCTTTACGTAAAGAAAAAAGCTTTACACCGTTGAATTATTCACAAAAAGCCTGAATATATACAGATATCAAAAAAACAGGCCCAATTCAAAATAATAAAATATCCCTAAAACTATTGACAAAATTGTGTTTTCTTACTAATATTTTGTATTAAGGAGACTATTATAATTACTATACAAAATACAAAGGAGTATAATTATGGATATCTTTGAAAAACTGCAGGAAATCCTTGCAGATCAGCTTGAGCTTGATCCGGAAACAATCACCGGTGAAAGTCATATTCTTGATGACCTCGGTGCTGACAGCCTTGATGTTGTTGACATCATTATGAGTGTTGAAGACGAGTTCGGTATGGAAGTGCCCGACGAGGCAGTTGATAACATCCGTACAGTTGAAGATATGGTTAAATACATCGAGGAGCACGAATAATCCCCTCTCCGTCAGATTTGAAAGGCAGGAAAAACACAAAATGGCACAACAAAAAAAAATGGTTGAAGAAATCACTTCTATGGAAGAAGATTTCGCAAAATGGTATACAGACGTCGTTAAGAAAGCAGAACTTATCGAATATACAAGCGTAAAGGGTTGTATGGTTATCAGACCTTACGGTTACGCTATATGGGAAAACATCCAGCACACTCTTGATACAATGTTCAAAAAGACAGGCCACGAGAACGTATGCATGCCTATGTTCATCCCCGAAAGCCTTCTTAACAAAGAAAAGGACCACGTTGAGGGATTTGCTCCCGAAGTTGCGTGGGTTACTTACGGTGGCAACGAAAAGCTCGAAGAGCGTCTTTGCGTCCGTCCGACATCCGAGACTCTCTTCTGTGAGCATTACGCAAATATTATCCATTCTTACCGCGACCTTCCCAAGCTCTACAATCAGTGGGTAAGCGTTGTACGTTGGGAGAACACAACACGTCCGTTCCTTCGTTCAAGAGAATTCCTCTGGCAGGAAGGACACACAATCCACGCTACAAGCGAAGAGGCTCAGGAAGAAACAATCCGTATGCTCAACGTTTACGCTGAGTTCTGCGAGAAGTATCTTGCTATGCCCGTAGTCAAGGGTGTAAAAACAGAAAAAGAGCGTTTTGCAGGCGCAGAGGACACATATACAATCGAGGCACTTATGCACGA
Source organism: Acutalibacteraceae bacterium (assembly GCA_045587505.1). Taxonomy (GTDB): domain Bacteria; phylum Bacillota; class Clostridia; order Oscillospirales; family Acutalibacteraceae; genus CAG-488. The sequence goes on from JAZNCK010000162.1 coordinate 9,360, forward strand.
CGGCAAAGCTCTTCAGAGTGCAACATCTCACTTCTTCGGCGACGGTTTTGCTAAAGCATTCAACATTCTTTACAGCGGCAAGGACAACAAACAGCATCATCCGTTCCAGACATCCTGGGGTTGCACAACGCGTCTTATCGGCGCACTCATTATGACTCACGGTGATGACAACGGTCTTGTTCTTCCTCCTCATGTTGCTCCGGTTCAGTTGGTTATCATCCCCATCGCAGCACACAAGGAAGGTGTGCTTGACAAAGCTAATGAGCTTTACAACAAGCTCTCTGATGTCTGCCGTGTTAAACTTGATGACAGTGACAACAGTCCCGGTTGGAAGTTTGCCGAATACGAGATGAAGGGTGTACCTCTCCGTCTTGAAATCGGACCCAAGGATATTGAAAACAATCAGTGCGTTATCGTAAGACGTGACAGCGGTGAGAAGATTTTTGTTTCACTTGACGAGCTTGAGACAAAAATTCCCGAACTCCTTCAGGCTGTTCATGACGGTCTTTACAAGAAGGCTTACGATCGTCGTGCAAGCATGACATTCACTGCAAAAGACTTTGCAGAGCTTAAGGATATCGCAGATAACAAGCCCGGATTTATCAAGGCTATGTGGTGCGGTGACCGTGCTTGTGAGGATAAGCTCAAGGAAGAAGCAGGAGTTACTTCACGTTGTATCCCCTTTGAGCAGGAAACAATTTCCGACACTTGCGTTTGCTGCGGCAAGCCTGCAACAAAGATGCTTTACTGGGGCAAGGCATACTAAAATAGTTTTAAAGCTGTGTCCGGCACGGACGCAGCTTTTTCTTTGGAGGACAATATGAAACATAATTTCAAAGGTGTATGGATAGGCTCAGATATGACTGTTGAAGACAGATTTGCACCGATATTCAGAACAGATTTCGCAGTCACCAAAAACATAAAAGATGCAAAAATTTTCATCTGCGGTCTCGGAC